>NZ_JBVJKF010000013.1:0-219639 GCF_055585365.1 Streptomyces sp. NPDC053432
GCCATCATCCTCATCCTCGTCGTCGGCATCGCCATCGACCTGCTCATCTTCAGCCCCGCCGAACGCTGGGTCCTGCGCAGCCGCGGCCTCCTGGTCAAGGGCTGAAATCCCCTTCCACACCTGCTCGTCCCACACCAGTACCGGCTCCACGGAGGCATCGCCTCCGGCGGAGCCGGTGCTGTTTTCGCCGTGGCGCGGCCGTGTTCGCATCCTGGCCGTCACGTGGTCCACCTGGTGGTCACAGTGGTGGCGGATCTTGCCCCATCACCTACGAATCCGCAGGTCAGAGCTGTGCGAACGGGTCATCAGGTGGCGCAATACTGCGGCAACACCACGGGTGGCACCGGGCCGGTACGTTCGTTCCATGCCCGCCGAACCCGCCCCCGCCGCCCGCCCGGTGGCCGCCGCGCGCCGTCGCCGGCTGCGAGCGGACCAGGCCCGGCAGCTCGCCGACCTGCTGCGCCACCAGATCCTGGCGGGCGGCTTCCCCGGCGGTGTCCTCCCCCTGGAGGACGCCCTCGCCGCCGACTACCGGGCCAGCCGCAACACCGTCCGCCAGGCCCTGGACCTGCTGCGCGGCGAGCAGCTCGTCGACCGCCAGCCTGGGGTCGGCACGGTGGTGGTCTGCGAGAAGTACCCGCACGGCCTGGACCGCCTCCAGGGCCTGGCCGAGACCCTGCACGAGCACGGCCGCGTCACCAACGAGGTGCGCACCGTGGGACCGGTGACCGCACCGGGCCCCGTGGCGCACCGGCTGGAACTGCCCGAGTACAGCGACGTCCTCTGCATCGAGCGGCTCCGCCGCCTGAACGGGCTGCCGCTCTCCCTCGACCTGTCCTACCTGCCCATGGACCTGGGCGGTGAACTCCTCGGCTGCGACCTCGAGAACACGGACGTGTTCCGGCTCCTGGAGTCTCTGACCGGCAGCCCGCTGGGCCACGCAGAGATCACCCTCGAGGCCGTCAACGCCGACGCGCACTCCGCCGCCGTCCTCCAGGCGCCGCGCGGTGCTGCCGTCCTGATGCTGGAGCGGCTGACCCGTCTGCCCGACGGGCGGCCGGTGGACCTGGAGTTCATCCGGTTCCGCGGCGACCGCATCACCATGAGCGGCGTGCTGCGCCGCTCGCTCTGAACACTCCCCCATCCTCCTGTTCCCCGCCCTTCCGGGCCCTTGGAGACAGCCATGCCCCTGGTTCCCCAGCGCGCCGACGTGCCCGTGACCATCGACGAGTCCAAGTGCATCGACGGCTGCACGCTCTGCGTCGACATGTGTCCCCTCGACTCGCTCGCGATCCGCGAGGACAACGGCAAGGCGTACATGCACGTGGACGAGTGCTGGTACTGCGGCCCGTGCGCGGCCCGCTGTCCCACCGGTGCCGTGACCGTCAACATGCCCTACCTGCTCCGGTGAAAGGCCCCCTCCCCCATGCGTCGCAGAATCCTCTTCCCCGCCGTACCGGTCGCCCTTCTCCTGCCCCTGGCCACCGCCTGCGGCGGTGCCGCAAGGACGGCGGGCGGCTCGCCGAAGACGGTCACGGTGACCGTCGGCTACCAGTCCAAGACCATCAACACCGTCACGGCCGGCACCCTGCTGCGCTCCCTCGGCTACTTCGAGGAGGAGCTGGCGGCGCGCGGCAAGCAGGAGGGGGTGACGTACAAGGTCGACTGGCAGGACTATGCGACCGGCGCTCCCATCACCGCGCAGATGACCGCGGGCAAGGTCGACATCGGTTCGATGGGTGACTTCCCGCTGCTGCTCAACGCCGCCAAGGGCAAGGAACTGAAGCAGCCGACCGCGCTGGTCGCGGTCACCGGCTACAACCTGCGCGGTGGTCTGAACACGGTGGTGACCGCGCCGGACTCGAAGCTGGAGTCGCTGGCCGACCTGAGCGGCAAGAAGGTGTCCACGAGCGTCGGCTCGGCCGCCGACGGGACCCTCATCCGGGCCCTGCAGCGCGCCGGGATCGACCCGGAGAAGGGCATCCAGAAGCTCAACCAGCAGCCCAGCGTGGGGGCTTCGGCCCTGCAGGCGGGCAGTGCGGACGCGCTGTCGCAGTTCGTGGCCTGGCCCGGCCAGCTGGCCTTCGAGGGCCGGGCGAAGGCCCTGTACGACGGGGCCGAGCTGAACCTCCCGACCTTCCACGGGGTCACCGTCCGGCAGAAGTTCGCCGGCGAGAGGCCGGGCGTGCTCGACGACTTCCTGAAGGCGCAGCGCCGGGCGACCGACTACCTGCGGACGAGCCCGGTGGCGGCGGCCGAGTCGGTCGCGAAGGAGACCGGGCTGCCGGCCGAGGTGGTCTACCTCTACAACGGAGCGAACGGCATCGCCACCTTCGACCCGGAGCTCCGCCCGGAGCTGGTCGCCGCGCTGAAGGAGGACGTCCCCGTGCTCAAGGCGGCCGGTCTGGTGGGCGACGTGGACGTGGACGCCTTCGTCGATCCGGCGCCGCTGAAGCGGGCCACGCAGGCCCCGTCCTACCCGCAGGCCGCCGCGGCCAAGGCGGAGCTGTGGCTGAAGGGTCAGAACTCCACGGTCTCCTTCGACAGCCCCAAGGAGCTGCTGAAGGCCGCCAAGGGCGCCGACGTGCGGGCCGCGTACGTCCCGGACGCCCTGACGGGCACCCTCTGGTACGCCGACAGGTCGGTGTGGGTGGCCGACGGCGCCGAGCTGCGGGCCTTCGTCACCCCGGCCAGCGCGAAGCGGTACGTCAACGGTCACGCCGGGGCGCGGGTCATCGCTTACACGGACGCCGTGGGCCTCGCCTCATGAGCGGGGGCCGCTGGCTGATCCGGGTGGCCTCGCTGGCCGCGGCCCTCGGGCTGTGGCAGCTGCTGACCTCCCTGGACGTCAACCTGTGGCTGCGGTTCGAGCAGTTCCCGACGGTCGGCGAGGTGTCCTCCGCCTTCGCCGACCGGCTCGGCACCGGCCCGTACTGGCAGGACCTGGGCCACAGCCTGCGGCGGATCCTGGTGGGTTTCGCGCTGGCCGCGGTGCTGGGTGTGGCGGTCGGCACGGCGATCGCCCGGTCCCGTTGGGCCGCCGACCTGCTGGGGCCGCTGGTGGAGGTGGCGCGGCCGGTGCCGGCCATCGCCCTGGTCCCAGTCGCCATCCTGCTCCTGCCGACGAACGAGCAGGGCATCGTGTTCATCACCTTCACCGCCGCCTTCTTCCCGGTGGTGGTGTCGACCCGGCACGCGGTCCGGGCCCTCACCCCGGTGTGGGAGGAAGCCGTGCTGACCATGGGCGGCGGCCGGCTGCGGGTGCTGTTCTCGGTGGTGCTGCCCGGCGCCCTGCCGGGGGTCTTCGGCGGCCTCTCGGTGGGCATCGGCGTCGCGTGGATCTGCGTGATCTCCGCGGAGATGATCTCGGGCGAGTACGGCGTGGGCTACCGCTCCTGGCAGTCGTACACCGTCCTCGACTACCCGGGGGTCTTCGTCGGCATGGCCACCATCGGCGCCCTGGGCTGGCTCACCTCGACCGCGGTGGAGCTGCTGGGCCGCCGGGCCACCGCCTGGCTCCCCCGCCCGGCCGCACGGCCGGCCGCGAAGCGCACCCCCGTAAGCACGGGCGCCGAGCCCGCCGCCGCGCCCGCCCCGGCCGCCACGGCCGTCCCCCGGAAGGAACCGGTTCCATGAGCAGTTCCCCCGTCCTGCCCGCCGACGCTCCCCCGCAGACCGGGGCGGCACTCGCGCTGGAGGACGTACGACTGGGCCACGCGGACGGCGTCGCCCTGCCGGGCGAGGTCACGCTGAGGATCGCGCCGGGGGAGCTGCTGGCCGTGGTCGGGCCGTCCGGCTGCGGGAAGTCCACGCTGCTGCGCACCCTCGCCGGCCTGCTCCCCCCGCTGGACGGGCGGGTCACCCAGGACGGCGGGCCGGTCTCCGGGCCCGCCGCCGACCGGGCGCTGGTGTTCCAGGACGACGCCCTGCTGCCCTGGCGCACCGTAAGGGCCAACGTGGAGCTGCCCCTGGCGATCCGCCGGGTCCCCCGGGCCGAGCGGCGGCGGTCGGCCGCCGAGTGGCTGGAGCGGGTGGGTCTGGCCGGGCACGCGGGCAAGCTGCCGCACCAGCTGTCGGGCGGGCAGCGGCAGCGCGTCCAGCTGGCCCGGGCACTGGCCGGGCGGCCCCGTGCCGTCCTGATGGACGAACCCTTCGGTGCGCTCGACGCGCACACCCGCGCCGGGATGCAGGACCTGCTGGTGGACATCCTGCGCGGCACGGGCGCGACCGTCGTCTTCGTCACCCACGACGTCGACGAGGCCCTCCACCTCGGCGACCGGGTCGCCCTGCTGGGCTCCGGCCGGGTGCTGGACGTACCGCGTCCGCGTGAACGCGCCGCGCAGCACGCCCCGGAGACGGCCGAACTGCGCCGACGCATCCTCGAATCCCTCTGAAAGGCACCTCCCGTGGAGACCCTGGTGGACACTCCCCTTCCCGTTCCGGCGCTCGCCGACGCGACCGAACTCTCCTGCGACGTCCTCGTGATCGGCGGCGGGACGGCCGGCACCATGGCCGCGCTGACCGCGGCCGGACGCGGTGCGCGGGTGCTGCTGCTGGAGAAGGCGCACGTACGGCACTCCGGCGCGCTCGCGATGGGCATGGACGGGGTCAACAACGCGGTCGTCCCGGGCCGGGCCGAACCCGACGACTACGTCGCCGAGATCACCCGCGCCAACGACGGCGTCGTCGACCAGTCCACCGTCCGGCAGACTGCGACGCGGGGCTTCGCGATGGTGCAGCGCCTGGAGTCGTACGGGGTGAAGTTCGAGAAGGACGAGCACGGCGAGTACGCGGTCCGCCAGGTGCACCGGTCCGGTTCGTACGTGCTGCCGATGCCGGAGGGCAAGGACGTCAAGAAGGTCCTCTACCGGCAGCTGAGGCGGCGTGAGATGCGGGAGCTGATCCGCATCGAGAACCGGGTCATGCCGGTGCGGGTCCTCACGCACCCGCAGGACGGGCGGGCCATCGGCGCCGCGGGGTTCAACACCCGCACCGGGGAGTTCGTGATCGTCCGGGCGGGCGCGGTGATCCTGGCCACCGGGCCGTGCGGGCGGCTGGGGCTGCCGGCGTCCGGCTACCTGTACGGCACGTACGAGAACCCGACGAACGCGGGCGACGGCTACGCGATGGCCTATCACGCGGGGGCCGCGCTCACCGGGATCGAGTGCTTCCAGATCAATCCGCTGATCAAGGACTACAACGGCCCGGCCTGCGCGTACGTCGCCAACCCGTTCGGCGGCTACCAGGTGAACCGGCACGGCGAGCGGTTCGTGGAGTCGGACTACTGGTCGGGGCAGATGATGGCCGAGTTCGCCGCCGAACTCGCCTCCGACCGGGCCCCGGTGTACCTCAAGCTCAGCCATCTGCCCGAAGAGACCGTCAGCGCCGTCGAATCGATCCTGCACACCACCGAACGGCCCACCCGGGGCACCTTCCACGAGGGCCGCGGCCACGACTACCGCACCCACGACATCGAGATGCACATCTCGGAGATCGGCCTGTGCGGCGGCCACTCGGCCTCGGGCGTACGGGTCGACGCGCACGCCCGCACGACGGTGCCCCGACTGTACGCGGCCGGCGACCTGGCCTGCGTACCGCACAACTACATGATCGGCGCGTTCGTCTACGGAGACCTGGCCGGTGAGGACGCGGCCCGGTACCGGGCGTACGAGGGCGAGCTGCCCGGCGACCAGCTGGCCGCGGCCCACGAGCTCGTCTACCGGCCGCTGCGCAATCCGGACGGGCCGCCCCAGCCGCAGGTGGAGTACAAGCTGCGGCGGTTCGTCAACGACTACGTGGCGCCGCCCAAGTCGGGGGCGAAGCTGTCCCTCGCCGTGGAGGCGTTCGACCGGATGTCGCAGGAGATCGCCGGGATGGGGGCCCGTACGGCGCACGAGCTGATGCGGTGCGCCGAGGTCGGCTTCATCCGGGACTGCGCGGAGATGGCCGCCCGGGCCTCGCTGGCCCGCACCGAGTCCCGGTGGGGGCTGTACCACGAGCGCCTCGACCACCCGGAGCGCGACGACACCGGCTGGCTGCACCACCTCGACCTGCGCAAGTCGCCCACCGGGGCGATGGAGTTCACGGCGCGGCCCGTGGAGCCGTACACCGTCCCGGTGCCCGGGTTCACGCCGGAGCCGGGACCGGAGCGGCTGCTGGGCGAGGTCACCCTGGTGCCGGTGGCCACGGCCGGGCCGGGGGACGCCGCCCCGGCGGCGCGGCCCGCCGGGGACGGCCCTGCCGCACGCCCGGAGGAGGCGTCCGCGGAGTCCTCCGCTCCGAGCCCCGCCCTGCTGCGCCTCCTCGCCCTCGCCGAGGAGTCGCCCGACCTGGACGCGTTCGGCCCCTACCTGCAGGACGCCGATCCCGCGGTGCGGGCGGCGGCCGTGGCGGCCCTCGGCGAGACCGTGCCGGCCGGCGCCGGGCCCGCGCTGGCCGAGCGCCTGCGGGACGGCGCGCCCCGGGTCAGGGCCGCCGCGGCGGCCGCACTGCGCGAGCTCGTCGAGGTGCTCCCGGCCGGGCCGGAGCTCGGGGCCGGGCTGCGGGCGGCGCTGGACGTGGCCGACCCGGCCGTCCGGGCGGCCTCGCTCGACGTGCTGCGCGCACTGCGGCTGGGCGACGCCGGGACGTACGCCCTCGCGCTCTCCGACGCCGACATCGAGGTCCGCACCACGGCCGTCCGTGCCCTGGTGTCGGTCGAGGCGGTGGCGGAACTGGCGGTGGCCGCCGCGGACCCGGCCCGCGAGGTCCGGGTCGCGGTGGCCCGCGGGCTCGCGGCCGTGCGCGCCCCGGCCCCGGCACCCCTCGACCCGCTGCTGGACGACCCCGACCCGCTGGTCCGGGGCGCGGCCCTGCGCGCGCTGGCGGACACCGGGTGCCCGCCCCCCTACGCCGTACGGGCGGCCGGCGCGCTCCACGACGCGGCGTGGCAGGTCCGGGCGGGTGCGGCGGCCGCCCTCCGGTCGGCGCCGCCCCCGGAGGCGGTACCCGCCCTCGCCCAGGCCCTGGCCGACCCGAACGCGGACGTCCGCAAGGCCGCGGTGCTCTCGCTCCTCGTCCACCGCGCCGTCCCCCGGGCCCGTACCGCCCTGGCCACGGCCACCTCCGACCCGGACGCCGACGTACGCGCCTACGCGTCCCGGGCCGCCTCCTGACCGGGCCCCGCCGCGGCGGCGGGCGCCCGGACTGCGGCCGCCGCCGCACGGAACTAGGCTGATCGGGTGAGAGGGAGGTGAGGTCCCATGTCCGCACCTCGCGCAGCCCTGGCACCCCGGACCGCCGCGGCCCGCCGCAGGGCCGCCGCCACCGTCTGCCTGGTGGTCTTCGCCGCTACGACGGCGGGCGCGGGGGCCGCCCGGGCCGATGACAACGGCATCGCCGACCAGAGCGCCCAGGCCATCGCGGACGCCGCGCGCAAGGCGATGTCCGGGGTCACGTCCATGCGCATGGCGGCCAAGGTGACCGAGAAGTCGGGCACCACCTCGCTGGACCTCCGGTTCGACGAGAACGGCAACTGCGTCGGCACGGTCACACCGCCCGGCGACGTGGGCTCGGCCGAGATCATCAAACGCGGCAAGGACGTGTGGCTGAAGCTCGACGACGCCCTCCTGCGCTCCCAGGTGCCCGCCGCCGCCGCGAACGACGCGATCGCGCTCATCAACGGCCGCTATCTGCACGGCACCACGGGCAGCCTGCTGCTGCGCGACTTCGCCGACTTCTGCGATCTGGACTTCTTCAAGAGCGAACTCTCCTCGAAGCCGGTGAACGAACAGCTGACCAAGGGTCCGCGGAGCTCCGTGGACGGGCAGCCGGCCATCACGGTCACGAGCAAGCAGAGCGGCCGGACGGGCACGTACCAGGTCTCCACGCAGGACGAGCCGTACCTCCTGCGGGTCAAGGGCACCGAGGACTCCGGCGAGCGGCTTGAGGCCACCTTCTCCGATTTCGACGAGACCGTTCCGGCCAAGGCTCCGGCCCCGTCCGACTCGGTCGACCTGTCGCAGCTCCAGTAGCCCCAACCCGGCTCGGGATGCGGAACGTTGTGCACCGGATCGTGCTGAATGCAAGGGGCACTGATCGGCCACTCGCGGCCTTCTGATACTTCTTCAAGACATGAACATGATCACCCGTCGGCACGCCCTGGCCATCGCCGCCGGCACAGTCACCGCTGCCGGTCTGACCACCGCCTGCGACTCCTCGGCCAAGGGGTCGAAACCGGCCTCCGGCGCCTCCGGCGCGCCGGACGCCTCCGGCAAGCCCCTGGCCATGCCCACCGGCACCATCGACGAGACCTTCGAAGGCCGCCGCATCCAGATCAGCTTCGACGGGGGCGGCCACCACTCCCCCGGCCTGCCGACGATCAAGATCGACGGCAAAGAGCTGCACCTGATGCGCAACGCCGACAACACGTGGGTCACCCTCGTCAACCACTACGAGACGTTCCCCGACCCCATCTCGGCCGCGCGAGCCGCCGTCCGCGAACTCCAAGGTGCCGGTCTGGTCGCCTTCGACCCGAAGAAGGCAGGACCGATCAAGTGACCGTCCGCAAGAGCACGGCCGCGCTGACCGCCGACGAGAAGCGCGCCTTCACCAACGCGGTGCTGGAGCTGAAGCGCAACGGCATCTACGACCAGTTCGTCGACGTCCACAACTGGTTCCTCACGGAGGACAACGACTTCGGCGACCGGATCGCCCACCGGGGCCCTTCCTTCCTGCCCTGGCACCGCCGGTTCCTGCTGGACTTCGAACTGCACCTGCAGCGGGTCGACCCGAAGGTCTCCCTCCCCTACTGGGACTGGACCGTGGACCGCTCCCCCACCTCCGCCCTGTGGGCCGCGGACTTCATGGGCGGCACCACCCGGGCCCGGGACGGGCAGGTCCTCGACGGGCCGTTCGCCTACTCGGGCGGCAAGTGGCCCATCACCGTCGGGGTGGACTCCCGCCAGTACCTGCGGCGCAACCTCGGCGCGGGCACGCCCCAGCTGCCGACCAAGGCCGAGGTCAACTCCGTGCTCTCCATACCGGAGTACGACGTGGCGCCCTTCAACAGCGCCTCGGGCGGCTTCCGCAACGCCCTTGAGGGCTGGCGCGGGATCAACATCCACAACCGGGTCCACGTGTGGGTGGGCGGCCAGATGACCAGCGCGGCCTCCCCCAACGACCCGGTGTTCTGGCTGCACCACGCCTTCATCGACATGCTGTGGGCGGAGTGGCAGGCCCGGAACCCGAAGTCCGCGTACGTGCCGGCCGCCCGGACGGACCACGTGGTCGACCTGCACGGCGTCATGAGCCCGTGGACCGACGTGACGCCGGCCGACATGCTCGACCACCGCAAGTTCTACACCTTCGACACCGAGGGCAAGCGTTAGGAACGGCTCCACCGGACCGCGCGCCCGCACGCGCCCGGTCCGGCGAACCGTTCCCCCTACCGGTGGCCGATCAGACCGCCGGTGGCACGACCGGCTGCGACTGGGTGCTGCAGTGGATGCCGCCGCCGCCACTGGCGATGCCGTCGATGTTCAGCTGGACGACGTCGCGGCCGGGGTAGGCCGCCCGCAGGATGTCGTACGCCACCCCGTCGGCGACGCTGTCGCCGAAGTGGGGCGCCAGCACGGCACCGTTGACGGTGTAGTAGTTGGTGTAGCTGGACAGGAACTCCGGTTCGTTCCGGACGTCGACGCGGATGTGGTCGCGGTCCGGGCCGGGGAGTTCGGTGATGGCCAGCGGGCGCCCCTTGGCGTCGGTGGCGCTCTGCAGGGCCCGCTTGGTCTCCTCGTAGACCGCGACCCACTTGGGGTCGGTACGGGGGCCCGGCTTGTCCAGCATGACCCGGCCGGGCGCGATGAACCGTGCCAGGCAGTCGATGTGGCAGTCGGTGATGTCCTGGCCGGCCAGTCCCGGCACCCAGATCACCTTGTCGATCCCGAGGGACGACTTCATCGCCTCCTCGACCTGGGCCTGGCTCGTGCCCGGGTTGCGGTTGGAGTTGACCAGCGAGCTGACGGTGGCCAGCAGCGTTCCCTGGCCGTCCGTCTCCAGCGATCCGCCCTCGCCCACGAACGGCGCCCGGATCCGGTTGACGCCGTACTCGGCCAGGAGCGCCGTGGCCGCCGCGGCGTCGTTGGCGAAGGGCTGGGCGTACTTCGTCCCCGCCTTCCCCCAGCCGTTGAAGTTGGTGTCCACACCCGCGATCGCCCCCGGTGCCACCACGAAGGTGGGGCCGAAGTCCCGGATCCACAGGTCGTCGTTGGGTATCTCGATCACCGTGATGCTGTGGTAGGCGCCGGCTCCGCACTCGTAGCGGGCGTCGGCGGCCTGTCCCGGCCGGGCCAGCACCACGACCGGCTCGTACCGGGAGATGGCGTCGGCCACGGTGGCGATGTTCCTGCGCACCTGCGTGAGCTTGGTCGACCAGACCGAGGAGAGCGCCGGCCAGGCCATGAAGGTGCGGACATGGCGCTCGCCCTCGTCGGGCATCCGCAGCATCGCGGATCCGACGGGGGCCGTGGCCGCCCGGGCGGCTGCGGGAAGTGCGGAACCGAGGGCCGCGAGCGGCAGGGCCGCCGCGCCGAACCGGAGCAGCCTGCGTCGGGACGTGCCTGGCGTGTCCATGGGACTCCTCATGAGATGAGAAAGGCAACCCGCTCCGGGATGCCTGGGGCGTGCGGCGGTCTTTACGGGGCCGGCTGCTGCTGGGTGACGCAGTGGATGCCGCCGCCTCCGGCGCCCAGGTAGTCGGTGTTCAGCTGGACGACGGTCCGGCCCGGGAAGAGCTGGACGAGTGCGGCCCTGGCCGCGGCGTCGGCGGCGGTGTCGCCGAACTGGGAGGAGATCACCGCGCCGTTGCACACGTAGTAGTTGGCGTAGGCCGCCACGAAGTTCGGGTCGGCCGAGCGGATCTTGTAGTAGTCCGGCCCCTGGAGCTTGGTGACCGTGATCGGGGTGCCGGACGCCGTCTTGGACGTGGACAGGATCTGGTACTGCTGGCGCGCGTCCTTCGCGTAGGCGTCGGTGTCCGTCGCCAGGGGCATCTGGACCACCGCGCGACCCGGGGCGAGGAACCGGGAGGTGGCGTCGACGTGGTCGTCGGTGATGTCCTGGCCGACCACCCCGTCGAACCAGATGACCTTGGACGCGCCGTACGCGGAGCACATAGCGGCCTCGATCTGCGCCTGCGTCATCCCGGGGTTCCGGTTGCGGTTGATGATGCTGCTGCGGGTCGCCATGAGGGTGCCGGCGCCGTCCTGCTCGATGGCGCCGCCCTCCCCCACCAGGTCGGCGTAGGTGATCGGCACGCCCGCGTAGGCGGCGATCCTCTCGGCCACCAGCTCGTCCCGGGAGTGCGTCTGACGGTTGCCCCAGCCGTTGAAGTTCAGGGCGACCGCGTCGAGGCCCCCGGCGCCGTTGCGCCGGAAGACGGGCCCGGTGTCGCGCATCCAGCAGTCGTCGACCGCGATGGACGTGATCACCGTGACCGCCGGACCGCACATCGAGCGCGCCGTGGCGGCGCTCGCGGGGTTGGCGCACATGATGACCGGCTCGTACTTCGCGATCGTCTTCGCGATCAGCGCGATGTTGCCCTGGACGCCGCCGAGCTTGCCGCGCCAGATCGCGGTGCTGTCCGGCCACGCCATCCAGGTCCGGGTGTGGCGCACGTCCTCGGCCGGGACCACGAAGGTCCCCGCCGCCGGGGCCCGGCCGATGCGGGACACCGCCCGCGCCGCCGCCTCGGAGGTTCCCAGCGCGACGCCGGCCCCGGCGAGGGCCGCCGCCGTCAGGAACCCGCGCCGACCGAGGGCTCCGCCGGCCGGCGGCCTCTTTGCCACGTGATCGTTCATCTACGCCTCCTGTGTCAACTCCCCGCGATATCACCGCGGTTGGCCGGAAAGCTATTCCTGACCGAGCGCTCGGTCAATATTCTTGGCAGTACTTCCCGCATCCGGTCGGCCCCGATGACGAGGCCGGTCTCGCGGGGTGCGGGGAAACGCCCAGGTGGCGCTCCGTCACTCGTTAGAGTTGCGCCATGGCAGCCCCTCCGAAGGAACCGCAGACTCCCGTGTCCGTCCCCGGCCGGGCAGGACGGACCCGCGTCTCGGTCAAGGGGGAACAGACGCGCGCGCGGCTGATCGCGGCCGCGCGGACGCTCCTGGGCGGCGAGATGAGCGCGCGTTTCACGACGCGCAACGTGGCAGCCCTGTGCGGGGTGTCGCACGGCATGTGCCACTACCACTTCGCGGACCGTACGGACCTCGTCCTGGCGGTGATCGACGACATCCGGCCGGAGTGGATCTCCCCCATGGAGGAGGCGGTGGACGCCCCGGGCACCTTCGCCGAGCGCGCGGAACGGGTCGTCCTGCTGCTGACCCGGGGCGAGAGCCCGGACCTGTCGCACCTCCATTCGGCGCTGCACTGGCACGCGCTGAACGACGATCGCGTACGGGTGAGCCTGGAGGCGGAGTACCGGAGGTGGCGGGCCTGCTTCGTCCGCCTCTTCGAGGTGCTGGCGGACGAGCGCGGCGGCATCGACCCCCGCCCCCTCGGCGAGGCGGTGGCCGCCGCCGTGGACGGGCTGGCCGCCATCCAGTCCCTCGACGCCGAGGTCGACGCCGGGTCCGTCTTCCGTACGCTGATCTTCACTCTCGCCGCGGGCGCCTGAGGCGGGCCGGGCCCCCGGTCATCGCAGGGCCCTGCGGGCCGCCGCGATCCCGCTCGGGTCCCAGCCGGGGCGGGGGACCGACTCCAGGAGCAGCCGGGTGTAGGGGTGCTCCGGCGCCGCGAGCACCTCGGCGGTGGGTCCCGACTCCACGATCGCGCCGTGCCGCATGACGATCACGTCGTCCGTGACGCAGCGGACCACGCCCAGGTCGTGCGTGATGAACAGGTAGCCGATCGAGGTCTGTTCCCGGATGTCGGCGAGCAGGTTGAGGATCTGCGCCTGCACCGACACGTCGAGGGCCGCGACGGCCTCGTCCAGGACCAGGACGGACGGTTCCACGGCCAGCGCCCGGGCGATGGCGACGCGCTGGCGCTGACCGCCGGAGAGCCGGCGGGGCAGCGCGTCGGCGGCACGCGTGCCGAGTCCGACCTGGTCCAGCAGCTCACGGATGCGCGCCGCGTGGTCCCGGCCGGGGAAGTGCAGTCGCAGGGTTTCGCGGAGCACGGCCCCGACGCTGGTGCGCGGGTCGAGGGAGAGGTACGGGTCCTGGAAGACCATCTGCACCTGGCGGGCCCGGGCGAGGCGTTGTGCCCGGCCTCGGCTGCGTCCGGTGCGGTCGCGGCCGTGCACCAGGACCTCGCCGGCGTCGGCCCGCTCCAGACCCACGACGATCCGGGCGGTGGTGGTCTTGCCGGATCCGGATTCGCCCACGATGCCGAGGGAGCCACCCGCCCGCAGGGTGAACGACACGTCGTCCACGGCTTGCACGTCCCCGTAGGCGCGGTGCAGTCCCGAGACTTCCAGCACGTTGTCAGGCATCGACGGCGCTCCCTTCGAGCCGGTCGCTGTGGTGGCACGCCGCCCGGTGCCCGGGGGTTCCGGGGGCGGGCTGCGGCTGGGGGACCCGGGTGTCGCACACCTCGGTGGCGAGGGGGCACCGGGCGGCGAAGGGGCAGCCGTGCAGTGCCTGGCGCAGGTCCGGGGGCCGGCCCTCGATGGCGGTGAGTCTGCCGCGCGGGGCCTCGGGCCGGGGCGTGGAGGCGAGCAGGGCCGCCGTGTAGGGGTGGCGGGGCCGCGCGAACAGCACTTCGGCCGGGCCGCTCTCGACGATGCGCCCCGCGTACATGACGCAGACCCGGTCGCTGATGGCCGCGGCGAGGTCCAGGTCGTGGGTGACGAAGAGCAGGCCGGTGCCGAAGCGTTCGCGCAGGGTGGCCAGGAGGGCGATGACCTCGGCCTGGGTGGTGACGTCGAGGGCGGTGGTGGGCTCGTCGGCGAGCAGGAGCACGGGATCGCCCATCAGGGCGGCCGCGATCATGACGCGTTGCAGCATGCCGCCGGACACCTGGCCCGGGTACTTCTTCAGGACGGAGGGGTGCAGTCCGACCGCCTGGATGAGTTCGGCGGCGCGGGCGTCCGCGTCGGCCCGGCTCATGGTCTTGGTCAGCAGCACGCTCTCGGTGAGGAAGTCCCCGATGCGGCGCAGCGGGTTGATGGCGGCCCGGGGGTCCTGGAAGATCATGGCCGCGGTGCCGGTGCGCAGCTCCCGCAGCCCGCCGTCGTCCATGGTGAGCACGTCCCGGCCGGCCACGCGGACGGCGCCCTCGACCGTGGCGCCCGGCGGCAGCAGGCGCAGTGCGCTGCGGGAGGTGAGGCTCTTGCCGGAGCCGGACTCGCCGACGAGGGCGACCGTCTCGCCGGCGGCGACGGTGAGGTCGACCCCGTCGAGGACGGGGCGGGCGGTGCCGGGCAGGCTGAGCCGGAGCCCCCGGACGTCGAGGGCGTACTGCGGTCCGGCCGGGTCGGCCGGCCGCACCGGGCTCTTCGGGCTCTTCGGGTTCATCGGTCCCTCCTGGCGACGCGGTCGGCCCAGCGTTCTCCGGCCACGTTGAAGGCGACCACCGTCAGCACGATGACGGCACAGGGCAGGATCGCCGAGAGCGGGTAGCCGAGCTGGATCGCGGTCTGGCCGTCGAAGACCATCCGGCCCCAGTCGGGGGTGAGGGCGGGCACGCCGAGTCCGAGGAAGGACAGCGCCGCGAGGTCCATGAGCGCGTATCCGAAGTTGATCGTGGACTGTGCGAGCACGACAGGGGCGATGTTCGGCAGGACGTGGCGCAGGCAGATCTGCAGCGAGGAGTGCCCCTGCACCTGGTAGGCGCTGACGTAGGGGCGCTCGCGTTCGGCCTGGACCAGGGAGCGGGTGAGGCGGCTGACGTAGGGCAGGTAGGCGACGGCGAGCGCGATGACCGGTGCGGTCAGCCCCTCGCCGTGGACCGAGATGATCAGGATGGCCAGCAGCATGCCGGGGAAGGCGAAGACCAGTTCCGTGCTGCGGGACAGCAGGGAGTCGAGCCAGCCGCCTTTCCAGGCCGCCGCCATGCCGACGGCCACCCCGGCGACGGTGGAGAAGGCGACCACGCCGAGCGGTCCCAGCAGGGAGGTGCGGGCGCCCAGCAGCAGCCGGGAGAGGGTGTCGCGGCCGGCGGCGTCCACCCCGAGCGGGTGCGCGGCGGAGGGGGCGGCGAGCGCGTTGCCCAGGTCGATGACGTTGGGGTCGTACGGCACCAGCCAGGGGGCGAGCAGCGCCGCCACCACGACGAGGGCGACGAGGGCCAGACAGACCAGGTGGAGCGGTGAACCGCTCACCCGGATCCGGGAGAGGCCGGGCCGGCGGGTGAGGACGGCGGTCATGCGGAGGACCTCCTCGATCCGAGGGTGATCCGCGGGTCGACCAGTGGCAGTACCAGGTCGACGATGAGATTCACGATCATGAACAGGGCGACGATGATCAGGGATATGGCCTGGACGGTCGGGAAGTCCTTGGTGGTGGTGGACAGTTCCAGGAGCTGGCCGATCCCGCCGATGCTGAAGGCGGTCTCCACGAGGATCGTGCAGACCAGCAGGGTGGAGACGATGAGGCCGCCGGTGGTGAGGACGGTGCCCAGCGCGTTGCGGAACACGTGGCGGCGGATGACCTGGTGCTCGGGAACCCCCCGGCTGCGCGCCACGGTGACGTGCTCGCTGTCGAGGGCTTCGAGCATGGCGGAGCGGGTGACCCGGGCGAGCATGCCGATCAGGTACAGCGCGAGCGCGAGGGCCGGGAGGGTCAGGTGCCAGAGCATGTCGCCGAAGCCGTCGCCCGCGCCGCTGCTGGGGAACCAGCCGAGCTTCACGGCGAACAGCCCCTGGAGCATCACGGCGGCGACGAACGAGGGCGTGCCCACGGCGAACGTGGTGGTGACGAGGATGGCGGAGTCGGTGGCGCCGCCCTTGACGGAGCCGATCCAGCCGAGCAGCAGGCCGGCGACCACGACGACCACCAGCGCCATCGCGACCAGCATCAGGGTGCTGGGCAGCCGGTCGGACAGGAGCCGGGAGACGTCGGTGCGGTAGGTGATGGACCGCCCGAAGTCGCCCTGGACGACGTCTCCGAGCCAGCGTGCGTACCGTACGAGGAACGGGTCGTTCAGGTGGTACTGGGCGTTGATCGCCTCCAGGGCCTCCGGGGAGGCCGAGCGGCCCGCGAGCAGGAAGCTCGCAGGGCTGCCCGGAGCCAGGTACATGGCGCCGAAGACGACGAACGAGGCGGCGAACAGGGTGGCGGCCATCTCCCCCAGCCGTCGCGCCGCGAATCTCAGGAAGTTCACTGGGCCGCACCCACGTCGGCGGCCCACGGGTAGTACATGTAGGAGATCGTCGTGGGGGCGCCGGTGATCCTCTTGCCCAGGAAGAGCGCGGTGGGCCACTCCGCGACCGGGATCCACAGGAGCTGCTCGGCGGCCTGCTTCTGGAGCTTGGCCTCGATCTCCAGGCGCTGTCCCGGCTCGTAGGTGGCCACGGCCTGGTCGACGAGCGCGTCGTACTGCTTGTCGCTGTAGCCGGCGAAGTTCATGTACGCGCCGGTCCTGAAGTTCGTCAGCAGGTCGAGCGGGTCGGTGATCGAGTCGTAGTAGGTGAGCGGGAACATGTCTATGCCCTCGCGCGCCGCGGGATCGGTGAACAGCGCGGTGAACGCGTTCGGTGCGATCGTCTTGAGCTGGATGTCCAGGCCGATCTGGGTGCCGGCCGCCTGGACGGCGGTGGCCAGCAGGGAGACGTCCTGCCCGATCGAGCTGGTGGCCACGGTCAGGGTCTTCCCGGTGGCTCCGGCCTCCTTGACGAGCGCTTTGGCCTGCTCGATGTCGCGGTCGGGGCGCGGCAGGCTGTCGAGGGCGTTCTTCAGGGTGCTCTCGGGGGCCGCGGCCCAGGCCGCGCGGGTCGTGAGGGAGTGGGTGACGGTTCCGGCGCCGCCCAGACCCGCCTTGACGAATCCTGCCCGGTCCAGGGCGAGGGAGAGGGCACGACGGACGCGGACGTCGCCGAGCGGGCCCTGCATGTTGGTGATGTTGACGTTGACGGTGCTCAGGCCCTCACCGAAGTAGAGCTTGCCCACGCCGCTGTCGCGCAGCCGGGCGTAGCTCTCGGTGGGGATCAGGTATCCGCCGTCGGCCTCGCCGCTGAGCATGGCGTTGGTACGGGCGGAGGGGTCGGTCAGGACCCGGAAGACGGCCTTCCTGGACTTGGCCCTGGTGCCCCAGTAGCCGTCGAAGCGGTCCAGCTCGATCGACTGGCCCTTGTTCCACGCACCGAGTTTGAAGGGGCCGGTGCAGGCGAGGCTGCCGGTGGTTCCGTAGTCCTTGCCCGCCGCCTCGATCCCTGCCTTGGACGCGACCACGCCGGCGGCCGTCGCCATGTACTGGTTGAACTGGGAGTCGGGCTTCTTCAGCTTGACGGTGACCTGGAGCGGGCCGGTCTTGGTGATGGTGTCGACGTTCTGGAAGTTCTGGGCCCAGGCCGCCGCGTTGTCCGGGTCCGTCTGCCGGCCGAGGCTGTGGACCACGTCGTCCGCGCTCATCACGCCGCCGTCGTGGAAGCGCACGTTCGGGCGGAGGTCGTAGACCCAGGTGGTGGGGTCGGGGTTGCTGGCCTTCTGGGCCAGCCCGGGTTCCAGGGTCAGTCCCGGCGTCCACCGCATGAGGCTCTCGCAGACGTTCGAGAGGATCGTGTTCTGCGGGTAGTCGAACGCCACCGTGTAGTCGAGCGTGGGGGGCTCGGCGTAGACGGCCCAGGTGAAGGAGTCGATCTCGCCCTTCGCCGTCGGCGTGGTCTTCGACAGGGTGACCTCGGTGACGGGGCCCCCTCCGCTCTTGGGCGGGCCGGAGCAGGCCGCGACCAGGGCGAAGGACGCCATGACCGCGGTCGCCGCGGCGAGCCGGCCGAGGGGGCGGCCGGTGCGTCTGGCGGTGCGGGGCGGGGGTGTGGTCATCGTCGCGCTCTCTTTCCGTACGTGGTGCGGGTGGCTGACGGGCCGCGGGGCCGGCCCGTCCAGGAGCGGTCGGTCCGGGGTGGTCAGCCCTCGGTGCGCGCCGAGGGGATCTGCTGGGTGATGCAGTGGATCCCGCCGCCGCCGAAGGCGATCGCGAGCGCCCGCACCCCGACGACCTTGCGGCCCGGGTACGCCGACGCGATCACGGCCATGGCCTCCTCGTCCTGGGGCAGGCCCGCCACCGGGACCACGACGCCGTCGTTGGCGACGTAGTAGTTGAGGTAGGACACCTCGATCTCGCCGCCGGCGAGGTCGGCGAAGGCCGACTGGGTGACCTCGACGATCTCCAGGCGGCGGCCGTGGGCGTCGGTGCCGGCTTCCAGCACCGCGCGGTTCGCGCGCATCCGGGCGTAGTCGGGGTGCGCGGGGTCGTCGGGCAGGGAGAGGACCACCTTGCCGGGTGCCGCGAAGGCGCAGACGCCGTCGACGTGGCCGTTGGTCTCCGTGTCCAGCAGACCGCCGTACGGAAGCCAGATGACCTTGACGACCCCGAGGCGGGACTTCAGCTCGGCTTCGATCTCGTCCCGGCTCATGTCGGGGTTGCGGTTGGGGTGGAGCAGGCACTGCTCCGTGGTGATCAGCGTGCCCTCGCCGTCGACGGTGATCGCGCCGCCCTCCAGGATCATGTCGGAGTGGATGCGCTCGACCCCGAGGTGCTCCAGGAGCAGGCCGCTGATCCGGTCGTCGGAGTCGAACGGGTGGTGCTTGCCGCCCCAGGCGTTGAACCGGAAGTCGACTCCCGCGCGCCGGCCGTCGCCGTCGAGCACGAAGAGCGGGCCGGAGTCACGGAACCAGGAGTCGTCCAGCGGCATCTCGACGACGGTGACGTCGGGACCGCAGGCGGTGCGGGCGTCGCCACCGTGGCCGGGCGGGGCGACCATCGTCACCGGCTCGAACTCGGAGATGGCGCGCGCGACGTTCGCGTACTCCTCCTTGACGTCGTCCAGCACGCTGCCCCAGAGGTCCGCGCGGGTGGGCCAGGCCATCAGGCACCCGTCGTGGGCGGACCACTCGGCGGGCATACGGAAGGCAGTCATCTCGTGTCTCTCTTCTTTCTTCGCCAGAAGTACCGGGCAGCGGCAGTCGGTGTGGCGCCGGGCCAATTCGAGCCAGAGGCTGGTACGCGGTGGTTGGAATCTTCCTCTCGACTGAAAATTCAGTCAAGAGCCAGGACGGCACATCCAACAGGATTCTGAAATTCCTGTCAGGTCTTTCTCCAGGACATGGACCGTCCGGTCACAGGAAGTACAGGCGGCTCAGGGGGACTTCCTGGGCCGGTTCCGAGCGCAGGGGGGTGCCGTCGAGCGTGACCAGCCCGCTGCGCGGGTCCACCTGGACCTCGCCCAGGCGGGCGTTGTGGACCAGGTCAGCCGGGCCGATGCCCCGCGCGCCCTTCACGGCGACCCGGCGGCGGCGGGTCCTCATCGCGTCGTACGGGCTGCGGGGGGAGCCCGCCTCGGCCGCGGCGCGGCTGACGAAGGCCACCGACAGGTCCGCCGGGGCCGCTCCGTGGCCCCCGAACAGCGGGCCGAGCACGAGGGGCTCGCAGCAGTCCGTGGCCGCGTTGGGGTCGCCGGTGACGCCGTAGGCCGGGAAGCCCGACTTGAGGACCAGCTGCGGCTTGGCGCCGAAGAACTGGGGGCGCCAGAGCACGATGTCGGCGAGTTTGCCGACCTCGATGGAGCCGATCTCGTGGGCCAGGCCGTGGGCGATGGCCGGGTTGATGGTCAGCTTGGCCATGTAGCGCAGCACGCGGGCGTTGTCGTCGCCCTCGCCGTCGCCCTCCAGGGGGCCGAGCTCGCCCTTCATCTTGGCGGCCATGGCGAAGGTCCGGCGTACGGTCTCACCGGCCCGGCCCATGCCCTGGGCATCGGAGGAGGTGATGCCGATCGCGCCCAGGTCGTGCAGCACGCCTTCGGCGCCCATGGTGCCCGCGCGGATCCGGTCGCGGGCCATGGCGGCGTCACCGGGGAGGTCCGGCTTGAGGTCGTGGACGGAGACGATCATGCCGTAGTGCTCGGCGACCGCGTCCCGGCCGAAGGGCAGGGTGGGGTTGGTGGAGGAGCCGATGACGTTCGGCACGCCCGCCATCTTCAGGACGTTCGGGACGTGCCCGCCGCCGCAGCCCTCGATGTGGAAGGCGTGGATCGTACGGCCTTCCAGCACGCGCAGGGTGTCCTCGACGGAAAGGCATTCGTTCAGGCCGTCGCTGTGCAGGGCGACCTGTACGTCGTGCTCCTCGGCCACCCGCAGCGCGGTGTCCAGGGCCCGGGTGTGGGCCCCCATGTCCTCGTGGACCTTGAACCCGCAGGCACCGCCCTCGGCGAGCGCCTCGATCATCGGCGCCTCGTGGGAGGAGGAGCCCCGGGCCAGGAAACCGATGTTGACGGGCCAGGCGTCGAAGGCACTGAACCCGTGCCGCAGTGCCCACGGGGAGTTGACGCCGACGCCCCAGGCCGGCCCGACCTCCTGGCCGATGATCGTCGTCACGCCGGAGGCGAGCGAGGCCTCCATGATCCGCGGCGAGAGGAGGTGGACGTGGGTGTCCACCGCGCCCGCCGTCGCGATCAGGCCTTCGCCGGAGACCATCGTCGTCCCCGTGCCGACGACGACGTCGACGCCGTCGAGGGTGTCGGGGTTGCCGGCCCGGCCGATGGCGTGGATCCGGCCCTCGCGGATGCCGATGGAGACCTTGCGGATGCCGAGGACCGCGTCGATCACCAGGACGTTGCTGATGACCATGTCGCAGGTCTCGCGGACGGCGGCGGCCTTCAGGTGCATGCCGTCGCGCGCGGTCTTGCCGAAACCGGCCAGGAACTCGTCGCCGGGCTTCTGCGCGTCCGACTCGACGCGCACCACGAGGCCCGAGTCACCGAGGCGGACCCGGTCACCGGCCCGGGGGCCGTGCACGGTGGCGTATTCCTGCGGGTCGATGTGGCGGCTGCCGGGTGCGCAGTGGTCGCTGTGACGGGTCTGGCGGCTCATGCGGGGGTTCCTTCCGGGCTGTCGGTGCCGGCGGCCTGCCCGGCGGTGGTTCCGGGGGCGGCGGCGCCGAGGTAGCCGCAGGCCGCGGCCCGCTGCAGCGCCAGCTCCTTGGCCCCGGGCGCGTCCAGCGGGCCGTCCACCAGCCCGGCGAAACCGATCGCGACGCGGTCGCCGCCGATCGGCAGCAGTTCGACCTCGGCGGACCGGCCGGGATCGAAGCGGGCGGAGGACCCCGCGGGTACGGCCAGCCGCATCCCGTAGGCGGCGGCGCGGTCGAAGTCCAGGCGCGGGTTGGCCTCGAAGAAGTGGAAGTGGGAGGTCACGCTCACCGGCACCGCGGCGGTGTTGCGCACCCTGAGGGTCGCCGTGGGCCGGGGCCCTTCCACGGTGTCCGAGCCCGGCAGCACGGCGCCGGGAGCGGCGGGGTCCCGGGGCACGTCCCCGAACGGGGCGCTGATCACGGCCAGTCGCGTGCCGTCGTCGAAGACGGCCTCGACCATGATCTCGGTGACCACGTCGACGACCCCGGGCAGCACGTCCTCCGGACCGAGCACAGCCCGGCCGCGGGCGATGGCGTCGGCGAGGCGCAGGCCGTCACGGGCGGCTTCGCAGACCGTGTCGGCGATCAGCGCGGTCGCCTCGGGGACGTTCAGACGCAGCCCCCGGGCACGGCGGGACCGGGCGAGCTGGGCAGCGGTGAACAGCAGGAGCCGGTCACGCTCGGTGGGGGTCAGTGCCATGGGTTCATGCCTTCCTCCGGAAGGTTGGGCAGGGGCCGCCGCCGCGGGACCGTCACGGGGCAGGGGCTACGCGGATTGACTGCGGCCCGGCGGCTCCACGGCCGCGGCGCGCATCTGGTGGGATGCTGTCACTGACTGAAAAATCAGTCAATACGCGAGGTGTGCGGAAGGCAACGCACTCGGATCATGACGCGTACGGGCACACGGAGGCACGGGGCCGCGGCCCGGCGCCGCCGAGGGGGGCGCCTCCGAGGGGACTACTTCTGGCGCAGCCGGGCCAGTTCGACGTCGATGGCGCCTTCCATCAGCGCCCTTGCGTGGGTGATCTGCAGCCCGCCGCTGAGCCAGCGCATGCTGAGGCCCTCCAGGAGGGCGGTGAGCCGCTCGCCGGCCGCGGCCAGCGCCGCCGCCGGGGCCATCGGTTCCACCTGGCCCAGCAGGGCCGCCACTTCCTGGACCCACACCAGGGTCGCCCGGGCCAGGTCCTCGCGCAGCACCTCGTCGAAGACGGCGCTCGCCCGCAGTTCGCCCCAGGCGGTGCTGTTCTCGCGGACCTCCGCGGTGTCCTGGAGTTCCAGGAGGAGGGTCTCGGCGAGTTCCTCGCGGGGGCCGAGCGGTTCGGCGCCCTCGCCGCGTTCGGCGGTGTAGCGCTCCGCCCGGTCGTTGATGAACTCGAGCGTCGACCGCAGGAGCCCGGTGCGGTCCTTGAAGTGGTAGTAGAGCAGCGAGGTGGACACGCCCGCCTCGGCGGCGACTTCCTCCACGCGCAGGCCACGGACGCCGCTCCTGGCAATCACCCGGGCGGCCGCTTCGAGAATGGATGTGCGTCGGGCCATGCGCCGAACCTTACCCGGCTGTCCCGGGCCCCGGGGAACGGGTCTCATGGTCCGTCACGTCACCCCGTCCTGCGGTGATGGCTCACTTCGACCGTGACGGGTCCGCCGCCCGGCGCGGCCGAGACCAGGCGCACGACGGCGATCTCCTTCTGGTCGGCGCTGCGGACGCAGAAGGGCCGCCCGCCGCTCAGGGCGCTGAACGCGATGGTGGTCACCGGCTGCGTGTCGACCCCCTTCACGCAGTCGGCGGGGCTCAGCTCGTTCCCGGCCGCGATGAAGGCGTCACTGTCCTCGGGGGCGACGAACTCGGTCCGGGTGCGCGCCAGGTACCAGGCGGCGGTCTCGGCCGGGACCACCTTCCCCGTCCCGAGGTCGAATTCGTAGCCGGGCTCGGGGGAGGTCAGCTCGACGTCGGCGTAGCCGGCCCTAAAACCGGCCGACGACGGGGCCGAGGGGGACGGCGGCGGGGTGACCGGCAAGGAGACGGGCGGCGAGGTGTGACCGGCGGAAGCCGAGGGGGCGTCGGTCTCCGGCTCCTGCGGGACGTCCAGGAACCAGGCGGTGGCGGCGCCGCCCAGCACCAGTACGGAGACCGCGGCCAGAGCCGTGACCGGCAGCCGGCGTCCGCGCCGGCGGGCCCGGCGGGAGGCGGGCGGCGCCTCCGGCCGGACGGCGGTCGGGGGGTGCGCGAGGGGGCCCGCCGGGGCCGCGGGAGCCGCAGGAGCCGCACGGGCCGCGGGGGCCGTGAGCGTCATCCGGTCGCGGGTGGGCGTGGGGACCGCGCCGGGAAGTGGGCCGGGCCGCTGGACCGGCCCCGGTATTTCGTTGCTGACCTGGTGCGGGAGCCAGCCGTCGGTGAACTCCAGCCGGTGGCCCACGGAGGGGTGGGCCCGTACGGCCGAGATCAGCTCGTCCGGCGTGGGCCGCTCCTCGGGCCGCTTGGCCAGGCACCACGTCAGGAGGTCGCGCAGGCCGTGCGGCACCCTGTCGAGGTCGGGCTGCTCGTGGACCACCTTGTACAGCGCGGCCGACTCCGCTCCGGCGCCGAAGGGGGGCACTCCCCCGGCCACGAACGCCGCCAGCGAGCCGAGGGCGAAGACGTCGCTCGCGGGGTTGACCTGCAGGCCCATCGCCTGCTCCGGCGCCATGAACGCGGCGGTGCCGATCCGCAGGCCGACGCCGGTCAGCGCCGTGGCGTCGGCCGCCCGCGCGATCCCGAAGTCGATCACGCGCGGACCGTCCTCGGCGATCAGGACGTTGGCGGGCTTGAGGTCCCGGTGGACCACGCCGGCCCGGTGGATCGCCTGGAGCGCCTCGGCGATCCCCGCCACCAGCAGCAGCACCGTGCGGACCGGCAGCGGGCCGTGCCGCCGCACCACCTCGTGCAGCGTCGGGCCGGACACGTAGGCGGTGGCCAGCCACGGCGTGGGGGCGTCCACCCCCGCGTCGACGACCTGTGCGGTGAACAGCCCGTGGATGCGCCGGGCGCTCGCGACCTCCTGGGCGAAGCGCCGGCGGAACTCGGGGTCTCCGGCGAAGTCCGCGCGCACCGCCTTCAGGGCGATCGGGCGGCCCCCCGGCGTGTGGGCGAGGTAGACCACCCCCATGCCGCCGGAACCCAGCCGGGCGTGGAGGCGGTAGCCGCCGATCTCGTGGGGGTCGTCGGCGGACAGGGCCTTGTGGGCGTGTTGCGCACCGGGAGGCTGAGCGGACATGCGGTGGCTCTTTCGGCGATATGTACGAAGCGCAGGACGCGGCCCGCCCCTGTTGCCCCCCGGCCACGACCGGCACCGAGCAGCGCGGAGCCGACTGCCCCCGCATCGTGCCGCTAACTGAAGATTCAGTCAATGTGCGAGGATGGTTACCGAGACGGCGAGGAGGGGATCAGGCAGTGACGGACCGCAGAACGGCGATCTTGGAAGCGGCTGCCCGGCTCATAGCCCGGCGGGGGGTCCGCGGGCTGCGGGTGGAGGAACTCGCGGCCGAAGCCGGGGTGTCCACGGCGCTCGTCTACTACCACTTCAAGGACCGGGCCGGCATCCTGCGCCGCACCCTGGAATTCATCAACGACCGCGCGGAACGCTACACGGGCAGCCAGGACGCCGCGGACCCGTTCCCGGAGGATCCCCGCGAGGCCTTGGAGCAGTCGCTCCTGCTCGAGTTCCAGGACGAGGCCGCGGTGCGCGAGAACAGCACGGCGTGGGGCGAACTGCGCGCCAGCGCGATCTTCGACCCCGAGCTGCGGGAGGACTTGGCCAAGGCCTCCCTGACCTGGGTCCAGGAGGTCGCCTACCTCCTCGCGTGCACGCTGCCGCTGACGCCCGCCCCCGCCCTCACGTCCTCCGCGGAACGGCTGACGGCGCTGCTGGAAGGGCTCAGCATGCGCTGGCTCAGCGGCGTCCTGCAGGTGGCGCACGCCCGCGAGCTCATGCTCGACGCCGTCGAGGTGGAACTGGGGCACCTGCGCAGGCCGGGCGGCGCCTGACCGGCCGCCACGCACCCGACCCGCCCCCGGCACTCACCTGAAATTGACTGAAAATTCAGTCAATGAGAGAGTGTCGGTATGGCGGCCCACCCGCCCTGGCGGACCACCGCACGTACGGGGATGCCGGCGCACCGTGCTCCGAGCAGGCCCTGATCGACGCCCCTGCGCCACGCGTCCCCGCGATGCCCGGCATCCACGGCTAACTTCGTCCCGCCAGTTCACGATCGGAGTCAACCGTGACCGCGTTCTCAGCCTCCCGCCGTGCGGCCCTCCGCACGTTCGCCGGCCTCGGAGTGTTCGCCCTCGGCGCCTCGGCGTGCGGCCCGGGTGAATCCGGACGGCCCGGCACCGGGGCCACCCCGTCCGGCCAGGCCCCCGCGCCGACCGGACCCCGGCACATGGGCGCCGAGTGGGAGAGCCACACGCGTACCTTCATGTCCTGGCCGGCGCTGGCCTCCGTATGGGACCAGGACCTGCCCTACGTGCGCGAGGACATCGCCCGTGTGGCGCGCGCGATCGCGCAGTACGAGTACGTCGTGATGATGGCCCGGCCCGATCAGCAGGCCGCGGCCCGGAAGGCGTGCGGCTCCGGCGTCGAGGTCATCCCCATGGAGGTCGACGACCTCTGGGCCCGTGACACCGTCCCGGTGTTCATCGAGGACGGCGGCAAGCTCGCCGGGGTCGACTTCAACTTCAACGGCTGGGGCGACAAGCAGGAGCACACGAACGACGCACAGGTCGGCCGCAAGCTGCTGGAGAAGTACAGGATCCCGCGCGTCCAGGCGCCGCTGGTCGCCGAAGGCGGCTCCTTCGAGACGGACGGCGAGGGCACCCTCCTGGTCACGGAGAGCTCGATCGTCAACGACAACCGCAACCCCGGCAAGAGCCGGGACCGGATCGAGGCCGAACTGGGGCGAACCCTCGGCGTCCAGAAGGTGATCTGGCTGGCCGGCGTGCGCGGCGAGGACATCACCGACGCGCACGTCGACAGCCTCGTACGGTTCGCGGCGCCGGGCGTCGTCCTCCTGGACAAGGCCTTCCCGGGCTCGCCCCCCGATTCCTGGTCCCGCTCCTCCGACCAGGCGAGGTCCGTCCTGTCCAAGGCGACCGACGCCCGCGGGCGCCGCCTGCAGATCGTCGACCTGCCGCAGCCCGACCCGGACAGGATCACGGGCCACGGCGACGACTTCGTGTCGACCTACGCCAACTTCTACGTCGCCAACGGCTCGGTGTTCATGCCCCGCTTCGGTGACGCGAAGGCCGACGACCGGGCCCGCGGGATCCTCCAGGAGCACTTCCCGAAGCGGGACGTCGTGCAGGTCAGGATCGACACCATCGCCTCGGGCGGCGGCGGCATCCACTGCTCCACCCACGAGCAGCCCGGCAAGCCGGCCGACTGACGGCGGGCCGGTCACCCCCGTCGGCCGACGGGCGGGCGGCGGGGTCCGGTGCCAGGCTGGGGTCGTAGTCGATCCCGAAAGGCAAGAGCCATGATCACCACCGACTTCGTCCCCGGATCCCCATGCTGGCTCGACCTCGGCGCTCCCGACGTCCGTGCCGCCGCCGCCTTCTACGGCGCCGTCCTCGGCTGGGAGTACGAGCCCATGGGCGAGGGAGAGGACGGGGAGGGCGGGGACATGGAGGGCGGGATGTTCCGCAAGGACGGCAAGCTCGTCGCCGGGCTCGGCAAACTCACCGAGGAGGGCGCCCGCCCGGCCTGGATGATCTACTACAGCGTCACCGACGCGGACGCCACGACCCGGCTCGTCGAGCGCGCCGGCGGGAAGGTGCGGGTGGCGCCGCGAGACCTCGGCGAATGGGGCCGGATGGCGCAGTACGACGACCCCGCGGGAGGCCAGTTCGCCGTGTGGCAGCCCGGGAAGGACAGCGGCGTCGAGCTGGTGGACGAGCCCGGCTCACTGTCCTGGACGGAGCTCTACACGAGCGATGCCGCGGGCGCGCGGGAGTTCTACGGCGGCGTCCTCGGCTGGCAGTTCAGCGACATGCCGATGCCGGGCGGCGAGGGCACGTACACCCTCATCACCCCGGCCGGACTCCCCCAGGAGCGCATGCAGGGCGGCCTGCTGGAACTGCCCGCGGAGCACCTCTCCCTGGCGAACGGACGGCCGTACTGGCACCCCGTGTTCCACGTCACCGACTGCGACGCCGCGCTCGCCAGGGTCAGGGAGAACGGCGGCAGCGTGCAGATGGGGCCCGCGGACGCCGAGGGCGTCGGCCGGCTGGCCGTCAGCCTCGACCCGTCCAACGCCGACTTCGTCCTGCTCACCCCCGCCGCCCCCGCCGGGAGTTAGTGCCCTGCCCCCACCCGTTCGGGCGTAGGCTTCGGTCGGCACGAACGCGGTGGGGGCGGAGCACATGGCTGCAGATGCAGAGCAGAGGTGGGGGGCGACCCTCGATTCGGTCGTGGTGTACGCGCAGGGCGCGCTCTGCCGCCGCCTGGCCCGGGGCACCGTACCCCGCGGCGGCCGGGTGCGGGTGACGGGACTGCCCCGCTCGCTGGACCCGGGCTCGCTGCGGGCCCGTGTCCTGGGCGCCCCCGGGGTGCGCGTCACCGAGGCCCGGGTGGAGGTGGAGGCCGAGCCGCTCGGTACGGACACGCCGGACGCGCTGCGGCGCGAGGTCGAGCGGCTGCGCGACGCACACGCGGCTGCGCAGGGGCGCAGGGACCGGCAGTTGAGCCGGATCGAGGAGATCACGAACCTCCACCCGGTCCCGCCCGCCCGCGAACCCGAGGACCCGCACCGGCGCACTCCGGTGGAGACGTGGCTGGAGTTCGCCGACTTCGTCGACGAACGGCTGGAGGCGCTGCACGGCCGCCTCGCCGAGCTGGAGGAGGCCCTGCTCGACCTCGGGCACGAGCTCTCCGTCGCCACCGACCGGCTCTCCCGCGCGTCCACCGACGCACCGGCCGCGCACGTGGAGACCACGGTCTGCGCGGTCCTGACCTTCGACGGCACCTGCGACTCCGAGGTGGAGGTCGAGGTGGAGTACGGCGTTCCGGGCGCCGTGTGGGTGCCGGCCTACCGTCTCACCCACCGTCAGGGCGACGGCACCGGACGCCTGGTGCTGCGGGCCTCGGTCGCCCAGCGGACCGGCGAGGACTGGACCGGCGTCCGCCTCGCCCTGGCCACCGCCGACCTGCGGCGCCGCACGGACCTGCCGAGGCTCCGGTCGATCCGGATCGGGCGCCGCCAGCCCGCCCCCGCGCCCTCCGGCTGGCGCGAACCTCCCGCGGGGCTCGCCGACCTGTTCACCGCCTACGAGGCCGCCGGGCGCCGGCCCGGGGCGGCCGCTCCGGCCGTTCCGCCACCGCCTCCCCCGCCACCGCCCGTGCCCGTGCCCGTGCCCGTCCCGGCGTCGGCGCCGGTCCCGCAGGCCTACGGTGCCGCGCCCGTCGCCGCCCCGGTCCCGGGGGCCGTCGGCGGCACGATGCCCGGATTCGCCGCTGCACCCGCCCCTCGCCCGGCCGGCAGGCCACGTGGCGGGGGCGGGGGATTCGCCGGGTCCCCGGCCCGGATGGCGCCGCCCGCGCCGCCCGCGCCCGCAGCACCTGCCGCCCCTGCCACCCCCGCCGCCGCCGGCATGGCCGCGCCGCCGTCCGCTCCGGACCCGGCCCCGGTGTCCGGTCCGCCGCGGCCCAGCGGCGCCGAGCTGGACTACGCCGCGCTCGTCCTGTCGGGCCCCGAGGAGCCGGGCGCCCGCCGGGGCCGGCTGTTCCCCGGCCCGGCCTCCGACCCGGTGGCCGACGAGTACCGCCGCCGGGCCGAGTCGGTGGCCTCGCTGCCGCTGCCCGGGCGGGCGGTGCGGCCCCGCGAGTCGGCCGGTTCCTTCGACCACCGCTTCGACGCCGCCGCCCGCGCTGACGTCCCGTCGGACGGCACCTGGCACACCGTCACCGTCGGCGAGGTCCCGGTCGGCCTGCGCACCGAGTACCTCTGCGTGCCGTCCGTGGAGGAGACGGTGTACGCGACGCTGGTGCTCTCCAACGCCACCGACCAGGCGCTGCTGGCCGGGCCGGTGGAGGTCGTCGTCGACGACGGGTTCCTGCTGACCGCCGCGCTGCCCACGCTCGCACCCGGCGGTGTGCGCCGGGTCGGGCTCGGGCCGGCCGAGGGCATCCGGGTCACCCGCCGCACGAACCTGACCGAGTCGACCTCGGGCCTGCGGGGCAACACCACCGTGCTCGACCACCGCGTCCACGTCGAGCTGGCCAACCGGCTCGCGGGGCCCGTCACCGTCGAGGTCCGCGAGCGGGTGCCCGTCACCTCCGAGCCGGACGTCCGGATCGAGGAACGGGCCGACTGGACGAAGCCCGTGGAGGGCGAGGGGCCCGAGCAGCATGCCCCGGGCACCCGCGTCTGGCGCCTCGACCTTCCCGCCGGCACCACCGCCGCCCTCGACGGCGGCTACGAGATCCGCATCCCGACCGGCAAGGCCCTGGTCGGCGGCAACCGCAGGAGCTGACCACCGCCATGTCCACGGTCCCGAAGCCGATCCCCCTTCCCGTCACCGCCGTCACGTGCCTCGAGGACCGTGCCCATGTCGAGCGCAGCACCGTGCTCGATCTGGAGGCGGGCGTCCAGCGGCTGCGTCTGGGGCCGGTCAGTGCGCTGGCCGTCGACCGGACGCTGCACGCCGAGCTGACCGCCGAACACCCGGCGACCGTGCTCGACGTACGGATCGTCCGCACGTGGACGCCGCGCGGGCCGCGGCCGTCCGCCGAGGACGACTCCGCCCTGAGCCGGCGCGTCCACGCGCTCAAGGAGGAGCGGACGGCCCTGGAGCGGCAGCGCGACCGGCTGCTCACCCGCCTGGACCTGCTGGGCCGGCTCGCAACGGACCTGCTGCGCGAGATCGGCGAGGGCGCCGGCGCCGGGGAGGCCGAACGCTCCCGCTGGTCCGGCGAGCTGGACCGGGTCGACGGGGAGCGCGACACCCACGGGGAGCGGCTGCGCGTCGTGGAGGCCCGGCTGGCCGCGCTGGCCGCCGAGCTCGGGGAGATCCGGCGGGCCCTGCAGCTCGGCGGGGAGGAGCCGGCCGAGCTGGTCGGCCATGTCGAGCTGACCGTGGAGACCGCGGCGGCCGGCCCGGTCGGGCTGCGCCTGGGCCACCTGACCCCGTGCGCGCTGTGGCGGCCTTCCTACCGGGCCGTGCTGGACGGGGACGCGCTGACGCTGGAGACCGACGCGGTGGTCTGGCAGCGCACCGGTGAGGACTGGTCCGACGTACGGCTGACGCTGTCGACCGCACGGTCGGCGCCGGCCGGCGATCCGCCGCGGCTCCGCGAGGACGTCCTGACCCTCAAGGACCGCTCCGCGGCGGAGCGCCGCACGGTCGACGTCGAGCTGCGCGAGGAGGAGATCGGGGACCTCGGCCCGGCCCCCGTGGTCGGCCTGCCGGGCGTGGACGACGGCGGCGAGGCGCGGGTGCTGAGCTCACCCGTGCCGGTCTCCGTGCCCGCGGACGGCCGCGCCCACCGGGTGCCGCTCTCGGTCTCCACCGCACCCGCGAGCAGCGAGTACGCCTGCTCGCCCGAGCTGTCGCCGCTGGTCACCCAGGTGGTGCGGTTCGACAACCTGTCCGGGCACGCGCTGCTCGCCGGGCCCGTGGACCTGGTCCGCGGCAGCGGGTTCAGCGGCCGGGGCACGCTGGACTTCACCGCGCCGGGCGCGCCCGTGGAGCTGGCGTTCGGCAGCTGCGACGACCACGGAGTGGTCCGGCGCACCGAGGAGTCCCGCGACACCTCCGGGATCATGCAGCGGACCGTGGTCACCCGTACGGTCACGCTGCACCTGTCCCGGTTCTCCGCTCCCGGGGAGCGCGGGGAGCGGGTGGTCGTCCTCCGGGAGCGGATCCCGGTCTCCGAGGTCTCGGCGGTGGAGGTGCGCCTCCGGAAGGACGCCTGTTCCCCGGCTCCCGAAGCGGTCGACGCCGACGGCATCGTCCGCTGGGACGTCTCCCTGCCTCCCGGAGGGCGCCGCACGGTCACTCTCGTGTACGAGCTGGCTGCGAGCTCGAAGGTCGCCGGACTCTGATCCGGCCGGGCCGTAGTGCCCTTTCCTGTTCACCTTTTCGGGCTCACGCAAAGCCGCCGGAATTATGTTGGGAAGACCATCCGATTTTCCCCGCATCACTCGGATGGACTTCGGCTGATTGCCGGACGCGAAGCCCTGCGTGTTCTCGTGGCGGTGAGGTCCGCTGTGCGCGACCATACGGACGCCGAGCCAGCAGATGGAACAGCGCGACAGGAAGAAGGACGGACGTGTCCGGCAGCGAGAGCGAGAACCCCGCAATCCCCTCCCCGACCCCCACCCCGACTCCCCCGAGGTCGAACCGGGACTGGTGGCCGAACCAGCTGGACCTCCAGGTCCTCCACCAGCAGTCGCCCCGGTCCAATCCACTGGGCGAGGAATTCGACTATGCCAAGGAATTCGCGACCCTGGACGTCGAAGCCCTGAAGCGGGACGTCATCGCGCTGATGACGGATTCACAGGACTGGTGGCCCGCCGATTACGGCCATTACGGGCCGCTGTTCATCCGGATGAGCTGGCACGCCGCGGGAACGTACCGGATCGCCGACGGCCGCGGCGGCGGCGGCTCCGGCGCCCAGCGTTTCGCACCGCTGAACAGCTGGCCGGACAATGCGAGCCTCGACAAGGCGCGCCGTCTGCTGTGGCCCGTCAAGCAGAAGTACGGGCAGAAGATCTCATGGGCGGATCTTCTCGTTTTCGCCGGTAACTGCGCCATGGAGTCGATGGGGTTCAAGACCTTCGGCTTCGGCTTCGGGCGCCCGGACATCTGGGAGGCCGAGGAGATCTTCTGGGGGCCGGAGGACACCTGGCTCGGCGATGAGCGCTACACCGGCGACAGGGAGCTCACCGGGCCCTTCGGCGCCGTGCAGATGGGCCTGATCTACGTCAATCCGGAGGGCCCCAACGGGAACCCGGACCCGATCGCCGCGGCCCGGGACATCCGCGAGACGTTCGGGCGGATGGCGATGAACGACGAGGAGACGGTCGCGCTCATCGTCGGGGGCCACACCTTCGGCAAGTGCCACGGCGCGGTCTCCCCCGAGTACGTCGGCCCGGAGCCCGAGGCCTGCCCCATCGAGCAGCAGGGCCTGGGCTGGAAGAACAGCCAGGGCAGCGGCGTGGGCGTCCACACGATCACCAGCGGGCTGGAGGGCGCCTGGACCACCGAGCCGACGAAGTGGGACAACGGCTACCTGGACAACCTCTTCCGGTACGACTGGGAGCTGACGACGAGCCCGGCGGGCGCGCACCAGTGGACCCCCACCGACGCCTCGGCACAGGGCACGGTGCCCGATGCGCACGATCCGTCGAAGCGGCACGCTCCGATGATGCTGACGACGGACCTCTCGCTGAAGCTGGATCCGGTCTACGGGCCGATCGCGAAGGGCTTCCACGAGAACCCGGAGCGGCTCGCGGACGCGTTCGCCAAGGCCTGGTACAAGCTGCTGCACCGTGACATGGGCCCGCTCTCGCGCTACCTCGGCCCGTGGGTCGCCGAGCCGCAGCTGTGGCAGGACCCCGTCCCCGCGGTCGACCACGCCCTGGTCGGGGACCAGGAGATCGCCGAGCTCAAGGACCGGGTGCTGGAGTCGGGGCTGTCCGTCTCCCAGCTGGTCGCCACCGCCTGGTCCTCTGCGGCGAGCTTCCGCGGCACCGACAACCGGGGCGGGGCCAACGGGGCGCGGATCCGGCTCGCGCCGCAGAAGGACTGGGAGGTCAACGCCCTGCCCGAGGTCACCGAGGCGCTGCGGACCCTCGAAGGGATCCAGCAGGACTTCAACACGCAGAACGGGGCGAAGGTCTCGCTCGCCGACCTGATCGTCCTGGCCGGGTCGGCGGCCGTCGAGCGGGCGGCGAGGAGCGCCGGGCACGAGCTCACGGTGCCGTTCGCCCCGGGGCGTACGGACGCCTCGCAGGAGCAGACCGACGTGGAGTCGTTCGCCGTGCTGGAGCCGCGGGCGGACGGGTTCCGCAACTACCTCCGGGCGGGCGAGAAGCTGTCACCCGAGACCCTCCTGCTGGACCGCGCCAGCCTGCTGACGCTGACCGCGCCCGAGATGACGGTCCTCATCGGCGGCATGCGGGCCCTGAACGCCGGTTTCGGGCAGTCCCCGCACGGTGTGTTCACCGACCGGCCGGAGACGCTGACCAACGACTTCTTCGTCAACCTGCTGGACATGGGTACGGAGTGGAAGGTGTCGGCCGCGGACGAGAACGTCTTCGAGGGGCGGGACCGCGCCACGGGCGAGGTCCGGTGGACCGCCACCGCGGTCGACCTCGTCTTCGGTTCGCACTCCGAGCTCCGGGCGCTGTCGGAGGTGTACGCGTCCGCGGACGCCGGGGCGAGGTTCGTGCGTGATTTCGTGGCGGCGTGGGTCAAGGTGATGAACCTGGACCGGTTCGACCTCGCCTGAGCCCGGTGTCCCGGCCGGCCCGTGCGCGGGGCGGCCGGGACCCGGCAGCCCATGTCTCAGGGCAACCGCGCGGCGGCGTCCACGAGTTCGGCGAGTGCGGCCGCCAGGGCGCCGAGGCCGGGGCCGGCGGGTCCGCCCGGTTCGGACATGTAGACGTCGCGGCGGATCTCGATCATCAGCGCACTGACCCGGTCGTCCCGGCCGTAGTGCGCCAGCGGCACGTAGGTGCCGGCGAAGGGGCTGTCGAGCCCGGTGCCGCCGAAGCCCGCGAAGGCCTTCTCGGCCGCGGCGAGGAGGCCCGGCGGGGTGTGGAAGGGGTCGGTGCCCAGGCAGACCGGCGGGCGGACGCCGTCGCCGTGCAGCTCGTACGGGAGCGGCTCCGTGGGGTAGGAGTGCACGTCGATGACCACGGCCCGCCCGACCGCCTCCAGCCGGTCCTGCACGGCCCGCGTCATGGCCTCCGCGTACGGGTGGAACCAGCGTTCGACCAGCGGCCCGCCGTCGAAGCCGTCCGGGCGCAGGCGCTCCTTGTGCGTGGTGCGCGTGTACACCGCGCCCATGCCGACGGCCAGCATCTCCTCGCGCTCGTCGGGGAACCGCTCGGGGTCGACGACGAGCCGGGACAGCCCGTTGACGAACTGCCACGGCGTGACGGCCGAACGGGCGGCGGCCGCGGCGGCGATGTCGGCGGTGTGGGAGTCCGTGATGTGGTCCAGCTCCCGCTCGAGCGCCCGGTCGTCCAGCACGATGCCGGCGCGGACCGGCTCCGGTATGACGCGTGAGGAGTGCGGCACGTGCAGGACGACCGGCGAGGTGTCGGCGCCGGCGAGGAGCCGGTAGGGCTCGGGCGAGGGGTTCATGCCCCCATCCTCTCCCGCGGGTGGGCCGCGTACGGCGGAACGGGCCGCGGGAAGGCTCCCGCGCCCTCCTCCCGGAGTGCCGTCGGCGGGGCCGGGTCCGGTCTCGTGGCCTGCGCCAGCAGCCGCAGGGCCGTGTGTGCGGCCGAGCCCGCCGGGGCGGTCGCCACGACCAGCGTCTGGTCCTCGGAGATCGTCAGCGCCTGCTGGGTGACCGTGAGCGTGCCCACCAGCGGGTGCCGCAGCCGGTGTTCGGCGATGGTGCAGGGCCGCACCCGGTGGTCGGCCCACATCGTCGCGAACTCGTCGCTGCGCATGCTGAGTTCGCCGACGAGGGCGACGAGGGCCGCGTCGTCCGGGTGTCGGCCCGCCGCGTAGCGCAGGCCGGCCACGACGGCCCGTGCCTTGTCCTCCCAGGTGGCGTACAGGTCCCGGGTGTGGGCGTCGAGGAACATGAGCGAGGCGTTGTTGGGGCGGTCCGCCGGCCGGTCCGGTGCGAGCGGGTCGAGGTGGCCGGCGAACAGGGCGTGACCCAGCGGGTTCCAGGCCAGTACGTCGGTCCGCCGGCCCGTGACGACGGCCGGCACGTCGGGCATGGAGTCCAGCAGGGCGCGCGTCGCCGGGGCGATCCGCTCCACCGGCGGGCGGCGGGCCGTACGGCGCCGTACGGCGGCGCCCGCCAGGTCGTGCAGGTGCCGGCGCTCGACCTCCTCCAGCCTCAGGGCGTGGGCGATCGCGTCCAGCACCTCCGGTGACGCGTTGTGCGCGTGGCCCTGCTCCAGGCGGGCGTAGTACGAGGCGCTGACCCCGGCGAGCAGGGCCAGTTCCTCACGGCGCAGGCCCTGCACGCGGCGCCTCTCCCCGTACGTGTCGAGGCCGATGTCCTGGGGCCGCAGCCGGGAGCGGCGGGCCTGCAGGAACGCGCCGAGAGAGCTCTGTCCGTCCATGGACCCAGTATCCGGGGGAGACCGTCCACCAGCCGCTCCCTGCCAGGGATAGGCAGCGCAGGGTGTGGCTGCACCCGGCGCGGCGGCCGAGTGTGGGGGCCATGGACACCATCGAACTGGGCGAGGTCGTCGTCAGCCGGGTCCGCGAGTACTACGGACCCCTCGGCCTCAGCCCCCACGACTTCATCCCCGACAGCAGCACGGACGTCTGGAAGCAGGAATCCTCCTGGCTCGAACCGGAGTTCGCCGACGGCGAGCCGCCCGTCGCCCAGGCGGCGCTGCAGACCTGGGTGCTGCGCAGCGAGGGCCGCACCATCCTCGTCGACACCGGCGGCGGCAACCACAAGCCGCGCCCCGGCATGCCCTGGGACCGGCAGGAGACCCGCTTCCTGGACGGCCTGGCCCGGGCCGGGGTGCGGCCCGAGGACGTCGACCTCGTCGTCAACACCCATCTGCACGGGGACCACGTGGGCTGGAACACCCGTCTCGACGGCGACGACTGGGTGCCCACCTTCCCGAACGCCACCTACCTGATCCACCGCGACGACTTCGACTTCTGGAATCCCGCCAACGGTCACGCTTCCGTCCTCGGCGACGGGAACGTCCCCGCCTTCGAGGACAGCGTCGCCCCCGTCCACGCGGCGGGCCGAACCCTGCTGTGGGAGGGCGACAGCCACCGGATCGACGCGAACCTGCGGCTGGAGCTGGCCGCCGGGCACACCCCCGGCTCGTCCGTGGTCGAGCTCGCCTCCGGCACGGACCGGGCGGTGTTCGTGGGGGACCTGCTGCACAGCCCGGTGCAGATCCTGGAACCGGACGCGAACAGCTGCTTCTGCGAAGACCCCCGGCAGGCGCGGGCCGCACGGCGCCGGCTGCTCGGCAGGGCCGCCGACCGGGGCGGGTTGCTGGTCCCGGCGCACTTCGGCGGTCACGGCGCCGTCGAAGTGGCCCGGGCCGGCGGCGGCTTCGCCGTCAAGGGCTGGGCCCCGTTCAGCTCGTACACCCCGGGTGACGAGGCCTGACCGCAGGGGCGCCGGGGAGGCGCCGTACCCCACGGCGCGCGCCTCCCCCGGCGGGCGGGCCCGCGGCTGCGGCTACGGCTACGGCTACGGCTACGGCGCGAGGTCCCGCCGTCTCAGCAGTGCGTACGCCGACGCCAGCCCCAATACGCCGACTCCGACGAGGACGCCCAGCTGCGGCCACAGCACCTGGCCCCGGGCCAGCGCGTCACCCGGCGTGTAGTAGTGGAACGGGCTGACGAAACTCAGCGGCGCCGCGCTGGACCAGGCCAGGGCGATGAAGTTCAGGGCGAAGCCGACCGCCCCCAGGGCGATCGTCGCCCCCACCACCTGACCCCGCCGACTGCCCGCGGCCGATACGGCCAGCGCCGGGCCGGCCACGCAGAACGCGAAGCCGCATCCCATCACCCCGGCGGCGAGGACCCCGCTCACGGGCACGGCCCGGTGGATGCCCGGCGACAGCCACACCCCCGCCGCCACCGCGGCCGTGGCCGCCGCGTTCAGGGCGAGGACGGCGATGCCGAGCGCCGCCGCCCGTTCGGTCAGCAGCCGGTCGCGGCTCACCGGGCGCACCATGACCAGTTCGACGGTCCCGGACTCCACGTCCGCGGCCACCGCGGCGGCGGCCAGCGATCCGATCGCGGTCAGCTGCATGGCGATCCAGAACGGGTGCACCAGTCCGGCCCCGAGCAGCCCGGGGTAGCTGGCGATCGACACGTCTCCGCCGGATCCGCTGAACGCCCGGAACGCCGAGGGGGGTTGCCTGCCGCCCGCCGCGAACAGCTGCGCCGGGGCGATCGTGTCGGCCACCACCACGATGAGCGTCTCGAAGACGACCATGCCCACCACGAGGGCGATCAGCATCCTCCGCCGCCGGTGCAGCGCCAGCCACAGCAGCGGCCACCGGGTCCTCACGGCCCCTCCTGCGCGGTGCCGGCGCCGGCGTCGGCACCGTTGCCGTTGCCGTTGCCGTTGCGGTAGAGGTCGAGGAAGGCCTCGTCCAGCCCCGCCTCCTCGACCGTCACATCGGCCACGCCCATGGCGAGCAGGCTCCGCAGGGCCCGCACCACCTCGGCCGGGGGTACGAGCAGCTCGACCCGGTCTCCCTCCCACCGCGGCGCCCACCGGTCGGCCCGCCCCAGGGGCCGTGTGCCCTTCGCGTCCCCGAAGTCCAGGCGGATCCGCCGGGCCCGGGCCTCGCGGAGGGACGCGACGCTCTCCACCGTCACCAGCCGCCCCTCGCGGACGATGGCCACGCGCCCGCAGGCCCGCTGCACCTCGGGCAGCACGTGGCTCGACAGCAGCACCGTCCTCCCGGCGGCGGCCGCCTCCGCCATCAGCTCGAAGAACGTCTCCTGGACCAGGGGGTCCAGCCCCTCCGTCGGCTCGTCGAGCACGACCAGCCGGGGATCGTGCTGGAGCGCCTGGACGAGCCCCAGCTTCTGCTTCATGCCGCGCGAGTACCCGCCCACGGTGCGGCGCAGGACGGGTCCGGTCAGCCCCAGCCGCTCGCACAGCGCGCCGCGGCTCGGGGCGGGCACGCCCTGGAGGGAGCACAGCAGGTCCAGGGTCTGCGCGCCCGTGAGTTCCGGGTAGAGCCGCAGCTCGCCGGGGAGGTAGCCGAGCGCCTCGGCGAGCCGGCGGTGGTCGCGTACGGGGTCCAGGCCGAGCACCCTGACCCGCCCCGCCGTGGGCCGCAGCAGCCCGGTCAGACAGCGCAGGGTGGTCGTCTTGCCCGCTCCGTTGGGTCCGAGGAACCCGAACACCTCGCCCTCGTCCACGGTCAGGCTCAGCGCCTCGACACCGACGACCGGCCCGTACGTCTTGGTCAGGCCGCCGAGCTCGATGGCACGCGAATCCACCCGCATGCCCCCAGTCTCCGCCCGCGCCCCCGGGCACGCCCGCTCGCGTGCCAGACTCCCCCCGGGCCGGCGAAGATCTCCCGGCACGATCCGGAGCGCGCAGGGGGCGAGGAGACTCATGACGGACCACGACCTGTCCGGCTACGAGAAGAGCACGTTCACGTACGGGGGCACCGAACGCCGGATCCTGCGGCGCGGTACCGGACCCGCCGTGATCGTGATGGCCGAGATACCGGGCATCACGCCGAAGGTGCTGGAGTTCGCCGACCGGGTCGCCTCGATCGGCTGCACGGCCGTGCTCCCGGTGCTGTTCGGCGAGCCCGGCCGCGATCCCCGTCCCGAGGCGCACGGCCGGCTGAGCGCCGCCCGGTACGGGCTCTCGTCGGTCCTCAAGGTGTGCGTCAGCCGGGAGTTCACGCTGCTGGCGACGGGCCGCAGCTCCGGGGTCGTGGACTGGCTGCGGGCGCTGGCGGCACACGAGCACGAGCGGTGCGGCGGCCCGGGCGTCGGCGCCGTGGGGATGTGCCTGACCGGGGGCTTCGCCCTGGCCATGGCCACCGACCCCCGGCTGGTCGCCCCGGTGCTGTCGCAGCCCTCGCTGCCGGTGCCCGTCTCGGCGAGCCGGTCGCGGGGGATCGACATCAGCCCGGAGGAGATGGCCGTCGTACGGGGGCGGTGCGAGCGCGAGGGGCTGCAGGTTCTGGGGCTGCGGTTCAAGGGCGACAAGTTCGTCCCCGGGGACCGGTTCGCGTACCTGCGGCGCGAGCTCGGCGAGGCCTTCGTCGCGGTGGAACTGGAGGACGGCGCGGCCAACCCGGAGGCCGTGCTGCCCCCGCACTCCGTGCTGACCGAGCACCTGATCGACGCCCCCGGGGAACCGACCCGGGCGGCGCTGGACCAGGTGCTGGGCCTGTTCCGCACCCGGCTGCTGGCCGGCTAGTCGGGCGGCCGGCAGCCGGGGCTGGGGCCGGGCCCCGCGCAGCGGCTCACTCCCAGTCGTCCCACGGCGGGTCCTCGTCGTCGAACGGCGGCGGCTCCTCCTCCTCCTCGTGCGGGGCGACGGGCGGGGAGGCATGCGTCGGCACGGACTCCGCCGCCGGCGGACCGCCCGGCGACGGGACCGTGGCGTGGGCCTCGGCCAGCGTGTCCAGCACGCCTTCGGCGTACTTCGCGAGCTTCGCCTCGCCGACCCCGCCGATGGTGCCCAGCTCCTCCACCGTGCCCGGCACCCGCGTGGCGATCTCCCGCAGCGTCGCGTCGTGGAAGACGACGTACGCCGGCACGCCCTGTTCCTTCGCCGTCGCGGCCCGCCAGGCGCGCAGGGCCTCGAAGACCGGTACCGCCGCCGCCGGCAGGTCCGCCGGTACGCGGGAGCCCTTCCCCTTGCGGGACCCGGCTTCCTTGCGGGCGGTGGCGGCCGCCGCCGTCTCCTTGCGCATGGTGACCTGGCGGCGCCCGCCCAGCACCTCGCCGCTGTCGTCGGTGAGGACGAGCGTGCCGTAGTCGCCCTCCACCGCCAGCAGCCGCAGCGCCAGCAGCTGGCGCACGACCCCGCGCCACTCCGCGGTGCTCAGGTCCGCCCCGACCCCGAACACCGACAGCGCGTCGTGGTCGAACTGGATGACCTTGGCCGTCTTCTTGCCCTGCAGGATGTCGATGATCTGGCCCGCGCCGAACTTCTGGCGCCGCTCCTTCGCCAGCCGCCACACCGTGGACAGCAGCTTCTGGGCGGCGACCGTGCCGTCCCAGGACTCGGCCGGCGTGAGGCAGGTGTCGCAGTTCCCGCAGGGCCCGCCGAGTTGTCCGAAGTACTCCAGCAGCCGCTCCCGGCGGCAGGCGACCGTCTCGCACAGGGCGAGCATGGCGTCCAGGTGCATGGCCAGCGACCGGCGGTGCGCCTCGTTGCCCTCGGAGCCGTCGATCATCTTGCGCTGCTGGACCACGTCCTGGAGGCCGTACGCCAGCCATGCCGTGGCCGGCTCGCCGTCGCGGCCCGCGCGGCCGGTCTCCTGGTAGTAGCCCTCGACCGACTTCGGCAGGTCCAGGTGGGCCACGAAGCGCACGTCCGGCTTGTCGATGCCCATGCCGAAGGCGATCGTGGCCACGACCACGACCCCGTCCTCGCGGAGGAAGCGCGACTGGTTCGCGGCGCGGGCGCGGGCGTCCATTCCGGCGTGGTACGGCACGGCGTCGATGCCCTGCTCGACCAGGAAGGCCGCCGTCTTCTCCACCGAGGAGCGCGAGAGGCAGTAGACGACTCCGGCGTCCCCGTCGTGCTCGGTCCGGATCAGCTCCAGGAGCTGCTTCAGCGGGTTGTTCTTCGGGACGATGCGGTACTGGATGTTCGGCCGGTCGAAGCTGGCGACGAAGTGCCGGGCGTCCTCCAGGCCGAGCCGCGACGCGATCTCGGCGTGCGTGGCCTCGGTGGCCGTCGCGGTCAGCGCGATCCTCGGCACCTTCGGCCAGCGCTCGTGCAGCATGGACAGCGCGAGGTAGTCGGGCCGGAAGTCGTGGCCCCACTGGGCCACGCAGTGCGCCTCGTCGATGGCGAAGAGCGCCACCTTGCCCCGGTCGAGCAGCCGCTGGGTGCCCTCCGTGCGCAGCCGCTCGGGCGCCAGGTAGAGCAGGTCCAGCTCGTCGGCGAGGAAGGCCTGCTCGACGGCCTGCCGCTCGTACGGGTCCTGCGTCGAGTTGAGGAATCCGGCGCGTACGCCGAGGGCGGTGAGCGCGTCCACCTGGTCCTGCATCAGCGCGATGAGCGGCGAGACCACGACGCCCGTGCCCTCTCTGACGAGCGCCGGGATCTGGTAGCACAGCGACTTGCCGCCGCCGGTCGGCATGAGCACGAGGGCGTCGCCGCCACCGATCACCTGCTCGATGATCTCCTGCTGCTCGCCGCGGAAGGAGTCGTATCCGAAGACGCGGTGGAGCACACGCAGAGCATCGGAGATCTCGGGGGACGCGTCCGGAAGGGCCATCCGAGAAGCCTAGCGGCACACGCCGACACACCCGTCCCTTCCGCCCCGGCCTGTGGACGACGCGGACACCGGCGGGCGGCTCCTGTCAAGTGACGAATTGCCGGGGCTACGGCTCCGTTCCTCCCCCGGGCACGGTGGAATCCGGCCTTCCGCACACCGCGGCAGGACCGGACACCAGCGAGACCGGGACCGGATCGGAGGCAGCATGTACCCCCGTGCAGGGGTCTTCGTGACCCGCCGCCCCCGGTTCGTCCTCTTCGCCGCGCTCGTCTTCCTGGTGCTGTCCGCCGTGTTCGGCGCCTCGTCGGCGGGCCGGCTCAAGACGCAGGGTTACGACGATCCGCGCTCCGAGTCCAGCCGGGCCGCCCGGGTGGCGGCCGAGCACCTGGGGGCTTCCCCCAACCTGGTCGTCGTCGCACGGACGCGCGGCGGTTACGTGGACGATCCGGAGGCGCGGCGCGCGGGCGAGGCCCTGGTGCGGCGGCTGGCCGCCCGGCCGCACGTGAGCGCGGTGAGCTCGTACTGGTCGGGAGGCGACCCGGCGGCGCTGCGCAGCCGGGACGGCCACTCGGCCATGATCGTCGCGCATGTGGACGGCGACGGGCAGCGGCTCGCCGAGCGGGTCGGGCGCCTGCGCGAGGAGCTGAGCACCCCGGCCGCCGGCCCGGCCCGCGCCCCGGGGGCCCCGACGGCCGGCCTGGACGTGCACGTGGGCGGTTCCGCCCTGGTCGACGCCGAGCTCCAGGACGTCGCGGAGTCCGACCTGAAGCGCGCCGAGTCCGTGGTCCTGCCGGGCACCCTGGTCCTGCTCGTGCTGGTGTTCGGCAGTGTGGTGGCCGCCGCGCTGCCCCTGCTGATCGGGGTCCTCGCCATCGCCGGGACCCTGCTGGTGCTGAGCGTCCTCGCCGCCGTCACCGACGTGTCGGTGTTCGCGCTGAACCTCACCACCGCCCTCGGCCTGGGGCTCGGCATCGACTACGGGCTGCTGATCGTCTCCAGGTTCCGCGAGGAGCTGGCCGCCGGGTACCGGCCGCGCAACGCCGCCGTCCGCACCGTGCGCACCGCCGGCCACACGATCCTCTTCAGTGCCGCCACGGTGTCGGCCGCGCTCGCGACGCTGCTGGTGTTCCCTCCGTACTTCCTGCGCTCCTTCGCCTACGCGGGCATCGCCGTGGTGGCGATCGCGGCCGTGAGCGCCGTGACCGTCCTGCCGGCCCTGCTCACCCTGCTCGGCAAGCGGGTGAACGCCTGGCCCGTGCCGTGGCGCCGCCGGGCGCGGTCGGGCTCGCACTCCCGTTTCTGGGAGGGGCTGGCGCGGACCGTCGTACGCCGCCCGATGGCCGCGGCGCTGCCGGTGATCGGTCTGCTGGCGCTGCTGGCCGGACCGTTCGCGCACGCCGGTTTCGCCACCCCGGACGACCGGGCGCTGCCGCCGAGCGCGTCGAGCCGACGTACGGGGGACCTGGTGCGGGAGGAGTTCGACCTGAAGGGGCCGGGCGCGCTGACCGTCGTCATGACGGGGACGGCGTCCCCGCGGGCGCGGGCGGAGTACGCCCGCCGGCTGGCCGCGCTGCCGCAGGTCGCGCAGGTCACGGGTCCCGTCGGCGAGGGTCCGGCCCGCCTCTCCGTGGTCCCGCTGGCCGACCCCCGGTCGCAGGCCGCTCAGCGGCTCGTGCGCGAGGTCCGCGGGGCTCCGGCCCCGGCGGGCACCGAGGTGCTGGTCGGCGGCCCGAGCGCCGTACTGGTCGACGCCAAGGCCACGGTGGGCGACCGGCTGCCGCTGGCGCTCTCCGTGATCACGCTGACCACGTTCGTGCTGCTGCTCGGATTCACCCGCAGTCTGCTCCTGCCCCTCAAGGCCATCGCGCTGAACGCGCTGAGCCTCACGGCGGTTCTCGGCGCCATGGTGTGGGTCTTCCAGACCGGGCATCTGAACGGGCTGCTCGGCTTCACGCCCGGCCCCCTCAGCACGACCATGCCGGTTCTGCTGTTCTGCATCGTGTTCGGACTGTCGGTCGATTACGAGGTGTTCGTCCTCGCCCGCATCAAGGAGGCCCACGACGCCGGGCAGGACGACGCCCGGGCGATCGTCTCGGGCATCGCCCGTACGGGCGGGATCGTCACCACCGCAGGCGCCCTGCTCGCCTTCACCCTGCTGGGCTTCGGCACCTCCCGGGTCTCCCTCCTCCAGTTCTTCGGCCTCGGCGCGGCGCTGGGCGTCCTCCTCGACGCCACGCTCGTCCGCGGCGTCCTCGTACCGGCGCTGATGCGCCTGGCCGGCCGCTGGAACTGGTGGGCGCCGCGTCCGCTGCGGCGGAGCGGGGTGCGGCCGGCTCCGCGGCCTCCCCCGGGCACCTCCGGGAGGTGCCCGCCGGCCCGGAACCGGGCCCCGGTCCGCACCCCGCTCTGCACCCGGACCCCCGCGCGCCGCTGACGACCCGGCGCACCCTCGACGCCCCCCTCGTCCCGTCCCCGAAGGCTCCCGCACAGCGAAGGAAGAACCGTCATGAACGACATCGCCATCACCGGACTCGGCTGCCGCTTCCCCGGAGCCCCCGACGTCAACGGCTACTGGAAGCTCCTGATGAGCGCGGAGCGGCAGTTCTCCGCCGTCCCGGCGGGACGCTGGAACCACGCCGCCTTCCACGAACCCGGCAACCCCTCGGCCCCCAACGCGGCCTACACCGACCGGGTCGCCTTCCTCGACGGCGTGGACCGCTTCGACGCCGAACACTACGGAGTGCCTCCCGCGCGCGCCCGGGCCATGGACCCACAGCACCGGCTGATGCTGGACGTCACCCGCGAGGCCCTCGACGACGCGGGGCTGGGCCGCGGGGACTTCGACCGGGAGAACACCGGGGTGTTCTTCGGGTTGTCGGTGTCCGACTACAAGGTCCTGATGACGGCCCCGGTACGAGCCATCACCCTGGCCGAGGAGTCCCTCTCCGAGGACGACCCCGGCGGCATCGGCGCCGTCCGGGAGCGGGCGGGCCTGCTCGGTTCCATCCAGAGCTTCACCCTCCCCGGGAGCCTCCTCAACATGGCGGCCGGCACCGTCAGCCGCCACTTCGACCTGGGCGGCCCCAGCTTCGCGGTCGACGCCGCCTGCTCCGGCTCGCTGGTCGCGCTCGACCAGGCCGTCGCCCACCTGCGCCAGGGCACCTGCCGGACCGCCGTCGTCGGCGGGGTCTACCTCAACCTCACCCCCGACAGCCTGATCGGCTTCTCCCGGCTCCGCGCCCTGTCCGCGGCCGGCGTGTGCCGCCCGTTCGACGAGGAGGCCGACGGGTTCGTCCTCGGCGAGGGCGCCGGTGTCGTCGTCCTCCGGCCGCTGGCCGACGCGCTCGCCGACGGCGACCGCGTGTACGCCGTGATCAAGGGCATCGGCTCGGCCAACGACGGCGCCTCCCCCGGGCCCCTGGTCCCCACCGCCGAAGGCCAGTTGCGCGCGATGCACCGCGCCTACGAGGACGCCGGTGTGGCCCCCTCCTCCGTGGGCTTCCTGGAGGCGCACGGCACCGGTACGGCCGCGGGCGACCGCGCCGAGACGGAGGCGCTGCGCCGGCTGCGGACCGAGTGGCCCGACGACGACCCCGCGCTGTGCTACCTCGGCGCGGGCAAGGCCCTCATCGGGCACTCCCTGTCCGCGGCGGGCGTCGCGGGGCTGATCAAGACGGCCCTGGTCGTCCACCACCGCACGATCGTGCCGCAGCCGCACACCGTGCCGCACCCGGACCTGGCCGTCTCCGCGGCGGGCCTGCGCATCGCCGAGACCGCGCGGACCTGGCCGGAGGGGCAGGCCCCGCGCCGGGCCGCCGTCAGCTCCTTCGGCTTCGGCGGCACGAACGTCCACGTGGTGCTGGAGGAGGCGCCGGCCACGGCCGCTTCCCCCGTACGGAGCGACAGCCCGCCCGCGCCGCAGCTCGTACTGCTGTCGGCCGGCGGCCCCCGGCAGCTGCACCGGCACATCGGCGAGGTGCTCGACCACCTGGACGCGCTCGACCCGGCGGACCGGCCGCCGCTCGCGGCGCTGGCGCACACGCTGGGCTCCCGCCGGCCGCTGAAGGCGCGGCTCGCGATCGTCGCCACCGGCACGGAGGAGTTCACCGAGCGGCTGCGCGAGGCCCGCGAGCAGCTCGTCGAAGGCCTCCGGGGCGACCTGGGGGACGGCGCCTTCGCCGCCGACGCCCCGCTGTCGGCCGAGCAGCGCCGGATCGCCTTCCTGTTCCCCGGCCAGGGCAGTCAGGCGCCGGGCATGATGGCGGACCTCCACGAACGGTTCACCGGCTTCCGGGCGACCGTCGGCGTCCTGAGTGCCGTGGCGCGCCGGGACACCGGCTTCGACGTCGCCGATCTGCTGTACGGCGGGGCCGCGGGGGGCCGCGACACCGAGGAGCTCAGGCAGCGGATCACCGCCACCGAGGTGTGCCAGCCGCTGCTCGGCACCGTCCAGATCGCCACCACCCGGCTGCTCGCCGACTGCGGGGTGGCCCCCGACGTCACCCTCGGGCACAGCGTCGGGGAGTTCGCCGCCGCCGCGGCCGCCGGAGCACTCACCGACGAGGACGCCGTGCGGCTGCTGGTCCACCGCGGGGCCGCCCTGCGGCTGGCCGAGAGGGGCCTGCGGGGCGGGATGCTCGCGGTGCAGAGCGACAAGGAGACCTGCCGCCGGCTGGTCGACGGCATCGACGACGTGTGGCTCGCCTGCTTCAACCAGCCCCGGCAGGTCGTCGTCAGCGGCACGCCCGAGGGGCTCGCCGCGCTGCGGAAGGCGTGCTCCGAGGCCGGGGTCGTCACGGCGGTGCTGGACGTGTCCAACGCCTTCCACTCGCCGCGGCTGGCGTCCGCCGAGGAGAGCATGCGCGCGGACCTGGCGGCCCGCCGTGTCGGCAGCCCCCTCCTTCCCTTCGTCTCGTCGGTGAACGCAGCCGTCTGCACCGACGCCGGGCAGCTGCGCGAGCTGTGGGTGCGGCACGCGTCCACGCCGGTGCGCTTCTCCGAGGCGGTGGGCACGGCGTACGGGCAGGGGGCCCGGGTCTTCGTGCAGGTGACCGGCGGCAGCTCACTGCTCACCTCGGTCCGCCGCAACCTCGCCGGCCACGGGGACGTCCACCTCGTCCCCGCCGCGGCGGCGGAGCCGGACGGCGGCCGCGCGTTCGTGCTGGCCCTGGCCCGGCTCGCGGTCCTGGGCGCCCCGGTCGACCCGCGCGCGCTGGTCCCGCGGGAGGACCGCCGTCTGCTGGACCTCCCGGTGGCGAAGCTGGACACGCGTTCCCACTGGATAACGGCCCGCCGCCCCGCCCCACCCCACCTCCGGCCCCACCCGCCCACGGCCCCCCGGCCCCCGGCCGAAGCCCCGGCCCATGCCCATGCCCATGCCCCGGCCCCGGCCCATGCCCAAGCCCATGCCCAGGCGCAGGCCCCGGCTCCGGCCCATGCCCATGCCCAGCCGCAGCCGCAGGCGCAGGCCCAGGCTCAGCCGCAGGCCCAGGCGCAGGAGCAGGCGCAGCCGCAGCCGCAGCCGCAGGAGCAGGCGCAGCCGCAGCCGCAGCCGCAGCCGCAGGAGCAGGCGCAGGCCCAAGCGCAGCCGCAGGCCCAGGCGCAGGCCCAGGCGCAGGCCCAGGCGCAGGCGCAGCCGCACACCGAGGCTCCCGCTCGGCCCCCGGCACCGGCACCGGCACCGGCACCGGCATCCGCAGCGGCTGCGGCGCGGTCCGAAGGGGAATCGGGGGCGGGCGGGCGGGTCGTGGCGGGCGGTGGGCGGCCTTCGCCGACCGGGGGGATCCACGAGGTCACCGAGACCGTGCTCGGTCACGTGGCCCGGATCAGCGCGTACCCGGTGAGCGGTCTGCGGGCCGACCAGCTGCTGATCGACGATCTCGGTTTCGACTCGCTGATGCTGACCGACCTGTTCACCTCCCTCAAGCGGCAGTGGCCCGGGTGGAGGTTCGACGAGAGGGTCGCCGACCGGCCGACCGCCGGCCGGATCGCCGCCCTGATCGCGACCGGCTCCCCCGAGACACCGGCTGCCGAAGCCGAAGCCCAAGCCGAAGCCGTACCCGTCCCCGTACCGGGACAGCGTGCCGAGTACGAGGACGAGGCCGGGACCCCTCCCCCGCTGCCCGAGGAGCACACCCGGATCGAGTGCTTCCCGGAAGTCACCGCGCACGCCCGACGGGTCGCCGCACTCGGCGGGCTCGGGGTCGCCAATCCGTACTTCCTCGTCCACGAGGGCGGGCTGACGGACACCACCGTCGTCGACGGCCGCGAACTCCTCTCCTTCGCCGGCTACAACTACCTCGGCCTGGCCACGCACCCCCGGGTGACCGGGGCGGCCAAGGAGGCGGTCGAGCGCTACGGCACCTCCGCCTCGGCCAGCCGGCTCCTGTCCGGCACCCGTCCGCTCCACCTGGAGCTCGACGCGGACCTCGCCGACCTGCTCGGATGCGAGGACGCGCTCTCGCTCGCCAACGGGCACGCCACCAACGTCACCGTGATCGGGCACCTCGTCGGACCGGGCGACCTGGTCGTCCACGACTCCCTCGCCCACGACAGCATCCTGCGGGGCTGCGCGCTCTCGGGCGCGACCCGGCGGCCGTTCCCGCACAACGACGCGGCGGCCCTCGACGCCCTCCTCACGCAGGTCCGCGACCAGTACCGGCGGGTCCTCGTCGTCGTCGAGGGCGTGTACAGCATGGACGGGGACATCGCCGACCTGCCCGCGCTCGTCGAGGTCAAGCGCCGGCACGGCGCCCTGCTGATGATCGACGAGGCGCACAGCATCGGAACCACCGGTGCGACGGGGCGCGGCATCGGCGAGCACTTCGGCATCGACCGCCGGGCCGTGGAGCTGTGGTCGGGCACCCTGTCGAAGGCCCTGGCGAGCTGCGGCGGCTACGTCGCAGGGAGCCGGGCGGTCGTCGAGTACCTGCGCTGGACCGCTCCGGGGTTCGTCTTCAGCGCCGGTGCGACCCCGGCCGACACCGCCGCCTCGCTGACGGCCCTGCGGGTGCTGCGTGCCGAGCCGGAGCGGGTGGCGCGGCTCGCGGAGAACGCCGCGCTGTTCCTCCGCCTCGCGCGCGCCGAGGGCGTCGACACCGGCCGGAGCCGGGGCACGGCCATCGTCCCGTGCGTCGTCGGGGACTCGGCGAAGACCCTGCGGCTCGCGGAGGCGCTGTTCCGGCAGGGCGTCAGCGTCAACCCGATCCTGTATCCGGCCGTGCCCGAGGAGATGGCCCGGCTCCGCTTCTTCGTCACCCACGAGCACACGCCCGACCAGATCCGCCGTACGGTCGGCGCGCTGGCGCAGGAGCTGCGGCGCCTGGACCCGGCTCCGGCTCCGGCTCCGGCCGAGGCCGCCGCATGACGCCCGCCGCCGTGGCGGCCGGCGCCTTCCCGCCGATCGCCACGGGCCGCGTCCACCGCTGGGGCGGGGCGGCCCTCCTCGTGGCCCGCCGCACCGGCCCGCGCGAGGCGCCGCCGCCCTCTCCCGGACTCTCTCCGGCCGAACGGCGGGTGGCCGGGGCGCTCCCGGCCCGGCGGCGGGCCGAGTGGCTGGCCGGCCGGCTGCTCGCCAAGCGGCTGGTGGCCGAGGCCCTGGCGGTGCCGGAGCGCGAGGTGGAGGTCCTGCCGCGGGCCGACGGGAGTCCGTACGCGGTCGTCGGCGGCGGCCCGGTGCAGGCGCTGCACGTCTCCATCAGCCACACCCCGCGCCACGTGGCCGCCGCGCTCGCTCCGGAACCGGTCGGCGTGGACCTGTGCGAGACCGGCTCGGCCGCCGCCGTGCGCCGGGTCGCGGAGCACGTCTTCTCGCCCGGGGAGCTCTCCCTCGTCGGTACGGACCGGGCCGAGGCCCTGGCCGCCGCCTGGGCGCTGAAGGAGGCCGCGGTCAAGGCCGACCGGAGCGGTGTCTTCGGCTCCGCTCCGCGCGGTGTGGCGCTCCTCGGCCTGGCTCCGCCCGTCCTGGGCGGCCGGCGCCGCGCGATGGTGTGGCGGCCGGGCGGCGCGCTGCTGGCCCTCGTCCTCGCGCGGCCGTGACGGCGCGGCACGTGCCGGCACTGCGTTGGTGCTCCCTGCGTGGCTGGATCATGCTTGTCAGTGGAGCCCCTCGCCGTACGGGGTGCCGTCGGACATCGGCAAGGGAACTAGCGAGGGCGAGATGAGCGGCGATGGAGCAAACTCCCACCTCCCCCGGTGAGCGGCCGCAGGTCGCGCTGGACGCATGGGCCTTCGACCAGTCGCCCTGCTTCCTCGCGATCTTCGACGCCGATCTGAGGCTGCTGCGCGCGAACCGCGGAATGGAGCGCACGCTGTCGCTCACGGAGGCGGAGATGCGCGGCCGGAGGCTGCCGGAGATCGCGCCGGATCCGGTGAGCGACGAGACCGAGCGCAGGATGCGCCTGGTGCTGGAAACGGGCGAGCCGCAACACCTGGACACCTTCGTCAGCCCGCCGGGGACGAGCCCGGAGCACGGCTGGGCGACCTCGCTCTCCCCGGTGCGGGACCCGGACGGCCGGGTACGTGCCGTGGGCCTGTCCGCCCACGACAAGACCGCGTTGGAGGGGCAGACGCGGCAGCACCTGCTCATGCCGGACGTGGCCGGCGCGCCGATCGGCACCACCCTGGACAGCACCCGTACCGCCCAGGAGCTCGCGGACGTGGCCGTGCCCCGGCTCGCCGACCTCGCCGTGGTCGATCTGCTGGAGCCACCGCCGCGCGGTGACGAGGCGTCGCGCGGCCGTGCGGCGGGGCCGGTCACCGTGTCGCGCACCGCCGTGCGGTCGGTCCTGACCGGGGGCCCGGAGGCCCGGGTCGGGGTCGGGGCGCGGGCCGCCTATCCGCCGATGTCGCCGCCCGCCGAGTGTCTGGCCGCGGGCCGGGGCGCCGTGTACGCGGGCACGGACCCGGCCGTGGCCCGGTGGCTGGCCCAGGACGCCTCGGCCGCCTGGATCCGCGAGTACGGGGCCCGCGCGCTGATGCTGGTGCCGCTGCGCGCCGACGGCGTCACGATCGGCCTGGCCGTCTTCAGCCGTCACGAGCGTGCGGAGCCCTTCCAGCAGGCGGACCTGCTGATGGCCGAGGAGCTGACGGCGAAGGCGGCGCTCAGCATCCACAAGGCCCGCCGGTACACCCGCGAGCACACCAGCACGATGACCCTGCAGCGCAGCCTGCTGCCGCACACCCTGCCCGATCAGGCGGCGCTGGAGATCGCCTCCCGTTACCTGCCCGCCGGCGGAGAGGCGGGGGTGGGCGGCGACTGGTTCGACGTGATCCCGCTGTCCGGAGCGCGGGTGGCCCTGGTGGTGGGCGACGTCGTCGGCCACGGCATCCGCGCTTCCGCCACCATGGGCCGGGTGCGTACGGCGGTGCGCACGCTGGCCGACGTCGACCTGCCGCCCGACGAATTGCTCACGCACCTCGACGACCTGATCATCCACCTGTCCGCCGACGAGGCCGACCAGGAGGGGGGCGGGGAGTCCGCCGGGGGCATCGGCACCACCTGCCTGTACGTGGTCTACGACCCGGTCACCCGCGGCTGCACCGTCGCCCGGGCCGGTCACCCGCCACCGGCCGTGGTCCACCCGGACGGCTCGGCGTACCTGCTCGACGTCCCGGCGGGGCCGCCGCTGGGCCTGGGCGGCCTGCCCTTCGAGACCGTCGAGGTCGAGCTGGCCGAGGGCAGCATGCTGGCGCTGTACACCGACGGCCTGCTCCAGACCCGCGACCACGACATCGACGAGGCCCTGAGCACCATGCTGACGGCTCTCGTCCGGCCGGCCTCCACCCTGGACACGGTCTGCGACCGGGTGCTGACGGCCCTGCTGAGGCACCGGCCCGATGACGACGTGGCCCTGCTCGTCGCCCGGACCCGGGCCCTCCACGCCGACCAGGTCGTCGTCTGGGACCTGTCCTCCGACCCGTCCGTCGTCTCCGAGGCCCGCCGCAGGACCACCGAGCAGCTGACGGCGTGGGGGCTGGAGGAGGCCTCGTTCGTCACCGAGCTCGTGGTGAGCGAACTGGTCACCAATGCCATCCGGTACGGCGCGCCGCCGGTCCAGCTGCGGCTGATCCACGACAAGTCCACGCTGATCTGCGAAGTCTCCGACACGAGCAGCACCGCCCCGCACATGCGGCGGGCGCGGATCTTCGACGAGGGAGGGCGGGGTCTGCTGCTGGTCGCCCAGCTCGCCCAGCGCTGGGGCACCCGGCACACGCCCATCGGCAAGACCATCTGGGCGGAGCAGTCCCTCGTCGACTTCGGGTCCCTGTGACACCGCTGTGACAGTCGGCGGACACCGCCATGAACTCCGACGAACAAGCTCTTTAACAGGGACATACAACGACATTCGGGATATGTCCCCTGCTGACAAGGGCGTGAGCAGTGATGACCGACCCGATTCGTCGGAGGAAATCCCATGAGCCTCACACTCGCCACGCCGCACGTCGAAGCCCCGGCCACCGTACTGGCCCCGCGTGAGCAGGAGGCCCTGCGCCACATCGCCGCCGGGTGCACGTACCTGCAGACGGCCCGCCTCATGGGACTCTCCAAGCACACGGTGGACGCGTACCTGCGCCGCATCCGGGCCAAGCTGGGCATCAACACCACGGCGGAGATGACCCGCCTGGCCATCGCCCTGGGGCTGTGACGTACGGGCCTACGGGCGCCGGGCGTACGGGTCGGGGAAGACCGGCCGGGCCCAGGCCGGGGGCTCCGGGGGCGGCGCCGGGTTCGCCACGACGGTGCGCTTGACGGCGCCGTTCCCGGTCCCGGTGGCCGCGCGCAGGGCCGCCACGAATTCCAGGCAGGAGTTGTACCGGTCCTCGGGAATCTTCGCGAGGGCCTTCGCCAGTACCTCATCGGCAGCGGGCGCGATGTCCGGCCGCCTCTCGGTCACGGGAGGCGGCTGGTCGTATTGGTGCGCCCAGAGCAGGGCGACGTCCTCGTCGCGCACGAAGGGCGGCCCTCCGGCGAGGGATTCGTAGACCACGCAGGCGAGGCTGTAGAGATCGCACCGGCCGTCCACGGGACGGCCGGTGATCTGTTCCGGGGCCATGTAGTCGAGCGTTCCGACGAACTCGCCGGCGGTGGTGAACCCGGTGAGCGAGAGCGCCTTCTTCGTCAGCCCGAAGTCCGTGAGGTAGATGTGCTCGGGGTGGTCGCTGTCGGTTCCCGCGGCGACCAGGATGTTGGCGGGCTTGACGTCCCGGTGGACCAGGTCGTGTTCGTGGGCCGCGTCCAGCGCCGACGCCACCTGGGAGGCGATGCGCAGGGCGGTCGTCACGGGGAGCGGGCCCTCGCGGTCCAGCAGGCCCCTCAGGTCCAGCCCGGAGACGTACCTCATGGCGATGTACAGGACGCCTTCGGTCTCACCGGCCTCGAAGATCGGCACGATGTGCGGGTGGTCGATCTTCGCGGCCACCCGTGATTCGTGGGTGAAGCGGCGCCGGAAGGTTTCGTCGCGAGCGCGCTCCGGCGCGATCAGCTTGAGCGCGACCATCCGGTCCAGGCGCAGGTCCTTGGCGCGGTAGACGACGGCCATGCCGCCGCGGCCGATCATGCGCTCGATCCGGTAGCCCGCGATCTGCCGGCCGATCAGGCCGGAGGCCCGGCCCGAGTACGCGCTCAGGTTCGCTGCGGTGCCCATCGGGGGCCGCCCCCTTCACCGGGCCGGCCCGGCGACGGACGCCGCGGGCCGCAGTTCCATACCGTGAATTCTATCGAGCGATGCATCGGAGTGCCTTGACGAGAAGGCTCCAGGGGTCCCGGTGTGTGGAGGAGGCCGGGACCCCTGGAGCGGTGGATGCGGATCTGCTGTGGAGGGAGGCGCGGAGTGCGGGTGCGGGCGGTGTCAGCCTTCGCCCCCGTCGCCGCCGCGGCCGCCGAAGCCGCTGGTCTCGCAGCCGACGCCGACGCACAGGCCGCCGTCGCCGCCCCGGCCGCCGCTGCCGCCGTCGCCTCCGGCGGGCGCGGCCCCGCCGTTGCCACCGTTGCCGCCGTTGACGCTGCCGCTGCACAGTCCGACGCAGACCCCGCCCTTGCCGCCGTTCGTGCCGTTGGCCCCGATCCCGCCGGTGGTGCCGTTGCCGCCGTTGCCGCTGCCGTTGCAGAGACCGGCGCAGACCCCGCCGTTGCTGCCGTTGGTGCCGTTGACCGTGCCGTTGCAGCTGCCCGCGCACACCTTGTCGCCGACGCGGACGCTGCCGTTGCCCACCTTGACGCCGCCGAGCGCCGCCGCGCCGGCGCCGAGCCGGCTCCCCCCCGTCCGGCCGTCACCGGTTCCGGGTGAGGGGCCGTGGTACTTGACGGCGACTGTGGGGGCGGGAGCCGCCGTGGCGGCCGGCACCATCACACCTGCGCCGATGAAAGCCGCCGAGACGACGAGACCGAGACGGGACTTCCAAGTGCGCACACGCATGACCTTCTCCTTAGCGAGGAACTGAATTCCGTGGCGCGGTTCCGCTCGTCCGCTTTCCGCGCCGATTGACGAATGCCGATTGAGGAATGGGGAGGAATCAGAGGCAGAAGGGGAGTCCGCCGGCCATCAGGGAGCACCAGTCACCGGCGAGGTAGTCCTTCTTCCAGCTGTCGAGCTCCTCGGTCGAGATCTTGTACTTCTTGGCGACCTTCTCCTTCATCTCGTCCGAGTCGTCGGCCACCAGCAGCATCACGATGCGTACCTTGTCGACCGCGTTCAGCTCCGCCTTCGGCTTGTCGGGCAGGTCCTCGAACCGGAAGCAGCCCACGGTGCCGGGCTTGCCGGGCTCGCCCGGCTGACCGGGCTGACCGCCCCTGCCGCCTTCCCCGCCCTTGCCGCCCTCGCCGCCCTGGCCGCCCGGAACGCAGTGGGCGGGAGAGGAGCCGGCGGATGCGGTGGTGTGGGACTGCGACGCTTGCGCGGCGCACGCCGTACCGGTGACCAGAGCCAGGGAGGCCGCCGCCAGAATGAGCGGGCGCTGCCAGGGACTCGTGAACATGGGGGTTCTCCTGTTCCGTGGATACGGATGTCGTTCTGTGGGGGGTGAGGGGGTGGAGGCCCGAGGGCCTCCACCCCGTCGGTCAGGTGCTCAGGTCAGGCACGGGGGTCAGAAGATGCTGCCGCCACCGGCCCCACCGGCTCCGCCGAGGCCGCCGAGGATGCCGCCGAAGCCGCCCTTGCCGCCCTTGCCGCCGTTGCCGCCCTGGAGGATGCCGAAGCCACCCTTGCCGCCGTTGCCGCCGTCGCCGCCCTTGAGGAGGCCGCTGCCGCCGCCACCGCCGCTGCCGGCGTTGCCGCCGAAGATGCCGGAGCCACCGTCACCGCCGTTGCCGCCCTTGCCGCCGATCACGCCGTCGCCGCCGCCACCGCCGCCACCGCCGCCACCGCCGGCGAGGAGCCCGTCGCCGCCCTTGCCGCCGTTGCCGCCGTTGCCGCCGACCCCGAGGACGCTGCCGCCACCGGAGCCACCGGAGCCGCCACCGCCGCCGACCAGGCCGCCGCCGCCGGCGCCGCCGTCCCCTCCGGCGCCTCCGCCGTTCGGCAGGGCAGTGACCGTATGGGTCGGCAGGGGAGCCGCGCTGGCCATGGAGGCCGGCAGGAGGATCGCTCCGGAAGCCATCGTGGCCGAGGCGATCAGCGTCGCGAGCCGGAATCCCTTGCGGTGGGGGCGGACAACGTTGTTGGTGTGAATCTTGCGGTTCATGACTTCTCCTACTTGTTCGGTGCGGTGACTCATTTCGTTTCCCGGTTTCCGTTCCGGTGAGGCCCGCACCACAAGTAAGCCGTGATCGGCACATCAGGGTCATGTTCCGGAAAGTCGGGACTTGACACCCCCGGAGAAGCCGGGTAAAAACGCGGCCCGCGCTGAGTAGCCGTACTCAGGTGTGGCGGCTCCGCCCGTCCGGATACTGGCTGCCGGACGATCGGGGAGAGAACGTGGAACGACGCGGGTCGAAGCTTGAACTGTGGTTGCCCGGCGGCTATTTGGCCGTGGTGCTCGGACTGCAGATATGGGTGGAGGTACTGAGCCGGACCGGGGACGCGGGGTTCGCCGGGATATGGCCGTTGCTGGCGACCGCCCCGTTCAGCCTCGTACCCCTGATGCTCCGGCCGCCCGGCGGCGGGATACCCGCCGAGCAGCCCCCCGTGCCGGTCCACACGGGCCCGCAGCCGCCCGAACCGCTGCCGTCCGAGATGGCTCCGACCCCGCCCCCGGGCGACGGGCAGCCGGATCCGGCCCCGGGCGAGGGGTTCGACACCGTGCCGGGCTTCGGGTTCTACGGCGCGCTCCTGTTCGGCGCCCTGGCCAACGCCGCGTTCCTGTGGGCTCTGGTACGCGTCGTCGTGCGCCGGCGGCGGGCCGCGTAGCGCGGGGCGGCCGGTACGGTGCCGTCATGGATCTTTCCTCAGCGATACCGACGGACGAAAATCCGGCTCCGCGGGCGGCCGTCAAGGCCGCCGCGCGCCGGCAGCTGGTGAAGGCGGGGGCCGGGGGGCTGTCGCTGGAGGGCGTGGCCCAGGAGCTCGGCCTCGGCACGGCCGAGGTGGAAGCCGTCTTCCCGCACCGGGACGACCTGCTGACCGCACTGGTCATCGACGCCTACGACGCCTCCGGCTCCGCGATGGAGCAGGCCGACCTCGCCGCCGTGAAGGCAGGCGCCCCGGCGGGTGCGCGGCTCCTCGCGGTCACGCGCGCCCTGCGGCAGTGGTCCTTCGCCAACCCCGGTGAGTTCACGCTGATATACGGCTCCCCGGTGCCGGACTACCACGCCCCGCAGGACACGGTCCCGTCCGCCTCGCGCACCCCCGCGGTGCTGGCCGGGATCGTACGGTCGGCGCTCGAAGGCGGTGAACTGGCCCCGCCCCGGCGGGCGGTGCCCGGTCCGCCGCTGCTCCTGCCGTCGGCCGTGGAGCTGTTCGGCGGCGTGCCCGAGGCTCCCTTCTCGGACATCATCGAGCGCGGCATCGTCCTGTGGAGCAACCTCATCGGGCTCCTGGTCTTCCAGGTGTTCAGCCGTACGCACGACAGCGTCCGGGACGAGGCCGCGTTCTTCGACTACGCGGTCGCCGTGGCGGCCGAGAGCATCGGCCTCACGGTGTCCCCGGGTGAGGACTCCGTCGCGGGCTGATCCCAGGGCCTGGCGGGACGGTTCGGTTCCGGTTCGACCCGTACCGTCCCGCCTCGGCCAACTCGCCCGATTCGCGGGCAAGTTCACATGTGTCTGACCTATGTTCGTGGGCGCCGATCCGCTCGCCCATGGAGGTCAGATTGCAGTTCCGACGACGCCCGGCCCGTCCCCCTCTCATACGCCGCTCCCACCTGCTGGTGGCCGCGGGCCTCGGGTCGCTCCTGATCGGGACGACGCCCTGGCTCGGGGTCGCGAGCCAGGCGCCGGCCGCCCACAGGCCGCCGCCGGGGGCCACGGCCTTCGACCAGCAGGGGGCGAAGCAGTCACCGCACCACGGCATCGCGCCGGCGAACGCCATGGAGCCCTCGGCCCCCGTCCTCGACCGGACCGGCTGGACGGCCACGGCGAGCGACGAGGAGACCGCGGCCGAGAACGGCCGCGCCGCGAACGTGCTCGACGGCGACGCCGCGACCATCTGGCACAGCAAGTGGAGCGGCACCCCGACCCCCCTGCCGCACACCCTCACCATCGACATGCACCGCACCGCCGTGGTGTCCGCGCTCGTCTACCGCCCGCGTGGCAACGGGCCCAACGGGCGGGTCGGCGAGTACTCCCTCAGCGTCAGCGCGGACGGCCAGAACTGGGGCGCCCCGGTCGCCACCGGCACCCTCGCGGACGACGCCACCACCAAGACCCTCGGGTTCGCGCCGCAAGGCGCCCGGTTCGTCCGGCTCACCGCGCTCACCGAGGCCGGCGGCCGCGGCCCCTGGACCTCGGCCGCCGAGATCGACCTGCTGGGCGACCCGGGCACCCCCGCCGCCACCGTCGACCTGGCCCGCACCGGCTGGACGGCCACCGCGAGCGACGAGGAGACCGCGAGCGAGAACGGCCGCGCCGCGAACGTGCTCGACGGCGACGCCGCGACCATCTGGCACAGCAAGTGGAGCGGCACCCCGGCCCCCCTGCCGCACACCCTCACCATCGACATGCACCGCACACAGACGGTCTCGGCCCTCACCTACCAGCCTCGCCGCGACGGGCCCAACGGCAGGGCGGGCGCGTACTCCGTCACCACCAGCACCGACGGCACCTCCTTCGGCGCACCCGTGGCCTCGGGCACCTGGCGGGACGACGACACCGTCAAGACCGCCACCTTCACCCGCGCCGCGAACGCCCGCTTCGTACGGCTGACGGTGACCGGCGAGGCCGGTGCCCGCGGGCCGTGGACCTCGGCGGCCGAGATCCGCCTGAGCGGACCCGCGAGCGCCGCCGTCCACGGCTCCTGGGACCGGATCACCGGCTTCCCCCTGGTGCCGGTCGCCACCGCCGTCCTGCCGGGTGACAAGCTGCTGGCCTGGTCGGCGTACGCGACGGACCGGTTCGGCGGCAGCAACGGCTACACCCAGACGGCGATCCTCGACCTGAAGACCGGCAAGGTCACCCAGCGCCGGATCGACAACACCGGGCACGACATGTTCTGCCCGGGCATAGCCATGCTCGCCGACGGCCGGGTCCTCGTCACCGGGGGCAGCAACGCGGAGAAGGCGAGCATCTACGACCCGGCCACCGACGCCTGGTCCGCCACCACCAGCATGAACATCGCCCGCGGCTACCAGGCCATGACGCTGATCTCCACCGGCGAGGCGTTCGTCCTCGGCGGTTCCTGGAGCGGGACCGCCAACACCGACAAGGCCGGCGAGGTCTGGTCGCCCGCGACCGGCGCCTGGCGCAAACTGCCGGGCGTCCCCGCCTCCCCGGCGCTGACGGCAGACCCGGCCGGCCCCTACCGCGCCGACAACCACATGTGGCTGCACGCCACGTCGGGCGGAAAAGTGCTCCAGCTCGGACCGAGCAAGCAGATGAACTGGATCTCGACGAGCGGCACGGGCGGCATCACGCCCGCCGGCCCCCGCGCCGACAGCCAGGACGCCATGACCGGCAACGCCGTCGCCTACGACATCGGCAAGCTGCTCACCCTGGGCGGCTCACCCGCCTACCAGGACTCCCCCGCCACCCGCCGCGCGTACACGGTGAACATCTCGGGCAGCCAGGTGCAGGCTTCCCGTACGGGCGACATGGACCACGCCCGGGCCTTCAGCAACAGCGTCGTCCTGCCGGACGGCAAGGTGGCCGTCTTCGGCGGGCAGGCCTACCCGGTGCCCTTCAGCGACGCGACCTCCGTGCTGACCCCCGAGCTGTGGGACCCGGCGACGGGCGCCTTCACCCCGCTGGCCACCATGGCGATCCCGCGCAATTACCACAGCGTGGCGAACCTGCTGCCGGACGGGCGGATCTTCTCGGGCGGCGGCGGCCTGTGCGGTGACTGCGCCACCAACCACGCCGACGGGGCCGTGTTCACCCCGCCCTACCTGCTGAACGCGGACGGTTCGCCCAAGCCGCGGCCCGTCATCACCAGCAACGTGCCCGCGCGGCTCGCGCCCGGCGCGACGCTCACGGTGAGCACCCAGGGCCCGGTGGCGTCCTTCGTCCTGATGCGGGCCGCGGCGGCGACCCACTCCACCGACAACGACCAGCGCCGGGTCCCACTGCAGTCGACGGCCACGGGATCGGGCTCGTACTCGGTGTCCGTCCCGTCCGACACGGGCGTGGTGCTGCCGGGGAACTACATGCTGTTCGCCCTGGACGCGCAGGGGGTGCCCAGCATCGCCAAGTTCCTGACCGTCTCCGCGGCGACGGCGGGCGATGCCGTCAGCGGCCGCCCCGCCCCGGGTACCCGCCCGTGACGTCCGTGACGCCCGTGACGCCCGTGACCCCGGCGGCCTCCGCGCCGTCCGGGCCGGCCGTGCTGTCCGCGATCCGGTCCAGGTCCGCCAGCAGCGACGCCAGCCAGGCGTCCGCCGCGTAATAGGCGCTGGGCGCACCTGCCCGTACCGTCCCCGCCGCGTCGCCGTCCCCGTACGGCGCGGCGGGGGCCTGCCGGGAGTCCTCGATCGGGTCCAGCACCGCGGACAGCATCAGCATCCGCCCCGCCACCCGGTCCCCGAGCCTGCTCAGTGCGGCGGCATCCGCGGGGTCCGGCCGCGGTGCGCGGATGTCCGCCGGACCCCGCCCCGGGCCGGGCGGCGCCAGGATCCGTCCGGCACCCCACAGGGTGTGGTGCCCGGCCAGCAGCACCGCCTGCCAGTCGACGAGCAGCCGCCCCCGTGCGGAGCCCGGCTCGCTCTGGAGCTGGGCGAACGCCGATTCGGCCAGGACGAGCGCGTGCCGCAGCGACTTGTGCTCCGGCGGCACGCTCGCGTCCCGTACCCCTTCGGCGGTGAGCGCCGCGGCCGTGGTGACCACGGCCTCGGCCGCGCTCCGCAGCAGCGCGGCGCCCGAGCGCCGCACCTCCTGCCGGGCACCGCGCGGCCAGGCGAGCAGCCCGAACACGGCGCCGATCGCGCTGCCGATCAGCACGTCCAGCAGCCGCACCTCGGCGAGCCGCCAGGTGGCCGGCGCCAGCTGGGCGAAGACCAGGGCGACGGTCATCGTGAACAGCGCCTGCGACCAGCCGATGCCCTTGACCGGCCCCACCGTGAAGGTGAACAGCATCAGCGGGAGCAGAACGACGGCGTAGACCGTGGTGTGGGTCCCGACCAGGGCGAGCACCCCGGCCGTGGCCAGCGCCCCGATCAGGGTTCCGGTCAGCGCCTGCCGGATGCTGCTGCGCGTGGCCTCGATGGTCGTGCGGGTCAGCGTCAGCGTCGCCAGCATGGCCCAGAAGCCGTGCGGCAGCGTGTCGAGACCGGCCACGGCCCGGGCGGCCGCCAGCGCCAGGCTGGTGCGCACCGCGTTCTGGAAGAAGACCGAGCGGCTCCCCGCGTTGCCCATCAGCCGCACCCACCACAGCCGTGGCGCCCACATACGTGCGTACCAGAACCGCCCGGAGGGCACGTCGGGCGCGGCCTCCCGCCCCCGCACGGCCAGTTTCGCGGCCGCCGCCAGCACCAGGGCGGCGTCCGCCACCTCCAGCAGGTCCGCCCTGCGGCGCAGCGCGGCCGGGCCGGCCCCTTCGGTCGGAGCTGCCGCGAGCGCCGCGCGTTCCGGGCCGGGGCCGGGGGGCTCCGGCTCCACCGGCCCCGGCCCGCCGCGCAGGAGTGCGGCGGTGCCGGCCGCGGACCGTCCGACGGCGTCCAGCAGGGCGAGTGCGGCGGCGTGGTCCCGGTCGGGCCCGGGGCCGGGCGGCGGGGCGGGCAGCCGTCCCAGCCGGTTGAGCAGGGTGCGGGCCGCCAGCCCGGTGTGGCTCAGGCCGCGTGAGCGGACCCCGGGTCCGGCCGGGCGTTCCGCCTCCGGGACGTTCGAGGGGCGCAGCGCCTCGCCCGCCGCCCGTGCCGCGGCTCCCGTCGCCGGGGACAGCGCGTACGGCGCCCGGGCCAGCTCCCCGGCGCAGCGCTCGGCGGTGATCGCGGCCCGGGCGGCGAGCTCCCGGTAGGGCGGGGTCGGCGGATCGGGCAGTACGAAGGCCTCGGCGAGCACCAGCAGCACGAGCCCGGTGGTGGTGCCGATGAGCCGCTCCCCCAGCGTGTCCGGGGCGTACGGCGGGAAGGACGGCAGGATGTACAGCAGCTGGAGCCCCGGCGCGGCGCCCGCCGGGCGCGGTCCGCCCACGGCCACGAAGGCCAGCGCGAAGCCGATGACCAGCATTCCGGCCACGGCGGTCCAGGTGCGTACGGCCAGGAAGGTGCCCACGACCACGAGCAGCCAGGCCGCCGGGACCAGCCGCAGCACCATCCCGGCCCGCTGCCGGCCGGTCCCGGGGATGCGGGATAGCCCGGCCAGCGACACCGCGGCGAACAGCGCGTACGTGGCCGCGACGGTGGACCCGAAGCCGTACAGGAACAGGAAGAACCCGGTCCCCGCCGCGAGGGTGACCCGCACCGATCGGCGGGCCGCGCCCGCGTAGGCGGCGGCACCGTTCGTAGCCATGCCACCAGCATCGGGCACCCGCCCCGACCCGGCACGTCCGCCCGGCACGGAAAACATCTGGCGCGGCGGCCCGGGAGGCCGTAGCCTCCAGCACGATGATCACTGACCCGACTGTCCGATCGGAGGTCCCGTACGCGCAAGGTGAGTGCTGATGCTCACTCACATCGCGCGTGGGGCTTCCCACCTGTCCATGTGGCTGCGCGTGCGCGAGTTCGCCGTGCCGCCCTCCACGATCGAGACGGCGACGGCCCGCCGCCGTGCCGGGGACTGGGCCGGAGCGTGCTCGGCCGCCGGCTTCGACCTCGATCTCGACCTGCGGTCCGCGGCGCGCGTCCACGGCCGTGAACTCGCGGCCCGGGTCCGGGCCGACCTGCGCCGGCTGGCGCCCGATCTGCTGCGCTGGCACATGCCGAGGGTGGCTCCGCACGGGCTGCTCCGGCCCGGGCTGACGGTCTCGCTGGCCCGGTACGACGTCCCCGGCCGGGACGGCGGCCCGCCGGTGCACCTCGTGGCCCGGACGGCGCCCGCCTGGGCCGACGCCGGCCAGCGGATCAGCCTCGCGCTGTGGGACGGATCCCGCTCCTCCCGGTCCGACGAGGCCGCCCTCCGGCACCCGCACGCCCGGCCGAACCGCAGGTTCCGACTCGATCTGCACCGGCACCTGTGGGACGCGGACCGGGCCGGTGAGCTGCGCGTCCGCTCCGGGGCCGACCGGCCGCCCGGCGACGGCCCCGGGCGCACCGCCGACCGGTGGGCGGCCGAGGCGGCTCTGCTCCTGCGCGCCGATGGGCGGGCCGAGGGCATGGTCACCGTACGGCTCGGGGCCCGTGACCGGCTCCTCCTGGAACCGGCCGCCGGCGCGGGGGGCGAGGGGCGGCCCGCGCCGCGGCTCTCGCAGGCTCCCCCGCACCGGTGGGTCTCCGCGCTGCCGGTGCTGCCCGACGCGGCGACCTGGGAGCCGCCCGACCTGGAACTGCTCCGTGCCGGCCTGATCGGGGCCGACGGGCTGCACCCGCTGGTCGCGGCGGCACTGGTACCGGATCACGTGCCGGCCCGGGCGCCCCGGCCGGCCGACGTGGCCGGGGCACCGCACGTGGTGGAGTGCCAGGGAGCCCGGCACCGGATCGGCCTGGTCGACGGGGTCCTCTCCGCGCTGGACCACAGCCCGGACGAGCTCCGCCGCGAGGAACTGCTCGTCGCGCTCACCGGCACCCCGCTCCCCTGTCTCCGGGCCATCGACACGGCCCACCGCGATCCCCACTGCCTCCCCGGGGTCCGCGAACGCCTGCTCCACGGGGACGTCGCCGGTGCGCTGGCCGTCGTCGAAGGTCTGCTGGGCCCGGGCGCGGTGCTGCGCTCCGGCGCCCTCAAGGACGAGCTGGAGGCGGCCGCGCGGCGCCGGATCACGTACGGCCTGTTCAGGGCGGGCCTGTACGGACCGGGGCGCGGCCGGCTCCACCCCGGCGAGCCCCGCCCCGCCTCCCACCGCTCGCACCCTCGCCACACCACGGCCCGCTGAGCCGCGCGCTCAGCCGGCCCTCCCGACCTCCTCGAACCCCGAAGGTGATCACCCATGCCCACGCACGCCCCGCTCGCACCCTCCTCCCCGCTCGACCCGCCGCTCGCTCCCTCCTCCCCGCTCGACCCGCCGCTCGCTCCCTCCTCCCCGCTCGACTCCGCGCCCGGCTCCACGCCCGACTGCCCGCCCGGCTCGCAGCTCGACGTCGCCGGAGAGCTGCTGGCCCTCCTGCGCGACACCACCACCGAACCGCGCCCCGACGCGCAGCTGGAGGCACTGACCCTGGCCGTCGCCGCCGACCTGCCCGTACTGCTGTGGGGCGAGCCGGGGATCGGCAAGACCGCGGCTCTCAACCAGCTCGCCGAGTCCCTGGACCTCCCGCTGACCACCGTCATCGCGAGCGTGCACGAGCCGTCGGACTTCTCGGGGCTCCCGGTGATCGGTGACGACCCCGCGGTGAACGGCGTGCCGATGGCCCCGCCGGACTGGGCCGTGCGCCTGGTCCGGGCCGGGCGCGGGCTGCTGTTCCTGGACGAGCTGTCCACCGCGCCGCCCGCCGTGCAGGCCGCGCTGCTGCGGCTCGTGCTGGAACGGCGGATCGGCTCCCTGCGGCTGCCGGCCGGGGTGCGGATCGTGGCGGCCGCCAACCCGCGCTCCTCGGCGGCCGACGGCTGGGAGCTCAGCCCGCCCCTGGCGAACCGCTTCGTCCACCTCCAGTGGGTCCACGACCACGAGGTGGTCGTGCGCGGCCTCGGCGGCACCTGGCCCCGGGCGACGATGCCGCGACTCGACCCGGCGCGGCTGGCGCAGGCGGTGGACTTCGCCCGCCGCGCGGTGTGCGGGCTGCTGGCCGCCCGGCCCACGCTCGTGCACCGGCTGCCCGAGGGCGAGGCGCGCCGGGGCGGTCCCTGGCCCTCGCCCCGCAGCTGGGACATGACCCTGTCCCTGCTCGCCTTCGCGACGGCGGCCGGCGCCTCCCGGGACGTACTGTCCCTGCTGGTCAGGGGCACGGTGGGCGACGGGCCCGGGCTGGAACTGCTGGCGAGCCTGGACCGGATGGACCTGCCCGACCCCGAGGTGCTGCTCGCCGACCCGGCCGGGGCCGTGCTGCCCGAGCGGGGGGACCTGCGCCAGGCCGCGCTCGACGGCGTGGTGGCCGCGGTCAACAGGCGCCCGGAGAAGTCCCGCTGGGACGCGGCCTGGGCGGTCATGGTCCGGGCCCTGGACACGGGCGCGCCGGACCTGGTCGTCGTACCGGCCACCACGCTCGCCGCGCTGCGCCGGGACGACTGGGACGTACCGGCCTCGATCGAACGGCTCGCCGGAGCGGTCGCGCTGTCCCGGCGGGCGGACGAGGCGGCGGCCCGGGCGGCGGCCCGCCCCGCGGGCTCCGCGAACCGGGTCCGATGACGGGCACGGCGCCGGGTGCGCTCGACCTGGACAAGCTGTTCGCCGCCCGGCTGCAGGCCGTCCGGGCCCGGCCGTATCTGGCGACGGCGCTGTTCGCCCTCCACGCGGTGGAGTCCCGGCGGGTGCCGACGATAGCCGTCGACCGGCACTGGCGGTGCTACGTCTCGCCCGCCTTCGTGGACCGGACGCCGGTGGAGGAGCTGGCCGGGGTGTGGGTGCACGAGGTGTCGCACCTGCTGCGCGACCATCACGGGCGCGGTGACCGGGTCGCGCGCGAACGGGGGCTGACCGGTCCGGGGGACCGGCTGCGGATGAACATCGCGGCCGACTTCGAGATCAACGACGACGTGTTCGGTGAAGGGCTGGCCATGCCCGAGGGGGCCGTCCTCCCGGGACGGCTGCGGCTTCCGTCGGGTCTGCTCATGGAGCAGTACCTGTACGAGTTCCAGCTCGGGCCGTACCTGCAGGAGCTCGCCTGGCTGGACTGCGGCAGCGGCGCGGACGGCCTGGAGCGGGACTGGGAGCTGGGACCGGACGGCGCGCACGGCCTGAGCGCCGAGGAGCAGGACGCGGTCCGTTTCCGGGTGGCCGAGGGGATCAAGGGCCGTCCCGGGGACACTCCGAAGGGGTGGAAGCGCTGGGCGGAGGAGGCCTTCCATCCGGCCCAGCCGTGGCGGGAACTGCTCGGGGCGGCGCTCCGCTCGGCCGCCTCCGGGGCCGGCGCGGGGGACGACTACACCTACGGCCGGCCGGCGCGGCGCTCGGCCGGGGTGCCCGGCGTCGTGCTGCCGGCCCTGCGGCGCACACCGCCCCGGGTCTGCGTGGTCGTCGACACCTCGGGCTCGGTGAGCGACGCCGAGCTGGGCAGCGCGCTCCTCGAGGTCGCGGCCATCTCCCGCGCGGTGGGCGGCCGCCGCGACCTGGTCACCGTGCTGTCCTGCGACGCGTCGGCGCAGGCCGTGCACCGGCTGTGCCGCGCCGAGGGGATCCCCCTGGTGGGCGGCGGGGGCACGGACCTGCGCACCGGATTCGCCGCGGCCCTGCGGTCGCGTCCCGCGCCGGACGTCGTCGTGGTCCTGACCGACGGCCAGACCCCCTGGCCGGACCGGCGACCGCCGTGCCGGACGGTGGTCGGCCTGTTCCCGCGGGGCGAGGGGCCCGGCCGGTACGACGAGAACAACCCCCACTACGTGCCGGACACCCCGCCGCCCTGGGCCCGCGTGGTCGAGATCGGCTAGTGCCGCGTACTGGACGTACTCGCGCGGACCGACCACGCCGCGAGGTGCGCGTGCCGGGGGGCCGTGACCCGGTGAACCTTTCCGGTCACGGCACTAGGAGCAGGCCGGGCAGAGACCGCGGTAGGTGACGTCGGCTCCGGAGACCTCGAAGCCGAACCGCCCCTCGGCCGGGAGGACGGCCAGCGGGTCGCCGGTGGGGTGGACGTCGCGGATGAGTCCGCAGCCGGAGCAGACCAGGTGCTGGTGGGGGCGGTGCGCGTTCGGGTCGTACCGCTTGGCGCGGCCGTCCGTGGAGACCTCGACCACCTCGCCGAGGGAGACCAGCTCGCCCAGCGCGTTGTAGACGGTCGCCCGGGAGATCTCGGGCAGCAGCTGCGCCGCGCGGGCGTGCACCTCGTCGGCGGTGAGGTGGACGTGGTCCCCGTCGAGGACCTCGGCCACGACACGCCGCTGGGAGGTCAGCCGCCAGCCACGCTCACGCAGCCGTTCCAGCAGGTCACTCATATCGCTCCACCTTTCAGGCCCGGCGTCATTCCCGAAGGTTCACCCGACAGGGATCCGGGATCCGATTGGATATGGCTTTGGCGCGCTTCTTGACTTGGACTCTGTCCATCGTAGGATCGGTTCGGTTGATAACCAAGTGACTAGAAGGCTCCAGTACGGCTCGAGACCAAGCCGTGACGGACATGCACGGACCGCTCCACCGCATGTAGCTCCTCGCAGCACCATGACCCCCCGGGTCCGGAAGGATTCCCATGTCTGAGAACCATGACGCGATCGTCGTAGACGCGAAGGACGAGGCCGCCGGCGGCTGCCCCGTCGCGCACGGACGGGCCTCGCACCCCACCCAGGGCGGCGGTAACCGCCAGTGGTGGCCGGAGCGGCTCAACCTCAAGATCCTCGCGAAGAACCCCGCCGTGGCCAACCCGCTCGGCGAGGACTTCGACTACGCCGCGGCGTTCGCCGCCCTGGACCTCGCCGCGATAAAGCGGGACATCGCCGAGGTCCTCACGAACTCGCAGGACTGGTGGCCGGCCGACTTCGGCAACTACGGCCCGCTCATGATCCGTATGGCCTGGCACAGCGCCGGCACGTACCGCATCAGCGACGGCCGCGGCGGCGCCGGCGCGGGCCAGCAGCGCTTCGCGCCCCTGAACTCCTGGCCGGACAACGGCAACCTGGACAAGGCCCGCCGTCTGCTGTGGCCCGTCAAGAAGAAGTACGGCCAGTCCATCTCCTGGGCCGACCTCATGATCCTCACCGGCAACGTCGCCCTGGAGACGATGGGCTTCAAGACCTTCGGCTTCGCCGGTGGCCGTGCCGACGTCTGGGAAGCCGACGAGGACGTCTACTGGGGCCCCGAGACCACCTGGCTCGGCGACGAGCGCTACACGGGCGACCGTGAGCTGGAGAGCCCGCTCGGTGCGGTCCAGATGGGCCTCATCTACGTGAACCCCGAGGGCCCCAACGGCAACCCTGACCCGATCGCCGCGGCCCGCGACATCCGCGAGACCTTCCGCCGGATGGCGATGAACGACGAGGAGACCGTCGCCCTCATCGCCGGTGGCCACACCTTCGGCAAGGCCCACGGAGCGGGCCCGGCGGACAACGTCGGCGCCGACCCCGAGGCCGCTCCGCTGGAGGCCCAGGGCTTCGGCTGGGCGAACACGTACGGCAGCGGCAAGGGCGCCGACTCGATCACCAGTGGTCTCGAGGTCACCTGGACCACCACCCCCGCCAAGTGGGGCCACGACTTCTTCAAGCACCTCTTCGAGTACGAGTACGAGCTCACGCAGAGCCCGGCCGGCGCGAACCAGTGGGTGGCGAAGAACGCCGAGGCGATCATCCCCGACGCCTTCGACCCGTCGAAGAAGCACCTCCCGACGATGCTCACCACCGACCTGTCGCTGCGCTTCGACCCGGTCTACGAGCAGATCTCGCGCCGCTTCTACGAGAACCCCGACCAGTTCGCGGACGCCTTCGCCCGCGCCTGGTACAAGCTGACCCACCGCGACCTCGGCCCGGTCGTCCGCTACCTCGGCCCGGAGGTCCCCGCCGAGACCCTGCTGTGGCAGGACCCGCTGCCGGCCCGCGAGGGCGAGCTGATCGACGCCGCGGACATCGCCTCCCTCAAGCAGCAGATCCTCGGCTCGGACCTCACGGTCTCCCAGCTGGTCTCCGCGGCCTGGGCCGCGGCCTCCTCCTTCCGCGGCAGCGACAAGCGCGGCGGCGCCAACGGCGGCCGCATCCGCCTGGAGCCGCAGCGCAACTGGGAGGTCAACAACCCGGACGACCTCGCGCAGGTCCTGCGCACGCTCGAGGGCATCCAGGCGTCCTTCAACTCCGGCGCCAAGAAGGTCTCGCTGGCCGACCTCGTCGTGCTCGCGGGCTCCGCGGCCGTCGAGAAGGCCGCCCAGGACGGTGGCTTCGCGGTCGAGGTCCCGTTCACGCCGGGCCGTGTCGACGCGACGCAGGAGCAGACGGACGTCGAGTCCTTCGCCGCTCTGGAGCCGTCCTCCGACGGGTTCCGCAACTACCTCGGCAAGGGCAACCGCCTCCCGGCCGAGTACCTGCTGGTCGACAAGGCGAACCTGCTGACCCTCTCCGCTCCCGAGATGACGGTCCTCGTCGGTGGTCTGCGCGTCCTGGGCGCCAACCACGCGGGGTCGAAGCACGGCGTCTTCACGGACCGTCCGGGCACCCTGACCAACGACTACTTCGCCAACCTGCTCGACATGGGCACGACGTGGAAGTCGACGTCCTCGGCGCAGGACGAGTACGAGGGCCGGGACGCCTCGGGCGCGGTCAAGTGGACCGGTACCCGTGCCGACCTCGTCTTCGGCTCGAACTCCGAGCTGCGCGCGCTCGCGGAGGTCTACGCGAGCGACGACGCGAAGGAGAAGTTCGTGAAGGACTTCGTCGCGGCGTGGGTCAAGGTCATGGAGCTCGACCGCTTCGACCTGGTCTGATCGCCCGCGTCGGGGCCGGCCCGCACGGGCCGGCCCCGACGTGCTCGTGGGGCGCGGTGTCCGCGGTCTTGTGCGGGCACGAACGGCTTCCGCATACTCCCCGAAGCGCTTGTCAGGAACACGCCATTCCTGACGGGCCTCACAGGGCCCACCACCCACCGGGCCCCCACGCTCCGAGGAGGAGACCAGTGAGGAACACGCGCACCTCGCCCCCCATCGCCCGCACCGGCCGGCGCACCGCGCTCGCGGCCGCCGCGGCCGGCCTGCTGGCAGCCACCGTGCTCACCGTGCCGACCGCGCAGGCGGCCGCCCCCAGGTCCTTCGGAGCGGCCGAACTCGCCGCGGTCGACCAGGCGGTGCTCGGCGCGGACGTCGGCGGTACCGCGTGGTACAAGGACCCGGCGAGCGGGCGGGTCGTGGTCACGGCCGACAGCACCGTCTCCGAGGTCGGCCTCGCGAGGATCAGGATGGCGGCGGGCGCGAACGCCGCCGCGCTGCGGATCGAGCGCACCCCCGGAACGTTCACCCGCCTGCTCGGCCCGGGTGACGCCATCTACGGCGGCGGCTACCGCTGCTCGGTCGCCTTCAACGCCGTCAGCGGATCCACCCGCTACTTCCTGACCGCCGGGCACTGCGGCAACGTCGTCAAGACCTGGTACACCAACTCCGCGCAGAGCACGCTGATCGGCCCCACCGTGGGCTCCAGCTTCCCCGGCAACGACTACGCGCTCGTCCGCTACGACAACGCCTCGATCAGCTCCCCCGGCGGCTTCACCGCCGCCGACGCCTACGTGGGAGAGCCGGTCAAGCGCAGTGGCTCGACCACGGGCACCAAGAGCGGTACGGTCACCGCCCTCGACGCGACCGTCCACTACAGCGGCGGCGGAACGGTCCGCGGCATGATCCAGACCAACGTGTGCGCGGAGCCCGGCGACTCGGGCGGCGCGCTCTACGACGGCACGAAGGCCCTCGGCATCACCTCCGGCGGGAGCGGCAACTGCTCCGTCGGCGGCACGACCTTCTACCAGCCGGTCCCCGAGGCCCTCGCCAAGTACAAGGTCTCCCTGTCCTGACCCGGCCGCGTGCGGGGCCGCCGTCCGGCGGCGGCCCCGCGAGGCCGAGGACCCACCGGCGGTTGACGGTGGCGGGCCCGCGGGCCGTCAGAGGGGCTCGATGTCCATGAAGTCCCACAGGTCGGCCCGCTCCGCGCGGCCCGGGGCGGCGCCCGGCAGGGCCTGCTGCGCCCAGATGACCTTCCCCTCGGCGGTGTAACGGGTGCCCCAGTGCTCGCTGAGCTGCGCGACGAGGAACAGGCCCCGGCCGCCCTCGTCCGTGGTGGCGGCGTACCGCAGGTGCGGGGCGGTGCTGCTGCCGTCCCAGACCTCGCAGGTCAGCGTGTGGTCGTACAGCAGACGTACGCGTACCGGCGCCCGGCCGTGGCGTACCGCGTTGGTGATCAGCTCGCTGAGGATCAGCTCCGTGGCGAAGGCGAGCTCCGGCAGGCCCCAGTCGTCGAGTTTCCTCGCCGCGGCGTTGCGTACGGCGCTGACGGCGCTGGCCTGGTAGGCCACGTCCCACTGCGCGACCCGGTCCGGGCCCAGGGTCCGGGTGCGGGCGATGAGCAGCGCCACGTCGTCGGTGGGCCGGGCCGGCAGCAGCATGTCGAGCACGGCGCGGCAGCTCTCGTCGGGGGTCCGGCCGGCCCGGCTGAGGGCGGCCCGGAGCAGTTCCAGGCCTTCGCCGATGTCCCGGTTGCGTTCCTCGACGAGACCGTCCGTGTACAGGACGAGCTGGCTGCCCTCCTCCAGTTCCAGTTCGGCGGTCTCGAAGGGCATGCCGCCCAGGCCCAGCGGGGGCCCGGCCGGCAGGTCGACGACGGTCGTCGTCCCGTCGGGGGCGACGAGCATGGGCGGCAGGTGCCCGGCCCGCGCCGCCGTGCAGCTGCGCGAGACGGGGTCGTAGACGGCGTAGAGGCAGGTGGCGCCGATGACTCCGCCGTCCCCGTCACCGGCCTCCCCGTCGTGGTCGATGCGCTGTACGAGGTCGTCCAGGCGGGCGAGGATCTCGTCGGGCGGCAGGTCCAGGGAGGCGAAGTTGTGCACGGCCGTGCGCAGCCGTCCCATGGTGGCGGCGGCGTGCAGGCCGTGCCCGACGACGTCGCCGACGACCAGGGCGACCCGGCTGCCCGGCAGCGGGATCACGTCGAACCAGTCGCCTCCCACCCCGGACTGCGCGGGCAGGTAGAAGTGGGCCACGTCGACGGCGCTCTGCTCGGGCAGGGCCCGGGGCAACAGGCTGCGCTGGAGCGTCACGGCGAGGGCGTGCTCGCGGGTGTAGCGGCGGGCGTTGTCCATGCTGACCGCCGCCCGGGCCACGAGTTCCTCGGCCAGGGACAGGTCGTCCTCGTCGAAGGGTTCGGGCTTGCTCGACCTCCAGAAGTTGACCACGCCCAGTACGACGCCCCGGGCCTTGAGCGGGGCCGCGATCAGCGAGTGGATCCCGTAGTCGACGATGGCCCGGGCCCGCGGCGGATCCTGGGCCTGCCAGCCCGGCGCGTCGCTCAGGTCGGGCACCAGCTCGGCTTCGCCGGTGCCGTAGCCGATGGCCTGCGGGGTGGAGGGCAGGAAGTCGATCAGACGGCCCTTGGGGTACAGGGGGTGGTCCGTGCGGATGCCGTGGACTGCGGTGCGCCGCATGTCGGCGTTGGGGCCGGGCTCGTCCCCGTCGAGCACGGCGGCGGCCAGGTCGACGGTGACGTAGTCGGCGAAGCGGGGGACGGCGACGAAGGCGAGTTCCTCGGAGGTCCGCACGACGTCGAGGGAGGTGCCGACGTCGCCGCCGGCGTCGTAGAGGAGTTTCAGCCGCCTGCGGGCCGTCTCCGCGCGGCCGGTCAGCACGCGCATCTCGGTGGAGTCGCGGATGGTGGCCACGGCGCCCTCCGGCTTGCCGCCGGGGTGGGTGCGCCGCTGGTTGACGACGAGCAGCCGCTCGCCGCTCTCCAGCACCTCGTCGGTGGCGACCCGGCCGGAGAGCAGCAGGTCCGCCATCCGGCGGTCGAGTCCCGCCACGTCCGCGATCCGGCTGCCCTCGGCGTCGTCGGGCAGGCCCAACAGGCGCTTGGCCTCGTCGTTGGCCAGCAGGAGCCGCCCTTCGCCGTCCGTGATCACCACCCCTTCGCGGACGGCGTGGAGCACCGCGTCGTGGTGCTCGTACATGCGGGTCATCTCCTGCGTGCCCAGCCCGTGGGTCTGGCGGCGCAGCCTGCGGCTGATCAGCGCCGTGCCGACGGTGGCCAGGGCCAGGCCGCCGGCGATGGCCAGGAGGATCACCGGCAGCTGGCGGTCGACGACGCCGCTGACGTTCTTCACGGTCATGCCGGCCGAGACCAGGGCGACGACCTTGCCGTCGGCGTCGGTGACGGGCACCACCGCCTGGATCTCCTTGCCGAGCGGGCCCTTCACGCTCTCGGTGTGGACCTTGCCCGCGAGGGAGGGCTCGATCGTGCCGACGAACCGCTTTCCGATGCGGTCGGGCTTGGGATGGCTGTAGCGGATGCCGTTGGTGTCCATCACGACGATGAAGTCCACCTTGGCGGCCTTGCGGGTGTCCTCGGCGAGGGGCTGCAGGATCGCGGAGGGATTGCTCGTCTTCAGGGCGTCCTGGAGGCCGAGGGAGTGCGAGAACGTCTCGGCGACGGAGACCGACCGGTTGCGTGCCTCGCGGTCGATGTCGTGGCGCGACTGGAGCAGGAGGGCCAGCAGGGCTCCGGCAGCGAGCAACACCACGATCGTCACCTGGAGGACGAATACCTGGCCGGCGACGCTCCTGAACCGGTTGCCTAGAGGTGACCGCACCGACGTACCCGGCACGGGTGGCGAGGAATGGTCACACGCCCAGTTGTAGCACCTCCTGGCGGCGATGGCTCACGACAGGCGCATGACGCGTCCGATAAATCACCAGGAGTGACGAAAAAAGAACGGTCACGTCTCCGAATTCCCTGAATTCCAATCTTTGACGATCGGGCGACCGATAGAAATAGGAAGATGCAACCACGCGGACCGGCAACGGAGTTACCGACCAGAAGCCGTGGAACGTCGCACTCAAATTCGGGTACCTTCTGTCACGTCGCCGCTACACCTCGGGCACAAGGCCCTACTGGGACTCGCGGCGCGAAGGACCAGACACCCGTTGACGACAGCGACCGAAGTCTTCACTGTCCGGCCGTACACCCCTCATTGCGAAGTCATTAACAACGAGGGCGATCATGCGGTCATCGGCATCTCTCCCGGTAATAGTTATTTCTCGGCCCAGCGCGTTCTCGATCTCGCGCAGTGGGGCATGCGCAACTTCGATCAGGTCGACATCATCTACACCGACCTGTACGTCGCCGAGATGTACGAAGCCCTCGGCTACGACGAGATCGAGGCCCGGCGCAAGGCGGTGAAGAACCTGCGCGGAGTCCGCGCCAAGGTCAACAACGCCGCCGCCGAGGCCGACCCCTCCGGCGAGCGCCTGCGCGCCCGCCCCATGTCGGCGCTGACCGACATCCCCGCCTACAAGGCGCTCCACGCGGACCTGACCAGCCGCCTGGACAACGACCCCGAGTTCCGGGCCACGTGCGGTGAGCTCGTGGACTCGTTCCTCTCCTCGAAGGTCCTGAACGGGGAGAGCGCCACCACCCGGCAGCGCGAGGTCTGCCTCCAGTACGTCTGCGCCGAGGCGCCGCTCTTCCTCGACACGCCCGCGATCATGGGCGTGCCGTCCTCGCTCAACTGCTACCACCAGCTCCTGCCGATGGCGGAATTGCTCTACTCGCGCGGCTCCGGCCTGCGCGCCTCCCGCAACCAGGGCCACGCCGTCATCACCCCCGCCGAAGGAACGTTCGATGAGCACTGACACCATTCTCGACTTCCCGTTCTCCGCCCGCGGCGACCAGATCCCCGCCGAGGTCGAGCAGCTGCGCTCCGAGCCGGTCAAGAAGGTCCGGACGATAGCCGGGGACGAGGCCTGGCTCGTGTCCTCCTATCAGCTGTGCAAGCAGGTCCTCGAAGACCCGCGGTTCAGCCTCAAGGACACCTCGGCCCCGGGCGTGCCCCGCCAGTACGCGCTGACGATCCCGCCCGAGGTCGTCAACAACATGGGCAACATCACCGGCGCCGGCCTGCGCAAGGCCGTGCTGAAGGCGATCAACCCCAAGGCCCCCGGTCTGAACGACTGGATGCGGGCCGAGGCCAACGCGCTCGTCGACGCCATGCTGGCCTACGGTGCGCCGGTCGACCTGCGCGGCCAGTTCACCAACCCGTACTCCGAGAACCTGCACTGCCGCATCCTCGGCATCCCGCAGGCGGACGCGCCGAAGCTGGCGAACAGCCTCGACATCGCGTTCATGAACTCGGCCTGCCCCGTCACCGGTGCCAAGCTCAACTGGGACCGCGACATGGCGTACATGGTCGAGCGGCTGGACGACCCGGCCACGACCGGTCTGATGGCCGAGCTCGCCGCCCTGCGCGACGACCCGGACTACGCGCACCTGACGGACGAGATGCTGGCCACGGTCGGCGTCACGTTCTTCGGCGCCGGCGTCATCTCCACCATGGGCTTCCTGACCATGGCGATCTTCTCGCTCCTGCAGAACCCCGACGTGTGGGAGCAGCTGCGCGAGAACCCTGAGAAGATCCCGGCGGCGGTCGACGAGCTGCTGCGCGTCAACCTCTCCATCGCCGACGGCCTGCCCCGCCTGGCCACCGAGGACATCCAGCTCGGTGACGTCCTGGTGAAGAAGGGCGAGCTGTGCCTCGTCCTGGTCGAGGGCGCGAACACCGACCCGTCGGTGTTCCCGGACCCGCACACGTTCGACATCGACCGGGAGAACGCCCACCAGCACCTCTCCTTCGGCGGCGGCGGCCACTACTGCCCCGCCACGGCCCTCGGCAAGCGGCACACCGAGATCGCCATCGAGGTCCTCCTGGAGAAGATGCCCAACCTGGCGCTGGCCGTGCCCGTGGACCAGCTCGTGTGGCGCACCCGCTTCATGAAGCGCATCCCGGAGCGCCTGTCCGTGCTGTGGTGACAGCGCGCCGACGCCGTCCTCGGCGCGAGGTGTGAAGCAGGACGCGAGGCCCCCGGCCGGGGAAACCCGGCCGGGGGCCTCGCGTCGCCCCGTGGGGCCCTGGAAGGGACGCCGGGACCGCGGGGGTACGACGACGGCCCCGGCCGGGTTTCCCCGGCCGGGGCCGTCGTGCTGCCGCTCAGGAGGTCCGGATCAGACGCCCGGGACCGGGTAGGTGGGGTACTCGACCCCGGAGACGTACTGGACGACCCGGATGACCTGGCACGAGTAGCCGAACTCGTTGTCGTACCAGAGGTAGAGGATCGCGTTGTCGCCGTCGACCTTGGTGGCGCCCGCGTCGACGATCGAGGAGTGGCGGGAGCCGACGAAGTCCATGGAGACGGCGTCGGGGGCCGTGGTGAAGTCGATCTGGCGCTTCAGCGGCGAGTGCAGCGAGACGTCGCGGAGGTAGTCCAGGACCTCCTCGCGCGTGGTCTCACGGCCCAGGCGCAGGCTCAGGATGGCGATCGAGACGTCCGGGACGGGGACGCGGATCGAGCTGCCGGTGATCGGGGCCTTGAGGTCGGGCAGCGCCTTGGCGACGGCCGAGGCGGCACCGGTCTCGGTGATCACCATGTTGAGCGGCGCGGAGCGGCCGCGGCGGTCGGCCTTGTGGTAGTTGTCCAGGAGGTTCTGGTCGTTCGTGAACGAGTGGACGGTCTCCACGTGACCGCGCAGCACGCCGTACTCGTCGTCCATGGCCTTGAGCGGCGGGACGATGGCGTTGGTGGTGCACGAGGCGCAGGACAGGATCTGCTCGTCCGGCTTGATCGTGTCGTGGTTGACGCCGTGGACGATGTTCGGGACGTCGCCCTTGCCCGGGGCCGTCAGGACGACCTTGTCGATGCCGGGGCGCAGGTGCTTCGACAGACCCTCGCGGTCGCGCCACTTGCCCGTGTTGTCGATGAGGATGGCGTCCTTGATGCCGTACGCCGTGTAGTCGACCTCGGACGGGTCGTTGGCGTAGATCACCTTGATCGCGTTGCCGTTGGCGATGATCGTGCTGTTCGCCTCGTCGACCGTGATCGTGCCGTTGAACTGGCCGTGGATCGAGTCGCGGCGCAGCAGCGAGGCGCGCTTGACGAGGTCCTGGTCACCGCCACCGCGGACGACGATGGCACGCAGGCGCAGACCGTTGCCGGAGCCGGCCTTCTCGATGAGCAGGCGGGCGACGAGGCGGCCGATACGGCCGAAGCCGTAGAGGACGACGTCACGGCCGGTGGAGCGCTCCAGCTTGTTCTCGCCGGTGGCACCGGCGACGGCCTCGGCGGTGAACTCCGCCACGGAGAGACCGCGGCTGTCGCTCTTGTAGTCGGCGGCGAGCATGCCGATGTCGATCTGCGAAGGGCCGAGATCGAGCGTGGTGAGCACCTGCAGGAACGGCAGGGTCTCGGTGACCGAGAGCTCCTCACCGTCGATCTGCCGGGCGAATCGGTGGGTCTTGAGGATGCTGACCACCGACTTGTTCACCAGCGAGCGGCTGTGAAGCAGGACCGTGACGTCCCGCTCCCGGTGCAGCTTCCCGATGATCGGAATCATCGACTCCGCGATCTCTTCGCGGTTTTTCCAGCTGCTGAACGAGTCCTCAATGACAGTCACAGGTTTATCTTTCGAGCTAGGCGGTGCTCATATGCTAACCACCTTATCCCCTGCCCTTTCACCCGCCCCCCTCGGGCTACGCTGCGCGTGATCCTCTAGGAGTCAGGGATGGAGCAGCACATGGAGACGCAGAGCCGCACCGCGCTGGTGGAAGGCCTGATGGAGCGCTTCCCGCACGTGCCCAGGGAGGCCGTGATCAAGGAGGACCTGCTCCGTGGAGGCATGGCCTTCGACGAGTCCGCGCTGAGCGGCACGGCCGACGGGGCTTCGGGGGACGTCAAGCCGAAGTCGTACTTCATCTTCTCCTTCGACCACCGGACCCTGCCCGAGCTCGGTGCCGCCGCCCTGAACCGGCCGCCGGAGGAGATCGTCCTCACCGGCGGCCCCTACGGGCTGCGCCGCACGGTGGTGTCGGTGCGGGTCAACCCGGACTCCCCGTACGTGGTGCGCGGCGGCGAGGACGGCACGCTGGGCCTGTACCTGGACGGGGTGCGGATCTCGGACGTCGGCCTCCCTCCGATGCCGGAGTACTACCGGCACAAGCTGTCGAACGGGAAGTCGGTCATGGAGGTCGCGCCGACCATCCAGTGGGGCTACCTCATCTACCTGACGGTCTTCCGGGTGTGCCAGTACTTCGGCGCCAAGGAGGAGTGCCAGTTCTGCGACATCAACCACAACTGGCGCCAGCACAAGGCGGCCGGCCGCCCCTACACCGGCGTGAAGCCGGTCGAGGAGGTGCTGGAGGCCCTGGAGATCATCGACCGGTACGACACGGCGGGCACCTCGCGGGCGTACACGCTGACCGGTGGTTCGATCACCTCGCAGGTCGGCGGCCGTGACGAGGCCGACTTCTACGGCCACTACGCGAAGGCCATCGAGGAGCGCTTCCCCGGCCGCTGGACCGGCAAGGTCGTCGCCCAGGCCCTCCCCCGCGACGCCGTGCAGCGCTTCCACGACTACGGCGTCAAGATCTACCACCCGAACTTCGAGGTGTGGGACCGCCGGCTGTTCGAGCTGCACTGCCCGGGCAAGGAGCGCTACGTCGGCCGCGACGAGTGGCACCGCCGGATTTTGGACTCCGCCGAGATCTTCGGCCCGCGCAACGTGATCCCGAACTTCGTGGCGGGCATCGAGATGGCCGAGCCCTTCGGTTTCACCAAGGTGAGCGAGGCCATCGAGTCGACCACCGAGGGCCTGCGGTTCTTCATGTCGAACGGCGTCGTGCCGCGCTTCACCACCTGGTGCCCGGAGCCGACGACCCCGCTGGGCAAGGCGAACCCGCTCGGCGCGCCGCTGGAGTACCACATCCGGCTGCTGGAGGCCTACCGGGCGACGCTGGAGGAGTTCGGCCTGAGCTCCCCGCCCGGCTACGGTCCGGCCGGTCCGGGGCGCGCGGTGTTCTCGGTGAGCTCGTTCATGGACAGCCTGGAAGGACTGGAACCCGCCGACGCCTGAGACCCGGACGCCCGCCGCACCCGACACCCGAGGCGGTTCGCCACGCCTCGGGGCGACGCGGGCCTCATGCCTGCCAGACGGCGCGGGCCACACCTCGGGGCGACGCGGACGCCGTACCCGGCGGGCAAGGCAGCCGCCGCGCCCGGCAGGCGAAGCGGGTGTCGTACCCGAGGGACCGCGCCGGGCGCCGTGCCCGAGGGACGGCGCGGGACGCCGTGCCCGACGGACCGCACGGGACGCCGTGCCCGACGGACCGCGCGGGCGCCGTGCCCGGCAGGCGGGGCGCCGTGCCCGAGGGGCGGCGCGGGCGCCTTACCCGGCAAGCGAAGCGGGGGCCGTGCCGACAGGCGGGCGGGGTGCCAGAGGCTCGCGGGCGCGGGGCCGCCGCTGCCGTGGGCGGATGCTCGGCCCGTCGCTCAGGTGTCGGCCCCGAGACGGTCGCGCTGGATGCGGCGGGCGAGGGCTCGGCGCACGCCGGGCGTCGCGCCCGGCGTGGCGGCCGCCGCCTTGGACGGGACGTCGAGGCCGCGGCCGATCGCGTCGTACGCGGCCCGGTACCCGCCGGGCAGCTCCCCCCGGTGCGCCCGCAGGTCCTCTTCGACCAGTCGCCGCAGCTCGTCGACCTCACCGGGCGTGAAGCGCTTCTTCCCCCGGGCCACGGCACGGACGTGGCCCGCGCAACGGGCGGCGTCCCCGAAGGTCTCGGCGATCTGCTCGGCGAGGCCCCACAGGCGCCCTTCGAGCCACGGCGCGTCGCCCTGGTCGAGGGCGAGCCCCATGGGGGGCGGCGGGCCGTCGGCCCTGTACTTCGTCACCTGCTTCGACACCGCGGGCTGGCTCATGCCGGTGAGCCGGGCGATCCTGTCCTGGGTCCAGCCCCGGCCGGCCAACACCTTGATCATCTCGGCGCGCAGCGTCCGCGCCTCCTCGCCCGCGCGGATGACCTCGTTCAACTCGGCGAACATCCGCCCCGCCTGCTCCTCGGTCAGCGCCCCGAGGTCCCGGCCCCTGTCTTCTCCGCCCGTCATGGCTCTCTTATACACCGGGCCCGCCCTCCGCCATAACCGGGTTGTATAACCTGGTTATGGCGTGCGAGCATCCTGCCATGCCCACCTTCTCCGCTCCCGACGGCACCCTCCTCGCCTACCGCGTCACCGGCGACGGCGCCCCCCTCGTCTGCGTCCCCGGAGGCCCCGCCGACTCGGCCTACCTCGGCGACCTCGGCGGCCTGTCCGCACACCGTCGGCTGATCGTCCCCGACCTGCGCGGCACCGGCCGGTCCGCGGTCCCCGAGGACCCGTCCTCCTACCGCTGCGACCGGCTCGCCGGGGACCTCGAAGCCCTGCGCGCCCACCTGGGCCTGGCCCGGATGGACCTGCTGGCCCACTCCGCCGGCACGAACATCGCCGTCCGGTACGCGGCCCGGCACCCGGAGCGCGTCCACAGGCTCGCCCTGATCGGCCCCAGCAGCCGGGGCGTCGGCCTGGAGGTCACCGGGGAGACCCGCCGGGCGCACGCGCGGCTGCGCGAGGGCGAGCCGTGGTTCCCGGCGGCGTACGCCGCCCTGGTGGCACTCACCGAGGGCCGGGGCGGTGACGCGGAGGCCGTCGCCCCCTTCTTCCACGGCCGCTGGGACGCCGCCGCGCGGGCGCACCACGAGGCCTCCCGGCCGGACAACGAGGAGGCCGTGGCCCGCTTCGGGGCCGAGGGGGCCTTCGACCCGGAGGGCACGCGCGCGGCGCTCGCCGCCTTCGCCCAGCCCGTACTGCTGCTCACCGGGGAGTTCGACCTGAACAGCCCGCCCCCGATGGTCCGCGAGTACGCCGGGCTGTTCCCGGACGCCGCGTTCACGGTGCAGCCGGGGGCGGGGCACCATCCGTGGACCGACGACGCCGAGCGGTTCACGACCGCCGTGAGGACCTTCCTGACCCCGCCGTCTCGCGGTACGAGACAGTAGGATTTCGAATTCCCTTCACAGATAACAATTTCCTGTGAATGAGGTTTGAACTCCGGACGATCTCTTATCCTCCCGGCATGCCGATCTTCGGAACCCGCCGCCGCAAGCCGCGCCTCGCCCCCGAGCTCGACGACGTCCAACTGGGCCGGGTCCTGAAGGCATTGGAGGGCACCCCCTCCCCGGGCCTGGCGGACCTTCAGATCGCGCAGGTGGAGCAGCTGCTCGCGGAGGCCGCCACGGACTGGGACCGGCGTTCGCACCGGCTCGGCGTCCTGGCCCACGCCGCGGCCGACTCCAACTTCGTGCGGACCTGGCCCGCCCGGCGCCCCGGCAGCGGCGACGCGCTGCTGCTGCAGGCCTGGGCGGACCTCGTACGCGGCATCCGCAAGGGCGACATGGACGACGCCCAGCAGACGGTGGACGCCTGCTACGACGCGGCGGACCTGCAGCCCGCCGATCCCGCCCCGTGGGTGGTGCTGCTGGGGATCCTGCGCCTGCTGCGACGCCCCTCGCAGGAGGTGTTCCGGATATGGCAGGAGGTGCTCTCCCGCGACACCTGGAACCGCGAGGCGCACCTGCAGATGCTCGGTTACCTCTCGCCGGACGAGTGCGGCTCGCACATGCAGGTGCTCGAGTTCATCGACGCCTCGCGCTCCCGGATGCCGGCGAACGCGCCCACCGCCGGCATCGAGCTCACGGCGACCGTCCGGCGCCACCACACCGGCGCCGCCGCCGAGGACGACCTGAGCACGCTCATGGCGCGCCGGCACTGGGCGAGCGCCCCCGCCGCACCCGTCCTGGACCGGGCGTACGCCAACTGGCGGAGCCCCGGCTTCCTGAACCACGCGACGGCCAAGGCCGATCTGAACCTGCTGGCCTTCGCCCTGGTGCAGGCCAATCGCCTCCGGGACGCCGGTGAGGTCTTCGCGCTGATCGACGGCACGGTGACCGAGTGGCCGTGGCGGCTCAGCGGCGACCCGATGCAGCAGTTCGCGTACTGGCGGGAGCGCGCGCAGCGCTGAGCCGCGCCGGCCGGCCCTTCCCGTGTCGCGCACCTCCGCGGCCGCCTTGATGCCGGCGGTGCCGCCCGGCGTGCCGTCCCGTGACGGCCCGCCGTTCCCACCGTTCTGACAAATCATCAGGTCATCTGTCCCGGACTATTGACTCTGCTGTCAGCAGCCGAGATTCTCGGTCGGATCCCCCACCGTGCCATCTGCCGAGCGAAAACGTGATGATGACATGTACATGACCTCCATCCCGCGCTTCAGGCGCAGACCACTCGCGGTCCTCTCGATACTCCTCACCGTGGTCGCCATGGTGATCGGCCCCGCGTCCACGTCCTCCGCCGCCGACCCCGGCTGGTGGAACCCGGTCGCCCGGCCTGCGCCGGACTCCGAGATCAACGTCACCGGCGAGCCCTTCAAGGGCACCGACGCCCAGGGCCGGGTCCGCGGCTTCGTCGACGCCCACGACCACCTCATGTCCAACGAGGGCTTCGGCGGCCGTCTCATCTGCGGCAAGCCCTTCTCCGAGCAGGGCGTCGCCGACGCGCTCAAGGACTGCCCCGAGCACTACCCCGACGGCACGCTCGCGATCTTCGACTTCATCACCAAGGGCGGTGACGGGAAGCACGACCCGAACGGCTGGCCCACCTTCAAGGACTGGCCCGCGCACGACTCGCTCACCCACCAGCAGAACTACTACGCCTGGGTGGAACGTGCCTGGCGCGGCGGCCAGCGGGTGCTCGTCAACGACCTCGTCACCAACGGGGTCATCTGCTCGGTCTACTTCTTCAAGGACCGCGGCTGCGACGAGATGACCGCCATCCGCCTGGAGGCGCAGAAGACGTACGACATGCAGGCGTACATCGACAAGATGTACGGCGGCCCGGGCAAGGGCTGGTTCCGCATCGTCACCGACTCCGCGCAGGCCCGCGAGGTGATCAAGCAGGGCAAGCTCGCCGTCGTCCTGGGGGTCGAGACCTCCGAACCCTTCGGCTGCAAGCAGATCCTGGACATCGCCCAGTGCTCCAGGGAGGACATCGACCGCGGCCTCGACGAGCTGCACAAGCTCGGCGTGCGCAGCATGTTCCTCTGCCACAAGTTCGACAACGCCCTCTGCGGGGTCCGCTTCGACGAGGGCGCCCTGGGCACCGCGATCAACGTGGGCCAGTTCCTGTCGACCGGCACCTTCTGGAAGACGGAGCAGTGCGCCGGCCCGCAGCACGACAACCCCATCGGGCTCGCGGCGGCCCCCGAGGCGCAGAAGCAGCTCCCGGCGGGCGTGGCCGTGCCCTCGTACGCCTCCAACGCGCAGTGCAACAGCCGCGGCCTGACCGATCTGGGTGAGTACGCGGTGCGCGGGATGATGAAGCGCAAGATGATGCTCGAGGTCGACCACATGAGCGTCAAGGCCGCCGGCCGGGCCTTCGACATCCTGGAGACCGAGTCCTACCCCGGCGTGATCTCCTCGCACAGCTGGATGGACTCGGAGTGGAGCGAGCGGGTCTACAAGCTCGGGGGCTTCATCGCCCAGTACATGAGCGGCTCCGAGGGCTTCAGCGGGGAGGCCAGGAGCAAGGACGCCCTGCGCGACAAGTACAACGTCGGCCTCGGGTACGGCACCGACATGAACGGCGTCGGCGGCTGGCCGGGCCCCCGGGGAGCGAACACCCCCAACCTGGTGAAGTACCCCTTCCGCAGCACCGACGGCGGCTCCGTCATCGACCGGCAGACGACCGGGCAGCGCACGTGGGACCTGAACACCGACGGCGCCTCGCACTACGGCCTGGTCCCGGACTGGATCGAGGACATCCGGCTCGTCGGCGGCCAGGACGTGGTGGACGACCTCTTCAAGGGCGCCGAGTCCTACCTCGGCACCTGGGGCGCCTCCGAGCGGCACAAGGCCGGCGTGAACCTCGCCGCGGGCGCTCCCACCTCGGCCAGTTCGACGGAGTGGAACCCGTTCGTCAGCTACGCGTCCGGCCGGGCCGTGGACGGCGACACGGGCTCCCGCTGGGCGAGCGACTGGAGCGACGACCAGTGGCTCCGGATCGATCTCGGCAGCACGAACCTCGTCAAGCGCGTCACGCTCAACTGGGAGCGCGCGTACGGTAGGGGCTACCGCATCGAGGTCTCGTCCGACGGGACGGACTGGCAGTCCGTATGGTCCACGACGACCGGTGACGGCGGCCTGGACACGGCGCTGTTCGACGGCGTCTCGGCGCGCTACGTACGCGTCCACGGGGTGCAGCGCGGCACCCAGTGGGGCTACTCCCTCTACGAGGTCGGCGTGTACAGCAGCTGACCCCGCACGGGAGCACGGAACACCCCGGGCCGGCCGGACCAGGACCTCTCCTGGTCCGGCCGGCCCCCGCACGAGAACGGGAGGGACCCGATGGCACGGATGCCGTCCGCAGAGCGCCGCCGGCAGCTGACCGAGGCCGCGATCCGCGCCATGACCCGCGACGGGGTCGCCAGGACGACGACGCGGTCCATCGCCGCCGAGGCGGGCGTGTCGCTGAGCGTCTTCCACTACTGCTTCGACTCCAAGCAGGCCCTGCTGGAGTCGGTCATCTCGGCGATCACCGACGAGTACATCACCGTGGTGCGGGAGGCGATCCGGCCGAGGGCCACCCTCCGGGAGACCGTACGGGCGGGCTTCCGCGCGTACTGGGACCACGTGGCCGCGCACCCCGGCACGCACCTGCTCACCTACGAGCTCACCCAGTACGCGATGCGCCAGCCCGGCTTCGAGCACCTGGCACGCCGGCAGTACGAGGTGTACTCCGAGACCTACACCGAGCTCCTCGAAGAGCTCCGGGGCAGCGTGGAGTTCGAACTGCGCATCCCGCTGCCCGCGCTGGCCCGCTATCTGGTGGCCATGACCGACGGGCTGACCCTGAACCTGCTCGTGCTCGGCGACGACAAGGCCGCGGCGGAGATCCTCGACACGATGACCGAGCACGTGGCCACCCTCGTCACCCACGACGGCTGACCACCCGCCCGGGCCGCCCGGCTCAGGCCCGCTGGAGCAGGGTGGTCAGCACCTCGTGGAGGACGGCCTCCGGGTCCTCCGCGTCCTGCGGCCAGCGCCAGGCCACGAATCCGTCGGGCCGTACGAGCACCGCTCCGGCCGGGGTCGTGCCGTGCGCCTGCGCCCAGTCGGCGCCCTCCTCCGGAATGAGGTCGGCGTCGGGCCCGGTGCCGATCGCGTAGGCGGCCAGATCCACGCCCAGCTCGCCGGCGACGGACCGGGCCGCCTCCCGCCACGGCGTGCCCTCGGAGCTGAGCAGCACGAAGGACCGCTCGTACAGGTCCACCGTCGACACCCGCTCCCCGGGGCCCGGTTCGGTTCGGGTGTGCAGCCACAGGTGCGGGGCCCGCGTGCCCGGGTCGCCGGCCGGCCGCATCCGCTCCGGTACGACGGGCTGCTCGTGGTCGGCGCCCAGGACGGCGCCCTGGTGGTAGCGGTAGCCCATGGCCACGGACAGGACGCCGCCCTGCCGTCCGCCGCCGGGTGCGGCGGTGCCGGGGTCGGGTTCGTATCCCGGGTGGCTGTGCTCGGCCGAGCGGGCCGAGGCGCGCGCGCTCGTCGCCCGTGCCACCGGGAGCCGTTCGGCCTCGTAGCTCTCCAGCAGTCGCGGGCCCGCCCAGCCCTTGAGGACCGCGGCGAGCTTCCAGGCCAGGTTGTGGGCGTCCTGGATGCCGGTGTTGGAGCCGAACGCGCCGGTGGGGGACATCTCGTGGGCGGAGTCGCCGGCGAGGAAGACCCGCCCGGCGCCGTACCGCTCGGCGACCCGCTCGGCGGCGTGCCACGGGGCCTTGCCGGTGATCTCCACGTCCAGGTGGGGCGCGCCGACGGCCCGCCGGATGTGCTCGGCGCAGCGCTCGTCGGTGAAGTCCTCCATGGTCTCGCCCCGGTCGGGGTGCCAGGGCGCGTGGAAGACCCACCGCTCGGCGTTGTCGACGGGCAGCAGGGCGCCGTCCGCGTCAGGTCTGGTCAGGTAGCAGACGATGAAGCGTCGCTCGCCGACCACGTCCGCGAGGCCGCGGGAGCGGAAGGTGATGCTGACGTTGTGGAAGAGGTCGCCGGGGCCGGTCTGCCCGATGCGGAGCTCTTCCCGTACGGGGCTGCGCGGCCCGTCGGCGGCGACGAGGTAGTCCGCGCGCACCTTGGTGTGCTCCCCGGTCTCCAGGCTCTTCAGGACGGCGGTCACCCCCGTGGCGTCCTGGTCGAAGGAGAGCAGCTCGGTGGAGAACCGCAGGTCGGCGCCGAGCCCGGGGGTCACCGACATCAGCACCGGCTCGATGTCGTTCTGGCTGCACAGGCACCACGACGCCGGACTGAAGCGGGCCAGGCCGCCGCCGGGGTCGATCTCCTCGAACAGCCACTCCTGGTCGTCGCCGGTGAGCGAGCCGCCCTGGAGGATGCCGTGGTTGTCCGCCAGGACGCTCGCGGCCGCGCGGATCCGGTCCTCGACCCCCGCGACCCGGAACAGCTCCATGGTCCGCACGTTGATCCCGCGTCCGCGCGGGTGCAGCGAGGTGCCCGCGTGCTTCTCGACGAGCATGTGCCCGATGCCGTGCCGCCCGAGGAACAGCGAGGTGCACAGGCCCACGAGGGAGCCGCCCACGATGAGGACCGGGACGCGGTGGTCGACGTTTTCCTTCATGGCTCTTCCATGCCCTGTGCGAGGGGCGTTCCCTCGCCCGTTCACCCGCTTGGTTCTCCCCTCTCGCGCCGGGGGGTCCACGGGACAACGATCGGTTGCGGGTGGCGCCGCCGCCCGTGGCGACCGCGACGTCCCGAAGGAGTGTGAAAGATGACAACCTTGTCGGAACGGATATCCCAGTCCGCCTTCGACGGCTCGAGACTTCGGGTCGTGCTGCTGCTGGATCTGTACGACGGCGCTCAGAACCGCTTCCTGGAGGTGTACGAGCATCTGCGCAAGCAGGTGTCCTCCGTGCCCGGCCACATCAGCGACGAACTGTGCCAGTCGATCGAGAACCCTTCGCAGTGGCTGATCACCAGCGAATGGGAGAGCGCACCGCGCTTCCTCGCCTGGGTCAACAGCGAGGACCACGTCGCGTCCGTGCAGCCGCTCCACGCCTGCGTACGGGACACCCGCTCGCTGCGGTTCAGCGTCATGCACGGGGCCGGCGAGGAGTCCGCGCCGCTGGTCTCCCCCGCGCCTCGGCGCGGGGACGGGGTGGTGCGCCACGCGCTCACCTTCACCGTGAAACCGGGCAGCGAGGCCGTGGTCGCCGAGCTCCTGTCCTCGTACGTCTCCCCGCAGGCCCGGGTCGACGAGAGCACCCGGCTGCGCCGCACCTCCCTCTTCATGCACGGCAACCGGGTCGTGCGGGCGATCGAGGTGGAGGGCGACCTCCAGGCGGCGCTGAGCCATGTGGCCCGGCAGCCCGAGGTGCGGGCACTGGAGGAGGCCATCAATCCCCACCTGGAGCTGGACCGCGACCTCGCCGACCCGGGATCGGCCCGGACGTTCTTCACCCGGGCGGCCCTGCCGGCCGTGCACCACGTGGCGGCGGCGCGGCCCGAGAGCGAGGGCCTCGGGCGGCACGCGCTCTTCTATCCCGCTAAGGACGGGTGCGGCACCGCCCTCGCCCGGCTGCTCGCCCGCCAGGACGAGCTGGCCGTGGACGATCCGACGAGCCCCGTCGAGGCCAGCACCGTCTTCCAGCGGGACGACGTCGTCGTCCGGCTCGTGGACGTGCGCGGGCCGCTCGACGCCCGGCCCGCCCTGGCGCTCGGCGTGGAGGGCGACCACAAGGCGGCCGTCCTCGCCCGGCTGCTCGACAGTGCCAAGGACGGGGTTCCCATCACCGACCAGGAGATCTCGCGCTTCCTCGCGCGCTCCGAAATGCGCCTGATCACCGACCGGCGTTCGCCGGCGCGAGCCTGAGGAGTTGTCCGTCATGACCGATCGACTGACCATCGAAGAACTGGCCGCCCTGATGAAGAAGGGTGCCGGCGTCACGGTCGACGCCCGCGAGATGGCGAGCCGCCCCGACTCGGGGTTCGACGAGTGGGGCCTGGACTCCCTGGGCCTGCTGGGCATCGTCGGCGAACTGGAGAACCGGCACGGCCAGCCGCTGCCGCCCGAGGCGGAACGGTGCAAGTCGCCGCAGGAGTTCCTGGACCTCGTCAACGGTGCCCTGATGACGGGCACCTGAGCGGGTTGCGGGCAGGACGTGCCTGCGGAACGCCCCCGGGACCGGCGCAGGGCCGGTCCCGGGGGCGTTCCGCACGCGTGCCGTGCGGTGCCGCCGTACGGCCGGGGTCATCCGGGCACGGTGGACTCGAACGCGTGCAGGTAGGCGTTGACCGGGCGGACCGAGGTGACCACCAGGCCGGCGTCCGCCATCCGGGTGCGCATGCTCTCCTCGGTGTGCTTCGCCCCGCCGACGTTGAGCAGCAGGAGCAGGTCCATGGCCGTGGTGAACTTCATCGACGGGGTGTCGTCGACGAGGTTCTCGATGACGACGACCCGGGCTCCCGGGCGGGCCGCCGCGATCACGTTCCGCAGGGTCCTGCGGGTGCTCTCGTCGTCCCACTCCAGGATGTTCTTGATGATGTAGAGGTCGGCCTCGACCGGGACGGCCTCGCGGCAGTCCCCGGCGACGATCTCGGCGCGCGCCGCCAGCGGGCCGCCGTCCCGGAGCCGGGGATCGGCCTTGGCCGCCACGCCGGGCAGGTCGAGCAGGGCTCCCCGTACGTCCGGGTGCTTCTCCAGCAGGCTCGCCAGCACGTGGCCCTGACCGCCGCCGATGTCGGCGACCGTCCGGACCCCGGTGAGGTCGAGGAGTTCCGCGACGTCCAGCGCCGACTGCCTGCTGGAGGTGGTCATGGCCCGGTTGAAGACGTGGGCCGACTCGTGGGCGTCCTCGTGGAGGTAGTCGAAGAACCCCTTGCCGAAAAGGTCCTGGAAGACGCTGCCGCCGGTGCGCACGGCGTCGTCGAGGCGCGGCCAGGCCTGCCAGGTCCAGGGCTCGGTGCACCACAGGGAGATGGAGCGCAGGCTGTGGGGATCGTCCTCGCGCAGCAGCCGGGACATGTCGGTGTGGACGTAGGTGCCCTGCTCGGTCTCCGCGAAGATCCCGTAGCAGGACAGGGCCCGCAGCAGCCTGCGCAGCGGGCGGGGCTCGCACCCGACGGCCGTCGCGAGTTCCTCGGCGGTGGCGGGCGCGTCGCCGAGGGCGTCGGCGACTCCGAGACGGGCCGCCGCCCGGACGGCCGCGGCGCAGGCCGCGCCGAAGACGAGCTCGCGCAGCCGCATGCCGGGCTGGGGGGTGTGGGGCTGGGCGGGGGGCGAGAGAGGGGTCGGCTTCGGGCTCACCGTGGTCATGGGGCCTCGTCTCTCGTGGTGGCGGTCGGCACGGTCAGCACATCCCGGCGGGCTGGGACGTCCGGCAGCGGTTGCCGGTGAACTTGTTGCCGGTTCCGGTGCCCTGGTTGGCGAGGTCGGCGGGCATGTTGCCGCGTACCACGTTGTCCTTGATGACGTTGTCGTTGTTCTTGGCGCCCACGAAGCTCTTGAAGAGCAGGATCCCGCCCGACAGCGGCGAGGAGCCGACGTTGTCGCGGACGGAGTTCGAGCGGATGACGGTGTCCTCGGCGCCGGTGAGGACGATGCCGACGCCCTGGATGTCGGGGAGGCGGGTGTTGCCCTTGCAGAACTTGTTGTTCGCGTGGATGCGGTTGCCGCGGATGGTCATGTCCCCCGCGCCGGGGATGCCCTCGTCGCCGACGACGAACACGCCGCCGCAGTTCCCGGTGGCGTTGTTGTCGTTGACGGTGAGGTTGCGTACCCGCCTGACCGTCACTCCGATCCGGTTGCCGGTCAGGGTGTTGTCCCGGACGACGGCTCCGAGCGTGTCGGTGGCCCCGCCCTCCCGGTCGACGGTGTTGGCGATGAAGATGCCGGACTCCGCGTTGTCCCGGGCGGTGTTGCCGCGGAACAGCCCGCGTGTGGAACGCTCCTGGGCGATGCCCCAGGTGCCGTTCTTCTCGGAGATCACCTGCTCGACGGCGAGCCGGTCGGTGCGGGAGGCCCAGATGCCGTTCCGCTTGAAGCCGGAGACGGTCAGGGAGCGGATGTTCACCCGGTCGACGTCCTTCTCCGCCGTTCCCATGACGCAGATGCCGGTGTCGGCCTGTGAGCAGGCGGCGCCGGCCGCGCGGGCGGGCGGCGCCGCGGCGGTGGCCGCCGGTGGCTTGATCACGGTCTGGCGCCCCCACCCGCGCAGGGTGAGCCGCTTGGTGATCAGTACGTTCTCCCGGTAGGTGCCGGGCAGCACGGTGATGCTGTCCCCCGGCTTCGCGGCGTCCACGGCCGCCTGGATCGATTCTCCCGGATGCACCATGTGTCCGGCCGCGGCGGCGGGTGGCGCGGCGACGCCCAGACCTGCGGCCACGACGACTGTGATGCATGCGAGGCATGTGAGTTGTCGGTTCGTCACGTTGCCGAAGCTAGGGGCGATCACGGCGGCCCGCCACACCGGGTGAGCGGATGGATACATCCCGTCGGCAAACGGCTTCATTTCGGGGTCCACCGGCGTGGCGGCCTTCCCCTGTTGACCACGCCTCGGGAACCGGGCAGGTCGGCGGGGGTTTCCCCGCTCCCGCCGGGGACGGGCAACGGGAAACCCGTCGACCCCGGGCCGGCGGCGGGCACACGCTGAAGGGGTCCGCACGAGGCGGGACCCGTAGCAGGACCGCACCGACACGCAGCACGACCCGAGGGGAAAACATGTACAAGCTGTTCCGCGGCGCCGCCGCGCTCGCGACCGCCACCGTCGCCGTCATCGCGCTCAGCGGCACGGTTCAGGCCAAGCCCGCCGACGCGTGGGCCGGGTGCCCCGACGGAGCGGTCTGCATCTATCCGCAGAACCAGAACCCGGCCGTCAAGCCCACGCACGTCTTCTACAGCTACGGAGCCCACAACCTGAACGGCCAGTACGGGAACCACTGGGTCCTCAACAACCAGTACGGCGGTGCGACCGCAAACCTGTGCACGGGCTACAACGGCGCGGGCTGCGGCAACCCCATCGCGGCCAAGACGGGTGTGTACGCCGACCTGACACCCATCAACTCGATCCGCCTCAACCCGTAGCACCGCACCGCCGCGGGAGCGTCCGGAGCCGTACCCGAAGCGGCTCCGGACGCTCCTGATCCGGTCACGCACGTGCGAAGACCCGGCTCACCGTCAGACCCCCGCTGTAGCCTGGGCAGTGCCGTCTCGCCGCCTCGGTACGCACCGCCATGGGGGATGTTGTGGGGGATCCGGACCACCGCCGGAAGACCGGTCACCAGCTCGATTCCGAGCCCGCCGAAGAGACCGGTCCGCCCTTTCCTGTCCGATTGCGGCGTCTGCGGGTGCAACGCGGGCTGTCGCTGGCCGATCTGGCCCGGCAGACGCACTACAGCAAGGGCTACCTGAGCAAGATCGAGACCGGCGCGAAGCGCCCGACCCCCGACGTCGCGCGCCGCTGCGACGAGGTACTGCGAGCGGAGGGGGAACTCCTGCGGATGGTGCGGGACGGCGAACCACCGACGGCGGCGGACCATCCCGCCGAGACCGGCGAGTGCCCCTACCGCGGCCTGCCGGCGTTCACCGCACGGGAGGCGGGCTGGTTCTTCGGCCGGGAGCGGGCCACCGCCGAGCTGGTCGAGCGGCTCTTCGAACGGACCGGCAGCGGTCCCCTGCTGCTGGTCGCCCCGTCCGGCGCCGGCAAGTCGTCCCTGCTGAACGCCGGTCTCGTGCCGGCCCTGCGGCGCCCGGGCGGCTTCCCGATGGCGGGCGCCGACTCATGGCCGGTGGTGCGGCTCACCCCCACGGCGCACCCCCTGGACGAGCTGCTGGACCGTACCGCCAAGGTGCTCGGCAGCGATCCGGGCCTCACCGCGGAGCGGCTGGCGGCCGAGCCGGCGGCCCTGCTCGAAGCCGTCAGCCGGCTGCACGGCGGCTCCCCCGCGGACCGGCGGGACCGGCCGGTTCCGCCGCCGCGGCCGGTGCTGATCGTCGATCAGTTCGAGGAGCTGTTCACCCTCTGCTCCGAGGAAGCGGAGCGGCGCGCGTTCGTCCGGGTGCTGCGGGCCCTGGCCGCGGCCCGTCCGGCGGAGGGCGGGCCCGACCCGGCCGTCGTGGTGCTCGGCGTACGGGCCGACTTCTCGGGGAAGTGCCTGGACCTCCCGGAGCTGGCACCGGTCTTCGCGGAGGGCCTGTTCGTGCTGCCGCCCATGTCCGTGGCGGAGCTGCGGGAGTCGGTCGCGCGCCCGGCCGAGCGTGCCGGGCTCTCCCTCGAACCGGGTCTCGTCCCGCTGCTGCTGCGCGACGCCGGGCTGCGGGGCGATCCGCCGGACCGGATCCCCTCGGGTGCGCTGCCGCTGGTCTCCCACGCGCTGATGGCCACCTGGCGCCAGCGGGAGGGGGACACGCTGACCGTCGCCGGGTACGAGCGGACCGGCGGGATCCGCGGCGCGGTCGCGCGGACCGCCGAGGACGTCTTCGCCCGGCTCTACCCGGCCGAGCAGCGGACCGTACGGCGGATGCTGGTGCGGCTCGTGCACGTGGTCGACGGCGCCGACGGGGCGGGGGTGACGCGGCGCCGGGTGAGCCGGAGCGAGCTCATGGCGGCGCAGCCGGCCGGTCCCGACCGCGCGGCGGCCGCGCTGGACAGTTTCGTGCGCGCCCGCCTGATCACCATGGACAGCGACACCGTGGAGATCACGCACGAGGCCCTGCTGGAGGCCTGGCCCCGGCTGCGGGGCTGGATCCGGGCCGACCGGGCGGGGCTGCTGATCCACCAGCAGCTGGCCCTCGCCGCCACCGAGTGGGAACGGGAGGGTCGCGATCCGTCGGCCCTGCACCGCGGTGCCCGGCTGGAGAACGCCCGCGCCTGGGCAGACGAGCTCGACGGCAGCGGCCGCCTCGGCCCGCTGGAGGAGGCCTTCCTGCGGGCCAGTCAGGACGCCGAGGAGGCCCGGCAGCGGCAGGCCGGACGTCAGGTGCGGCTGCGGCAGCGGATGCTGGCGACGCTGGTGGTCCTGCTGGTCCTCGCCGTGGGCGCGGGCGGGCTGGCCTACCAGCAACGGGCGGGCGCCCTCGGCCAGGAGCGCGTGGCCCGGTCGCGGGCGCTGGCCCTGCAGTCCGCGGCGCTCGCGGCCGGGCAGCCCGAGGCCTCGATGCGGCTCGCCGGGGAGGCCTACCGCGCAGCGCCGACCAGCGAGGCCCGGGGCGCCCTGCTGAGCACCCAGTCGCAGCCGTTCATCGCCCGGCTCGGCGGGCACGCCGGGCCGGTCAACGCGGTGGCGTTCGCGCCGGACGGCAAGACCCTGGCCTCGGCCGGGGCCGACGGCACGGTACGGCTGCGGGAGACGGCCGGGCACCGGACCCTGGCCTCCTTCGCCCTTGCGGGGCGGGTCCGCGCGGTGGCGTTCAGCCCCGACGGCCGCACCCTCGCGGCCACTTCCACGGACGGCCCGGCCCGGTTGTGGGACATCGCCGGGCGCCGTACCGCGGCGGTGTTCCCGGCGGACACCTCAGGCGCCCGGACCGTCGCCTTCGCCCCGGACGGCCGGAGCCTGGCGGTCGCGGGCCAGGACGGGACGATCCGGCTGTGGGACGCGACGTACGACTCGGCGGAGGGCGCCGACCGCGGTGCGGCGGGCGGCACGGCCGCGGGCCCGGCCGGGGAACGCCGCGCCGTCGCCTCGCTGGAGGGGCACACCGGCCGGGTCAACGCCCTCGCCTTCGCCCCGGACGGCCGGACGCTCGTCTCGGCCGGCGCGGACCGGACCGTACGGCTGTGGGATCCGGTGGAGGCCCGCCCGCTCGCCGTCCTCGCCGGGCACACCGACGAGGTGCTGGGAGTGGCCTTCGCCCCGGACGGACGTACGGTCGCCAGCGGGGGCGTCGACCGGACCGTACGGCTGTGGGACGTGGCGGGCCGCCGCACCACCGCGACGCTGACCGGCAACAGCGACGACGTCAACGGGGTCGCGTACACCCCGGACGGGACGACGGTGGTCAGCGCGGGCGGCGACGGGGCGACCCGGCTCTGGGACGTGGACAGCGGCCGGCTGGCGGCGACCTTCTCCGGGCACACCGACTACGTCCTCGGGGTGGCCGTGGACCGGGCCGGTGCGGTGCTGGCCACCGCCGGGTTCGACCAGTCGGTGGTGCTGTGGGACCTGCGCGGCGCGGTGCTGGCGTCGCGCCCCTTCTCGGAGGTCTGGCACGCGGCCTACAGCCCCGACGGGAAGCTGCTGGCCACGGCGGAGGGGGACCACGCGGTCCGGCTCTGGGACGTACCGGGCCGCACCGTGCTGGCGGCCTTCGAGGGGCACGGCGAGACGGTGTTCTCTGTGGCCTTCTCCCCCGACGGCCGCACGCTCGCCTCGGCCGGGTCCGACGGCACGATCCGGCTGTGGGACGTGGCCGCGCGCCGCTCCTCGGCCGTGCTCCCGGGCCGGGCGGGGACGGTGTTCTCGGTGGCCTTCTCCCCCGACGGACGCACCCTGGCCTCCGCCGGCTCCGACGGTGCCGTCCGACTGTGGGACGTCGTGGGGCGCACCGAGTCGGCCGTCCTCACCGGTCATACGGACTTCGCCAACGACCTGGCGTTCAGCCCCGACGGACGCGTTCTGGCGAGCGCCGGCGACGATCTGACGGTGCGCCTGTGGGACGTGGCCGGGCACCGTGCGCTCGCCACGCTCGCCGGTCATACGGGTGCGGTGCGCGGGGTGGCCTTCAGCCCTGACGGGGCCACTCTGGCCAGCAGCGGCAACGACGGGACCGTCCGGCTCTGGGACGCCCGGCGCCACCGCTTCGAGGCCGCGCTGACCGGCCACACCGGCTCGGCCCGCGGGATCGCGTTCTCCCCCGACGGCCGCACCCTCGCCAGCAGCGGCAACGACCGTACGGTGCGGTTGTGGGACGTGGCCGGGCGCCGGCCGGTGGCCGCGCTGTCGGGGCACACGAACGCGGTCTGGGGCGTGGTGTTCTCCCCGGACGGGCGGACGGTGGCCTCCAGCAGTACCGACGGCACGGTCCGGCTGTGGGACCCGGACGTCGGGGCGCGGCTGGCGGCCGTCGCCCGGATCCTCCGTGCCGGGGACTGAGCGCGGCGGCCGTACGGGGCGGACCGGGCCGGCGGTGAAGGGGCGTGCCGGGCCTACGCGTTGGCGATGACCAGCAGGGTGCGGGCGGCCTCCGGGCCCGACAGGCGGCAGCGGTGCGGGACTTCGCCGCGGTGGTGGGCGCTCTGGCCGGCGCGCAGGGTGAGCGGCTCCTCGCCCTCGACCTCCAGGACGATCTCCCCCGCCAGGACGTAGAGGAAGTCCTCGCCGGGGTGCTCGAACCAGCCGCGCTCGCCCTGGCCGGGCTCGAAGTGGTGCTCGTACGCCTCCATCAGGGCGCTGCGCCCGCCGGGGATGAGCACCTGGGCGATCTGTCCCGCGGCCTCGTTGACCCGGATCACCTGCGGGTCCGCCTCGTGGCTGACCGCGCCGGGGCGGCCGGGGGGCCGCAGGAAGGTGCCGGGGGTGACGTCGAGGGCCTCGGCGATCCGGTAGATGGAGCTGAGGCTGGGCGTGGCGAGCCCGCGTTCCAGCTGGCTGAGGAAGGGCTGCGAGAGACCCGACCGGGTGGCGAGCACGGCCATGGAGACGCCGCGTTGCTTGCGACAGCCGCGGATCACCTGTCCGACCTCGATGGCTTCGGGCGTGGGTTCGGGGCGAGACACGCTGGTGAACGTACCTCATGGCGGATCCCGGGCCGGGCGGCCCCGGAAGGTTTCGCACTGCCGCAACACGCCCTTCATAACTCTCGTCAATTATTGACCTCACTTATCCCCGCTTCGAGCACCCCCGCCTCGGGCGACCGAACGACCCAGGAGCCGCCCCGTGTCCGCCACCACCTCACCGCCCGGCCGGGCCCTCGGCCGGCTCGGCCCGGCCCTGGGCGCGGCCGGTGCCGTACTCGCCCTCTGGTACCTGCTCGCCGGATCCGGGGCGGTGGCTCCCGGGCTGCTGCCCACGCCCGGGCAGACCCTCGCCGCACTGGCGGACAGCGCGTCCAGCGGCACCCTGGCCACGGATCTCGGTGCCAGCCTGACCCGGGCGGGACAGGGCTTCGCCCTGGGCGCGGCCGTCGGCAGCGCGCTCGGTTTCGCCACCGGCAGCCTGCCCTGGCTGTCCGCCGCCGTGTCCCCGGTGGTCTCCTTCCTCCGCCCGATCCCGGCGATCGCGCTGGTACCGCTGGCCACCGCCTGGTTCGGCATCGGCGAGAGCGCCAAGCGCCTGCTCATCGCGTACGCCGTCCTGCTGGCGGTGTGGCTGTACGTGCACGACGGGGTGTCCCGGGTGCCCGTCTCCCACCTGCGGGCGGCCCGGTCGCTCGGGGCGCCGCTGCACCGGCGGATCACCGAGGTCCTGCTGCCCGCCGCGGCCCCGGCCCTGCTCGCGGCGCTGCGCTACGGGGCGTCGGTGGCGCTCCTCGCGCTGGTGGCCGCCGAACTGGGCGGCGCGGACAGCGGACTGGCGTACCGGCTCCAGGTGGACGGCCAGTTCCTGCGGGTGGACCGGATGTTCGCGGGCCTGCTCGTCCTCGGACTGCTCGGGGTGGCCGTCGACCTCGTCCTGGCGGCGGCGGGCCGCCGGTTCGCGCACTGGAGCGAGTCATGAGCCTCGGTGTACGCCTCGAGGGGCTGTCGGTCGGCTACGGCGCGGCCCCGGTCCTGGAGCGGACCGACCTGGAGTTCCCCGCGGGCTCGTTCACGGCCCTGCTGGGCCCCAGCGGCTGCGGCAAGTCCACCGTGCTGAACACGGTGGCCGGGTTCGTACGGCCCGCCGCCGGGCGGGTGACGGCCGGCTCGGCGCCGGTGCTCGGGCCGGGCCCGGAGCGGGGCGTGGTCTTCCAGCACTACGCGCTCTTCCCCTGGCGCACGGCCCGCGGCAACGTCGAGTTCGCCCTCAAGCGGCTCGGCCTGCCCCGCGCGGAGCGCCGGCGGCGGGCGCTGGAGGCGCTGGCCGGGGTGGGGCTCGCGGACGGCGCGGAGAAGTACCCGGCCGAGCTGTCGGGCGGGATGCGCCAGCGCGTGGCGCTGGCCCGCGCGCTGGCGGCCGAGCCGGAAGTCCTGCTGATGGACGAGCCGTTCGGGGCGCTCGACGCCCTGACCCGGACGCGGATGCAGGAGCTGCTGCGGGAGCTGTGGCAGCGGACCGGCACCACCGTCCTCTTCGTCACCCACGACATCGACGAGGCGCTCGCCCTCGCGCAGCGGGTGATCGTCCTCGGCGGCTCCCCCGGCCGCGTGCTCGCCGACCACCCCGTGCCTGCCGGGCCGCCCGACCCCGACCTGCGCTCCCTGATCGCCCGCCATCTCGGCTCCGAATGACCCTCTCGTCCACGGAAGGACACCCCTCGTGCTCAGACCCCGCGCGGTGGCCGCAGTACTCCTGACGGCCCTGCTCAGCACCTTCGCCACCGCCTGCTCCGGCTCCCCGTCCGCCGAGGCGGGCGACGGCGGCCGCCCGGCCGTCTCCATCGCGGCGAGCGACCACCTCGGCGGCGCCCCCGTCTACGTGGCCCAGGAGCGTGCGCTCTGGTCCGCCGAGGGCGTCGACGCCACCGTCAGCACCCACCCGACCGGCCGCGACGCGCTCAACGCCGTGCTCGGCGGCCAGGCGCAGCTCGGCGTCGTCGGCGACCTGCCCGCCGTGACCGCCGCGCTGGGCGGGCGCGAACTGCGGATCGTCGCCGACCTGTCCCGGTTCTCCGACTGGCGGCTGCTGACCCGGGCCGACCGGGGGATCACCGGTTTCGCCGCCCTGAAGGGCCGCAAGGTCGGCGTCCCGCAGGGCACGAACGTCGAGTACGCGCTGTCGCGGATGCTGGGCTCGGCGCAGCTGACGGCCGCCGACGTGACGGTGGTCAACCTCGCCCCGAACCAGGTCCCTTCCGCGCTGGCCCGCGGTGACATCGACGCCGGGGTCACCTTCCCCGGCTTCTACGACGCCACCCGCACCGCCCTGGGTGCCGGCTACGCCGAACTCCCCTTCACCGGGTACACCGCCCGGACCCTCCTGGTCGCCGGACCCAAGGCCGACAAGGAGGCCACCGCCGCGGTGCTTCGGGTGGTGCTGGCCGCGCAGCGTGACATCGCCGCGGACCCCGCGGGCGCCCGCAAGGCCGTGGTCACCCAGTCCAAGGGCACCCTCCAGGCCGGATACGTCGATGCCTTCCAGCCCCGCTACACCTACGGCGCCGCCCTCTCGCCCGAGCTGCTCGCGCAGCTGGAGGAGGAGGCCGGCTGGGCGAAGGCCGCCCAGGGCCTGCCGGGCGCCGCAGACCGCGCGTCACTGCAGCGGTACCTGGACCCCGCCGCCCTGACGGCCGCCGACGCGTCGGCCGTCACCGTCCACTGACGTCCCCCGGGCCGGCGTCTCCGGGCCGGCATCCCCGTCCCGGCGAACCCGTCCCGGCATCCCTGTCCCGATCCCCGTCCCCAAACCCTTCGAGGAGTTCTCCATGACCGTCGACCAGAACACCCTGCGCCGCCGCGGCGTCGGCCTCATCGCCCACGACCCCGAGCGCAGCTACGGCGGCTACACCCTCTACACCCCGATCACCAGCGCCGGCGAGATCCACCTCGTCGACATCGAGGGCCGCACCGCCCACACCTGGAACTCCCCGCACCCGCCCGGCCGCCAGGCACAGCTCCTCCCCAACGGGAACCTCTTCTACGCGGCCAAGGACACCAGCGGCCCGGTCCTCTTCCCCATCTGGGAGGTCTACCACGGCGGCATCTTCCAGGAACTGGCCCCGGACTCCACCGTCGTGCGCGAGGTCCGCCACCCCTTCCACCACCACGACGCCTCGGTCCTGCGCAACGGCAACCTCCTCATCGGCGCCGTGGAACCCCTCGACCCCGCCGACGCGGCCCGGATCCGGGGCGGCATCCCGGGCTCCGAGGCGCCGGGCGGGGTGATCTACGGGGACGTGGTGTACGAACTGACCTGGGACGGCGAGATCGTGTGGCGCTGGGCCGCCATCGAACACCTCGACCCCGCGGAGGTGCCGCTCGACCGGCACTTCGACCGCAACCACTGGCCGATGGCCAACACCGTCAACGAGAGCGCGGACGGTTCCATCGTGGTGGGCTTCCGCAGCGCCTCCACCGCCGTGTCGATCGACCGTGCCGACGGGTCCGTCCAGTGGCGGTTCGGCCCCGACGTGCTCGCCCAGCAGCACCACCCGCACGAGCTGCCCGGCGGCAACATCCTGGTCTTCGACAACGGCAGCTACCGCGACACCACCTCCGTGCCGTACTCGCGGGTGCTGGAGCTCGACCCGCGCACGGGCAAGGAGGTGTGGTCGTACGAGGACAACCCGCCGCAGAACTTCTACAGCCCGTACATGTCCAGCGCGCAGCGCCTGCCGAACGGCAACACCTTCATCGCCGAGGGCTCCTTCGGCCGGCTCTTCGAGGTGACCCCGGACCGGGAGGTGGTCTGGGAGTTCGTGGTCCCGCAGTTCCGGTCCTTCGGCGACGGCGTGGGCCTGGAGTCCTCGGCGGGCGCCCAGAACTCCGTCTTCCGCGCCTACCGGTACAGCGCGGAGCAGCTTCCCTGGCTGTGAACGGAAGCCCTGTTTTATTTCACCGAAGGGCGTTCTGTGTACGGCGGATGAAATGGCCGTGCGTTCAACAGGGCATCGATATCGAGGACGTTGACAGCCTTTCAGCGGGCTGCCTAGCTTACGCCGCAGACAAGGACATCAGCGGCCCGTTTCAGTCCGGCACGACGGCTGCTTTTCGAGAATTCGCCTTGCAGAAGCCGAAAACGCTGGAGCGTCCGTGACCGAATCGCTCGCCCTCGCAGCACCCACCGGCCGGTCCGGGGATCCCCCCGGGCCGGCCGAGCGGGTCCTCCCGATCCGCCGCCCCGGGCGGTGGATCGCCACCGCCGTGGTACTGGTGCTCGTCGCCCAGGCCGTACACGGGCTGCTCACCAACCCCTTCTACCAGTGGGACCGGTTCGCCTACTGGTTCGCGCGGCCCGTCGTCCTCGACGGGCTGCTCATCACCCTCCAGGTGACCGCGTACAGCGCGGTCCTGGGACTGATCGGCGGGATACTCCTCGCCCTGGCCAGGCTCTCGCCCAATCCGGTGCTGCGTTCCGTGAGCTGGACGTACGTCTGGCTGTTCCGGTCCGTGCCGCTGATCGTGGTGCTGCTCTTCCTCTACAACTTCAGTGCGCTCTACCCGAAGCTGAGCATCGGGGTGCCCTTCGGCCCCGCCTTCCTCACCTTCGACGAGTCCCGTCTCGCCACCGACATGGTCCTGGCAGTGGTGGGGCTGAGCCTGGCCGAAGCGGCCTACGCGGCCGAGGTGGTACGGGCCGGCCTGCTCTCCGTCGACCACGGCCAGCACGAGGCGGCGGCCGCGCTGGGTCTGCCCAAGCGGTACCAGTTCGCGCGGATCGTCTTCCCGCAGGCACTGCGCGCGATCGTCCCCGCGTACGTGAACCTGCTGCTGGGCCTGGTCAAGGCCACCTCGCTGGTCTTCTACGTGTCCCTGCTCGACCTCTTCGGCACCGTGCAGAGCCTGGGCAGCACCTACTCCGGCGACGTGGTGCCGCTCCTGCTGGTGGCCACCGCCTGGTACGTGCTCCTCACCAGCCTCATCTCAGTCGTCCAGTTCTACGTGGAGCGGTACTACGCGCGCGGCGCCCTGCGCGCCCTGCCGCCCACCCCCGTGCAGCGGGCCCGGGCGGCCCTGCGCGGTCTGCGGGTCCGGTTCCGGAAGGAGACGGCACGATGACCGAGGTCACCGCCGCGCGGCCCGCCGCGATCGAGGTGCACGACGTGCACAAGTGGTTCGGCGGCCGCCGCGTCCTGAACGGGGTGAACCTGACCGTCCGGCCGGGCACGGTCACCGCGGTCCTGGGGCGCTCCGGGTCCGGCAAGTCCACGCTCCTGCGGGTCGTCAACCACCTGGAGAAGCCCGAGGCCGGGTACGTCAGCGTGGGCGGCGAGCTCATCGGCGTACAGCGCCACGGTGAGCGGCTGAAGGAGCTCGCCGAGCGGGAGATCCTCGCCCAGCGCGGCCGGATCGGCTTCGTCTTCCAGAACTTCAACCTCTTTCCGCACCTGACCGTCCTGGACAACGTCGCCGCGGCCCCTGTGGCCACCGGCAGACTCCCCCGGGCCGAGGCCGAGTCGCTGGGGCGCGAGCTGTTGGAGCGGGTCGGGCTCGGGGACCGGACCGGCGCCTACCCCCGGCAGCTCTCCGGCGGCCAGCAGCAGCGGGTGGCCATCGCCCGCGCCCTCGCCCTGCGGCCCGGGGTCATCCTCTTCGACGAACCCACCTCGGCGCTCGACCCCGAGCTCGTCGGCGAGGTGCTCTCCGTCATCAGGGACCTGGCCACCGGCGGCACCACGCTGCTGATCGTCACGCACGAGATCGGCTTCGCCCGCGAGGTCGCCGACGAGGTGGTCTTCCTCGACGAGGGCCGCATCGTCGAACAGGGTCCGGCCGAGCAGGTGCTCGGACGCCCGGCCCATCCCCGTACCCGCGAGTTCCTCGGCAAGGTCCTCTGATTCCGCATTTCCGCCCCGCCCACTCCCCTGAAGGAACGCGATGCACCGCCAGTCCTCCCTGCCCACCCGACTCGTACGCGGTCTCGGCGCCGCGACCGCCACCGTCGCCCTCGCCTCCGGGCTCACCGCCTGCGGCGGCGAGGCCGAGGCCCGCGGACCGGCCTCCGACGTGGTCACCGTCGGCGGGGTTTCCAACGGCGCCGCCCAGCAGGCCGAACTGTCCGTCCCGGTCGTCGAGTCGCTGCGCGCCCGGCTTCCGGCCTCCGTCCGCGAACGCGGCGAGCTGGTGATCGGGGTCGGCGCGCTGCCCGCGGGCTTCCCGCCGCTGGCGTACGTCGGCACCGACCAGCAGACACTGACCGGGGCGGAGCCCGACCTCGGCCGGCTGGTGGCGGCCACGCTCGGGCTCAAGCCGGTGCTGAAGAACTCCACTTGGGAGAACCTCTTCGTCGGCATCGACAGCAACAAGGTCGACGTCGCCTTCAGCAACGTCACGGTGACCGAGGAACGCAAGAAGAAGTACGAGTTCGCCTCGTACCGCAAGGACAACCTGGGCTTCGAGGCGCTGAAGGACAGCACCTGGAACTTCGGCGGGGACTTCCGCAACCTGGCCGGCCGGAACGTCGCGGTCGCCAAGGGCACCAACCAGGAGAAGATCCTGCTGGAGTGGCAGACGAAGCTCCAGGCCGAGGGCAAGGACTTCAACGTCAAGTACTTCCCGGACGTCAACAGCACCTTCCTGGCCCTCAGCGGCAAGAAGATCGACATCAACTTCGCCCCGAACCCGGCCATCGCCTACCACATCACCCAGGCGGCGGGCACCAGCACTCCCACGCGCAACGCCGGCTCCTACTCCGGCGCCGGCGAGTCGCTCCAGGGCCTGATCGCGGCGACCGCCAAGAAGGACAGCGGGCTGGCCGAACCGGTCGCGGCGGCGGTCAACCACCTGATCGAAAACGGCCAGTACAGCAAGCTGCTGGCCGCCTGGAACCTCTCCGACGAGGCCGTCACGGCCGCCGAGGTCAACCCGCCCGGCCTGCCGCTGACCAACTCATGAGCACGGGCACGCGGACGCCGGTCTCCCCGCACGTGCTCGACAACCCGGCCTGGGCATCGCTCTCCGGTGCGCACGCCGCCCTCGCCGAGCACCCGCCGGGCGGCGGCCGTGCCGCCCGGTACCCCGCCGACGTGGCGCCCTTCGCCGCCCTCGCGGACCCGGACGACCCGCGTTCCTGGGCCGCCCTGCACGCCCTGGTCGGCGACGGCGGGACCGCCGGGCTGTCCGGGGTCCTGACACCGCCCGAAGGCTGGGAGACGGTCGCCGCGGTCCCGGGCGTCCAGCTGGTCGACACCTCGCTGCGCGCCGAACCCGCCCCCGAGGCGGTCCGGCTGGGCCCCGCCGACGTACCGGAGGCCCTCGCGCTGATCGAGCTGACGCAGCCCGGTCCGTTCCGAGCCCGTACCGTCGAGCTGGGCACGTACCTCGGCATCCGCGACCGGGGCAGGCTCGTCGCGATGGCCGGGGAGCGGCTGCGGCCGCCCGGGTGGACCGAGATCAGCGCGGTGTGCACCCATCCCGACCACCGGGGCCGGGGGCTGGCGACACGGCTGGTGCGCGCGGTGGCGGCCGGCATCCGCGAGCGCGGAGAGGTCCCCTTCCTGCACACCGCAGCGAGTAACACCGACGCCGTCCGGCTCTACGAGTCGATCGGGTTCACCCTGCGCCACCGGCCCTTCTTCATGGCGGTCCGGGCGCCGGGAAACACCGCCGCCACATCCTCTTAACGCCGTCAAATTCTTTTCATACCGGGGCCATTGAACGGGCCGGGGAACGCGCTCTAGCGTTTTCGAAAGGATCTCCCGAGGCCTCCTTTCACGGCCGGTCCGTTTCCGTTCCCCATGCCGATCAGAAAGGCTCGATCCGACGTGTCCACACTGCATCTCGCCGTCGCCCTCGACGGCGCGGGCCGGCACCCCGCCGCCTGGCGGGAACCGGGCGCCCGGCCCGGGGAGCTGTTCACCGCCCGGTACTGGGCCGACGTCACCGCCGAGGCCGAGGCCGGACTGCTGGACTTCGTCACCTTCGACGACGGCCTCGCCCTCCAGTCCGCGTCCCCGTCGGAGCCCGACGGGCGTACCGACCAGGTGCGGGGGCGTCTCGACGCGGTGCTCACCGCCGCCCGGATCGCCCCCCTGACCCGGCACATCGGCCTGGTCCCGGGAGTGACGGCCACCCACACCGAGCCGTTCCACATCTCCAAGGCCGTCGCGACGCTCGACCACGTCAGCCGCGGCCGCGCCGGTCTCGGCGTCCAGGTGAGCGGACTGGCGCACGAGGGACACCACTTCGGGCGCCGGGCCTTCCCGGTGGCCGAGGCCGAGCTGTACGGGGAAGCCGCGGACCACGTCGAGGTGGTCCGGCGGCTGTGGGACAGCTGGGAGGACGACGCGGAGATCCGTGACGTGGCCACGGGCCGCTTCGTGGACCGCCGCAAGCTGCACTACATCGACTTCGAGGGCCCGCACTTCACCGTGCGGGGCCCCTCGATCACCCCGCGCCCGCCGCAGGGACAGCCCGTGGTCGCCGCGGCGTCCGGGGTCCTCGACGGCTCGGCCGACCTCGTGTACGTCAGTGCGGGCGACGCCGACGGGGCCCGCACCGGCGTGTCCCGGATCGCTGGCGCCCCGCCGCACGTCTTCGGCGACCTCACGGTGTTCCTGGACGCGGACGGCCCGGCCGCCGCGGGCCGCCGGGCCCGCCTGGACGCGCTCGACCCCACCCCGTACGCCGACGGCACGGCGGCCTTCACCGGCACCCCTGCGCAGCTCGCGGACCTGCTCCAGGAGTGGCGGTCGGCGGGCCTGACCGGGTTCCGGCTGCGGCCCGGCGTGATCGCCCACGACCTGCCCGCCATCACCCGGTCCCTGGTGCCCGAGCTCCAGCGGCGGGGGGTCTTCCGCCGTGCGTACGAGGCGGACACCCTGCGGGGCCTGCTGGGGCTGGAGCGCCCCGCCAGCCGCTACGCCCGCCCGCCCGCCGCCTGACCTCCGCGACCGACCGACCGACCGGAAAGGACGATCCATGAGCACCAAGCCGCTCAAGCGGATCCATCTCGCCGCCCACTTCCCGGGCGTCAACAACACCACCGTGTGGAGCGACCCGGCGGCCGGCAGCCACATCGACTTCGACTCGTTCGTCCATTTCGCGCGGACCGCCGAGCGCGCCAAGTTCGACTTCCTCTTCCTCGCCGAAGGGCTGCGCCTGCGCGAACAGGGCGGCGAGATCTACGACCTGGACGTCGTCGGCCGGCCCGACACCTTCACGGTGCTCGCCGCGCTGGCGGCGGTCACCGAGCGGCTCGGCCTGACCGGCACCATCAACTCCACCTTCAACGAACCGTACGAGGTGGCCCGCCAGTTCGCCTCGCTCGACCACCTCTCCGAGGGCCGGTCCGCCTGGAACGTCGTCACCTCCTGGGACGCCTTCACCGGGGAGAACTTCCGCCGCGGCGGCTTCCTGCCCCGCGAGGACCGCTACTCGCGCGCCCGGGAGTTCCTGGCCACGGCCACCGAGCTCTTCGATTCCTGGGACGGCACCGAGATCGTCGCCGATGCCGGGTCGGGCACCTTCCTGCGCGACGCCCGGGCCGGGGCCTTCCGCCACCAGGGGCGGCACTTCGACATCGAGGGCCGGTTCAACGTCCCGCGCAGCCCGCAGGGGCGTCCTGTGATCTTCCAGGCGGGCGATTCCGACGAGGGCCGTGAGTTCGCCGCCTCCGGTGCCGACGCGATCTTCGGCCGGTACGGGACCCTCGACGAGGGCCGGGCGTTCTACGCGGACGTCAAGGGACGCCTGGCCAAGTACGGACGCACGCACGACCAGTTGAAGATCCTGCCCGCGGCCACCTTCGTCCTGGGCGACACCGACGCCGAGGCGCAGGAACTCGCCCACGAAGTGCGCCGGCTCCAGGTCAGCGGACAGACCGCGATCAAGTACCTGGAACACGTCTGGAACCGGGACCTGTCGGCCTACGACCCCGACGGCCCGCTGCCCGAGGTCGATCCAGAGCCCGGGGAGAACACCGTGGCCCTGGGGCGGGCGAGCGTACGCCAGTTCTCCGACCCGCTCGCGACGGCGCGGCAGTGGCGCGAGCTCGCCGCGGCCAAGAACCTGTCCATCCGTGAGCTCGTCATCGCGACCACCTCCCGGCAGACCTTCGTCGGCTCGGCCGCCACGGTCGCCGACCGGATCGACACCCTGGTGCAGGCGGACGCGGCCGACGGCTTCATCCTGGTCCCGCACATCACCCCGGGCGGACTGGACGTGTTCGCCGACACCGTGGTCCCGCTGCTCCAGGAGCGCGGTGTCTTCCGCACCGACTACGAGGGGACCACGTTGCGCGACCACCTCGGCCTCGCCGTGCCGGAGCCGGTCGCCGGCCGGGCCGCGGGCCGGGCCACCGACTCGTGAAGTTCCTCGCCATCACCCTGATCACGGATTCCGCCGATCCGGTGACCGGCTCCCCCACCCCGACCCGCGAACGGTTCCGCGAGGTCGTCGACGCCGCCGTGTTCGCGGAGCAGCTCGGGTTCGACGGGTTCGGTGTGGGCGAGCGTCACGAGCGGCCGTTCCTGTCGTCCTCGCCGCCCGTGGTCCTGGCGCACATCGCGGCGCTGACCCGCCGGATCCGGCTGTTCACCGCCGTCACCACACTGAGTCTGCTCGATCCGGTCCGGGCGTACGAGGACTACGCGACGCTCGACCACCTCAGCGACGGGCGCCTGGAGCTGATGATCGGCAAGGGCAACGGAACGGCCCAGCGCGAGCTGTTCCAGGTGACCCCCGAGGACCAGTGGGAGCGCAACTCCGAGAGCTACGAGCTGTTCCGGCGGCTGTGGCGCGAGGACGAGGTGACGGCCCGGCCGCGCTTCCGTCCGGAGCTGACGGCGGCGGAGGTGCTGCCGCGGCCGTTCCAGCGGGAGTTGCGCGTCTGGCACGGCAGCGCGACGAGCCGGGAGTCCGTCGACCTGGCGGCGCGCTACGGCGATCCGCTGTTCTCGGCGAACGTCACCCACCCGATCGGCCCGTACGCCGAGCTGATCCGGCACTACCGGGAGCGCTGGGAGCACTACGGCCACGATCCGGCGCGCGCGGTCGTGGGCGCGGGCACGGCCGGCTACCACGCGGCGCCCACCTCGCAGCGGGCGGTGGCGGCCTACCGGCCGGCCTTCGCCCGGTACCTGGCCTTCCACGAACGGCTGGGCGCGGCGCCCGTGTTCCCGACCCTGGAGGACTTCGTCGAGCGCAGCTCCGCGCTGATCGGCAGCCCGCAGCAGGTGATCGAGAAGGTCCACCGCTACCACGAGGAGTTCGGGCACACCGTTCTGCACCTGCAGGCCGAGCCCGGTGGCCTCGGCCACGCGGAGCACCGTGCCTCGCTCGAGCTCTTCCAGTCGCGGATCGCGCCGGTGCTCCGCCGCGAGATCCCCGACCCGCCCTTCTCCGACCTTTAAGGATCCGCCATGTCCGGCATCCCCCTCGGGGTCCTCGACCTCATCCCGGTCGCGTCCGGTTCCACCGCGGCCGAGGCCCTCCACCGCAGCATCGACCTGGCGCGGCAGGCGGAGCGCCTCGGCTACGCCCGCTACTGGTTCGCCGAGCACCACCTCAACCCGGGAGTCGCGGGGACCTCTCCGGCGGTGGTCCTCGCGCTGACCGCCTCGGCGACGAGCACCATCCGGATCGGCTCCGGAGCCGTGCAGCTGGGGCACCGCACCGCGCTGTCGACGGTCGAGGAGTTCGGCCTGATCGACGCGCTGCACCCGGGCCGGCTCGACCTGGGGCTGGGCCGGTCGGCGGGCAGGGCCCGGGCGGCCGCCGGCGGGCCCTCACCGGTGCCCGCCACCCGGGTCGTGGACGGGTACACGGACAACGGGCTGCGCATCCCGGACCGGTTCTCCTTCGCGCACCTGCTCGGCCATCCGCGCTTCCTGCTCCAGCAGAAGCTGCTGAACCTGCCCGGCGCCCAGCCGCAGGAGTACGCCGAGCAGGTCGGCGACGTGCTGGCACTGCTGCGCGGCGAGTACCGCTCGCCGGAGGGCGTGGAGGCGCACGCCGTCCCCGGCGAGGGCGCCGACGTGCAGGTCTGGATCCTGGGCAGCAGCGGCGGGGTGAGTGCGGAGACGGCGGGGAGCAACGGCTTGCGGTTCGCGGCGAACTACCACGTCAGTCCCGCCTCGGTGCTGGAGGCCGCCGACGGCTACCGGGCGGCGTTCAAGCCGTCGGCCGGGCTGGACCGGCCGTACCTGACGGTCTCCGCCGACGTGGTCGTCGCCGAGGACGACGCGACCGCCCGGGAGCTGGCCACCGGGTACGCGCCCTGGGTGCGCAGCATCCGCAGCGGCGAGGGCGCCATCCCGTTCCCCACCCCGGCGCAGGCGCGCGCCCTGCCGTGGACCGACGCGGACCGGGCGCTGGTGGCCGACCGGGTGGAGACGCAGTTCGTGGGTTCCGCGCGGACGGTGGCCGATCACCTGGAGCGGCTCCAGGAGGCCACCGGTGCCGACGAGCTGCTGATCACCACCATCACGCACGACCACGCGGACCGGGTCCGCTCGTACCGGCTGCTGGCCGAGGAGTGGGCGCGCCGCTGACGCTCCGCCCCGCCCCGCCCGGAAGCGGAGCGGACCGGCCGGCGCGGGTCGCGCGGCCGGCCGGCTCCGCCGTGCGGGACGGGGTCAGCCGCCGTCGCGGACGGCGACGATGCCGTTGAAGACGCCGACGTAGGCGGTGCCGTCGGGCCCGAGGGTGATCGGGGCCCAGTTGTTGTCGTACAGCGGGCCGGTCCCGGTCAGCCGGCTCCAGCGGCGCTCGCCGGTGCGGAAGTCGACCGCGGTGAGGTACCAGGCGTCGACACCCCAGAAGTTGGGCTGCTTCTCGTAGAAGTAGAGCAGTCCGTTGGCGGTGGAGAGCTTGGGGACGACGGAGGGAGCGCGGATCGCGCTCTCCCAGACCGTGTCGCAGCCGCTGCCGTCGGGGCGGACGTCGATGCGGCTGACGCCGCCGACGACGGACTTGCCCATGAGCAGCGTCGTCACGTTCTCGTAGCCGTAGTTGTTCTCGACGACGATGCTGTTGCCCCAGGTGATCAGGGAGTTGTCGGTGGTCGAGGCGCCGGAGCCGAAGACCGGCACCTTGCAGACCAGCCTGCGGTCCGCGGGGACGTCCACGCCCCGCTTGTACACGAGGACGTTCATCCGGTCGTCGGCGTTGTCGGTGATGGCGACGTAGCCGTTGCCGAAGAGGTCCGGGGTGGTGCCCGAACCCTGGTTCACGGAACCGGGCTTGGTGCCTGTGCCGCGGTCGTACGTCTGGCGCCACTGCACCTCCGGGGTGCCGTCGGCGGCGGCGCGGAAGCTGTAGAGCGCGTGATCGGAGACGATGGAGACGCCGTCCTCGGCCACGGAGAAGGAGTTCTGGATCTCCTCACCCGCCAGCCGGACGGAGCGGATCCGCGAGGTCGCCGGGTCCACGGTGCCGACGCGGCCCTGGCGGGTGACCCACCAGATGCGCCCGTCCCAGTCGGGCATCACGGAGGTGACGGGGTCGCAGGTGCCGCTGGGCCACAGGTTGGTCCAGCTGACGCAGTCGTGCGGTACCTGGGCGGTGAGGTCCCAGTCGTCGTCGACCGCGAACTTCCAGCTCCCGTCCGGGTTCTGGGAGTGGGACAGGCGCAGGATGTGCTGACGGGAGTCGGCCAGCACGGCCCGGTCCTGATCGTCCAGGTAGAAGTACGCCCCGCCGGAGGTGTCCTTGAAGATCTTCGAGAAGTCGAGCTGGGTGATCGCCTCGACCGTCGAGGAACGCTGCGGGAGGCGGTACTCCGCGAGCGTGGCCAGCGTACGCGGCTCCAGGAGCTTGACCTTGAAGCCCGAGAAGGTCCCGCACACGGTGACGAGCCGGCCCGCGGAGTCGAAGGTGGCGGTGGCGCATTCGCCGCCGAGGGCAGCGATGGCCTCGCTCTTGACCTGGAGGTTCTTGCCGAGCGGGCCCGACCAGGGCGAGGTGGCGCTGCCGCCGGCGTCGGAGTGCATGCCGGACCGGCCGTTGGGCGCGAGGAAGGGGTGCTGCGGGGGCGCGTCCCCGGGCAGCGGGGCCGCGGTGGCCGGGGCGCCCTCGTAGTTGCCGACCAGGCGGTGGCCGGGGGTCCTGGGTATCTCGTCCGCGCCGGCCGAGGTGATGCCGTTGACCGTCGCGAATACGGCGACCACCGGTATCACCGCGCAGTTCAGCGCTCTTCGGAACATTCGGTCTTCCTCCCCTTCTGCTCAGTTGTTGACAACGTGTCTGACATCGCGCCGCCGCCAGACGCTAGATCGCCGTGCCCGAGGAGTCCATGGACGTGCCGCGTGATTCACGAACACGCAACAGTCGATCGGCCTCACCGGGCTACGGCTTGAGGCTGCCGACCACGTTCGCGGTGGCGGACAGGCCGTCGTGGATGGTCGCGGCCATGCTGCTGCCGGCCAGATAGAAGCCGAGGAGCACGCAGACGAGTGCGTGCGAGAACTTGAGGCCGCCGCTGCGCAGGAAGATCCACGCGAGGACGATCAGCAGGACGACCACCGAGAGGGAAATCACCATCGAAACCTCCTTGCTCGGCGCCATGCTGGCGCAGCGAGGGGTCTCTCCGGGCGAACGAGGTGTCGGCCGAACGGGTGTTGACCGTCCGTGACGTCGGACGGTCCTTGACGCCGAGCCGGCACGGAGCCGGAGAAGGGCCGCTCCGGCATCTTGCCCGGCCCTCGATCCGCGTGCCATATATGTCTAGACCTTTCCGGCCGAAGGAAGCGGAGGACGGCACCCGTGCGACGCACCGCCCCCACCCTCGCCCTGTGCGCGGCCCTCGCGGGCGCGCCGGCCTGCACCGCGACCGACACCACACCCCCCTCCGCCCCCGCCGGGCTCACGGCCCAGGCCGGCAGCGCCACCAGCGTGCACGTCATGTGGGAGGCAGCGGCCGGGCGCGAGGGGGTGAGCGGCTACCAGGTCTTCGAGGACGGCCGCCTGGTGCGGGAACTCCCGGCCGACAGGACGATGGTGGACGTCACCGGCCTCAGCCCGGGGACCGGCTACACCTTCACCGTCCGGGCCCGGGACGCCGCCGGCAACCACTCCGAGCCGGGTCCGCCCGTACGCGTGACCACCCCGGCGGCCAAGGCCGAGGACCGGCGGCCCCCCACCGCCCCGGCGGCGGTCTCGGCCCGGGCGACGGGCCCCCGGGCGGCCCTGGTGTCCTGGACCCCGGCGAGCGACGACACGGGCGTGACCGCGTACGACGTCTACCAGGGCGGCGTGCGCATCCACACGGCGGGCCCGGCCGCGAGCGAGACCGCGCTGACCGGCCTCCAGCCCGACACCGCCTACACCTTCACGGTCCGCGCCCGGGATGGCGCCGACAACTCCTCGCCCGACGGCCCGGCCGCGGACGTGACGACCCCGCCCGCCGCGGGCACCGGCCCGGACACCGCGCCCGCCGGGTTCACCGCGACCGCGTCCCCCGGCACGGTCATGCTCGGCTGGACCGCGCCGGACACCGGCCGCGCGACCGGCGAGTACGAGCTGTACGTCAACGGGCGGCCCACCACCGTGATCCAGTTCGGCGCGGGCGCCGTTCCCGACGGCCGGGCGGAGTACCGGCTGACGGTGACCGAGCCGGCCGGAACGGTATGGACGGTCAAGCTTCGGGCCAGACTGCCGGACGGGAACTGGGGCGCCTTCTCCGCTGAGCGGAGCGTCACTCTCACGAGGTGAGTTTCGGCAACGATCTGGCCGGAACCGACTCTGTCGGATGAGAAGATCACGCACAATACAACCGTGTTCGGTGAGTACTCGGTCAACGACAATCAGGCAGGATCCGCCGGCGGCGATCCCGGGCACACCCCTGCGGCCGTGACGGGGAACCTGCCCCCGCAGCCTTCCGGCTTCGTCGGCCGGGAGCGGGAACTGGCGCTCCTACGCAGCCTGTTGGAGGACCGGAGGCTGATCACCCTCACCGGCGTGGGCGGTGTGGGGAAGTCCCGGCTCGCCCTGCGGGCCGTCCGCGAAGCCGCCGGGCCGCGGCCCGACGGCGTGTGGTGGGTGGAGCTGTCGCCGTTGCGCGACCCCGGCCTCCTCGCCACGACCATCTCCCACGCCGTCGGCCTCGCCGACCACTCCTCGCGTTCCCTGGACGAGGAGTTGTGCGCCTGGATGGCGGACAAGCGGCTCCTGCTCGTCCTGGACACCTGCGAGCACCTGGTGACCGACTGCCGCCATCTGGTGGGTGAACTCCTGCAGTCCGCGCCTGGGTTGACGGTGGTGGTCACCTCCCGCGAGCCGCTCGGCTCCCCCGGCGAGGAGGTCGTCGAGGTCCGCCCGCTGCCCTGCGAGGGGCCCGACAGCGACGCCCTCACGCTGTTCCGCGCACGCGCCCTCGCGGCGACCCCGCAGGCGGCCGCTGTCTTCGCCGACCCCGCCCGCACGGCGGTCGCAGCCGAGGTGTGCAAGCGCCTCGACGGCATCCCGCTCGCCCTCGAACTCGCGGGCGCCCGGATGCGGTTGTGGACGCTGGAGCAGATGGCCGAGCTGCTCGGGGAGCGCTTCGGCCTGCTGTCGACGTACCCCTCGTCCGACGGCCGTGCGCCCCGCCCGCCCCGACACCAGACGATGCGGACCACGATCGGCTGGAGCCACGAGCTGTGCGAGCCGCTGGAGCGGCTGCTCTGGGCCCGGTTGTCCGTGTTCTCGGGGGACTTCGAGATCGGCGCAGCCCGCGCCGTGTGCGCGGGCGGTCCGCTGGCCGCCTCGCGCGTGGAGCGCGTACTGGCGGGCCTGGTCGCCAAGTCGGTGGTGTTGCGCAGCGAGGAGCGGGGTGCGGGCGCCCGCTACCGGATGCTGGACACGATCCGCGAGTACGGGCACGACTGGCTGGTCGAACTCGGGGAGGTCCAGATCGTCTCCGACCGGCACGCCCACTGGTACGCGGCGCTCTCCGAGGCCGCCGGCCACGGTTGGCTGGGCCCGGGCCAGGTCGACTGGTACCGCAGGATGACCGCCGAGCACGCACAGCTGCGTACCGCCCTGGAACACCTGCTGGGCACCGACCCGGAGGCCGCCCTGGGGATGGGTGGGGCCCTGTGGTTCTACTGGTTCTCCTGCGGGCACGTGCACGAGGGCCGGGGCTTCCTGGAACGGGCCCTGCGGGCAGCCCCGCACCCGGGCCCGGCGCACAACCAGGCCCTGTGGGCGCTCGGGCTCACCGCACTGCTCCAGGGCGACATGGACACGGCCGTCACCGCCGGGGAGGAGTGCGCACGGGAGGCCGCCCTCCTGTCGGACCCGGAGCGGGAGCTGCGCGCGGCCTATCTGCTCGCGGTGGCGGTCATGATGCCGGGCGATCCCGTACGGGCGCTGGCGCTGGCCGGCCCGCGGGCGCGGGCGGGCCACGGCGGACGCACCGACGGCGCGGGCTGGCTGCTGTGCAAGCTGGCCACCGGCTACGCCCTGTGCGACCTGCGGCGGTTCGAGGAGGCCGCCGAGGAGGCACGGTCCTTGCGGGAGTCCTGCGCGGAGCTGGGTGAGCGCTGGCTGCGCGCCTACGCGGACTACATCCTGGCGGTGGCGGCGCTGGGCCTGGGCGAACACGGTGAGGCCGCCCGGCACGTACGGGCGATGCTGTCGGGGAAGCGGCTGCTCGGCGACCGCTTCGGGATCGCGCTGGGCCTCGACCTGCTGGCCGCGGCGGTGGCGGCGCTGGGCGACGGCGAACTGGCGGCCCGGCTGCTGGGCACGGGTCACGCCTGGTGGCGCACCGTGGGACGGCCGCAGATGGGCTCCCCCTCGCTGACGGCCCTGCGGGACCAGGGCGAGCGGCAGGCCCGGGCGGCGATCGGCGACGCCGCGTACGAGACGGCCTTCCTGGGCGGCACTGCCGCACCCACCGGCTGACCGGCAGCCGGGGGGCGGTGTCGTACCGGATTGCCGCCGGCGTGGGCTCCCGTCAGTACGGGAGGGGTCTGCCCGACGGTGTGCGCAGATCCAGGTCTCGGGGAGCGGGCTTGGGGACGGGCTTGCGGATCAGCTGCTGGCGCATGCTGCCTCCTGGCTCAGACCAGGGCCGGGCGGCGGGGCTCCACCGTCTGGCCTGCGGGGAGCAGTTCACCGGTGTCGTCGAAGACGACCACGCCGTTGCAGAGCAGACTCCAACCCTGTTCGGGATGGGAAGCCACGGTGCGGGCGGCGTCGTGATCGGCGCTGTCGGCGGACGGGCAGGGGGGCTGGTGGGAGCACATGGCGCACCTCCTCGCAAGTGTGGGGCGGGAGGGCCGGTGGTCACCCGGTCGAATCCGCGATCCACGGTGGCGGTGAGTATTACTGATCGCCACCCCCCGGCGGAACCCATATTCGGGGTCCAGTTCAAGGTGTGTATGCCCGATTACGATGCGCTCATGCCCGTTATCCGGATCGTTCACCAGAGCCCACTGCCCCCTTCCGAATCATGGAAGAGGCTGACGGACTGGGCAGGGCACGGCGCACAGGTCCCTCTGACGCGGACGATCATCGAGACGCCCGGGCCCACGCGCGTCGGGACGATCTTCACGGCTCGAACGGGAGTGGGCAGGGTCACATTCGACGACCCGATGGAAGTCGTCGTCTGGAACCCTCCGGAGGGCACGGAGCCCGGCCTCGTCCGCCTGGAGAAGCTCGGCCGCGCCGTGACGGGCTGGGCGGAGATCGAGATCCGCCGCTCCCCCGCCGGGGGCAGCGAGATCCACTGGCGCGAGGACCTGCGCCTGCGCGGCCTCCCCCGCACGCTGGACCCCCTGGTGGCCACGGCGGGCCGGCTCCTCTTCGGGCGGGCCCTCTCCCGGCTGCTGCGCGCCTAGGGAGTGTTGCGAAAGTCCCGTGCCGGGCGCCGTGGGCGCCGTGCAGGACTTACTCACGCCCCCAGGCCCTCCATGGCGCGGCCGGGCCGCCCGTACGGCCCCGCGCGCACCGGACCGCAGCCGCTGGCTCGGCGCCGACGCCCGGACACCGCGGGGTGTCCGGGACGCCACGGCGGGCGGGCGCTAGCGGATCGGCATGCCGGAGAGGGTGCGGGCGATGACCAGCCGCTGGATCTCGCTCGTCCCCTCGAAGATCGTGTAGATCGCGCTGTCCCGGTGCATGCGCTCCACCGGGTACTCCCGGGTGAACCCGTTGCCGCCGAGGATCTGGACCGCCTGGGCGGTGACCTTCTTGGCCACCTCGCTCGCGAAGAGCTTCGACATCGAGCCCTCCGCCGAGGTGAACGGCCGGCCCGCGACCGCCATCCACGAGGCCCGCCACACCAGCAGCCGGGCGGCGTCGATCTGCGTCCGCATGTCGGCGAGCTGGAAGGCCACGCCCTGGTTGTCGATGATCGGGCGGCCGAACTGGGTGCGGGTCTTCGCGTAGTCGAGGGCCACCTCGTACGCCGCGCGCGCCGTGCCGACCGCCATCGCGCCGACGGCCGGCCGGGAGGCCTCGAAGGTGGCCATGGCGGCGTTCTTCACGCGCTCCCCGCCGCCGCTGCGGGCCCGCTCGCGCGCCCGTGCCAGCCGCTCGTCCAGCTTCTCCTTGCCGCCGAGCAGGCAGGAGCCCGGAACCCGTACGTCCTCCAGCACCACCTCCGCGGTGTGCGAGGCGCGGATGCCGTGCTTCTTGAACTTCTGCCCCTGGGACAGGCCGGGGGTGTTCGGCGGGATGATGAAGGAGGCGTGCCCCTTGGTGCCCAGCTCCGGGTCGACCACGGCGACGACGATGTGGACGTTGGCGATGCCGCCGTTGGTCGCCCAGGTCTTGGTGCCGTTCAGCACCCACTCGTCCTTGGCCTGGTCGTAGACGGCCCGGGTCCGCATGGAACCGACGTCCGACCCGGCGTCCGGCTCGGAGGAGCAGAAGGCGGCCACCTTCACGTCGTCCGGGGTGCCGTACATCTGCGGGATCCAGGTGCCTATCTGTTCCTCGGTGCCGTTGGCGACGACGCCGATGGCCGCGAGTCCGGTGCCCACGATGGACAGGGCGATGCCCGCGTCACCCCAGAAGAGCTCCTCCATCGCCATCGGGATGCCGAGGCCCGTGGGGTCGAAGAACTGCTGGGCGTAGAAGTCGAGGGAGTAGATGCCGATCTTGGCGGCCTCCTGGATGACGGGCCAGGGAGTCTCCTCGCGCTCGTCCCATTCCGCGGCGGCCGGGCGGATCACATCGGCGGCGAAGCCGTGGATCCACTCCTGCACCTGCTTCTGGTCCTCGCTCAGCTCCATGGTGAACTCCGCCATGTCCCCTCCACCTGTCCGTACTCGTTCGCGTCCCAGAGCGGGTTACTAGCGGTAACCTGCACGATCGCCACAGTCTGTTACCGGCGAGTAAGCACTGTCAAGCGCGGCCGGAGGAGGTACGGCCGATGGGATCGGCGAGGTGTGCGGGGTGTTACGTTGCGTGGGCGTCACGCACATCGCAAGGGCGGGGAGAAAACACGTCATGGAGACCACGCAGCAGGCCGGCGAGCCCGGCTCGGCCGATCGCAGGCGCCGGGAACTGCTCGAGGCGGCGGACCGGGTCGTGCTCAGGGACGGCCCCAAGGCCTCCATGAACGCCATCGCGGCCGAGGCCGGCATCACCAAGCCGATCCTCTACCGCCACTTCGGCGACAAGGCGGGCCTGTACCAGGCGCTCGCCGTCCGGCACACCGACGCCCTGCTGGACTCCCTGCGGGCCGCACTCGACGCCCCGGCCGAGCGGCGGAGCCGGGTGGAGCACACGCTGGACACCTACCTGGCCGCCATCGAGGCCCGCCCGCAGGTCTACCGCTTCCTGATGCACCCGGCCGAGGACTCCCACAGCGCGGAGCGCGGCTTCGACGTGGGCCTGCACTCGGCGCCGCTGCTGCGCCGGCTGGGCGAGGAACTGGCGCAGGTGATCGGCGAACGGGTCGACCTCGGCCCGGGCGGGGAGCGGCTGGCGCGCGTCTGGGGGCACGGCATCGTCGGCATGATGCACGCGGCCGGCGACTGGTGGCTGGGCGAACGGCCCTGCGAGCGTGCGGAACTCGTGGCCGCCCTCACGGACCTCCTCTGGGGCCGCCTCTCCACCGCCGGCAACCGCGAAAACGGCCCGGGCTTCTGACCCCGGACCCCGGCACGGCTCGGTATTCCGGTGCCGCCTGGCACGTTCAGCCCCTCCGGCGTTTGAGGAGCGGGGTCTGGGGCGGAGCCCCAGGAAACCCGGCTCCGCCGGGCACCGGGCTCCGCCCGGACCCTCCCCCGGCTACCGCTGGGAGGTACCCCCTGCTCAAACGCCGGAGGGGCTGGATTTCGCTCAGCGGCGGCGCAGCCGAGGGGATCAGTCGCGGGGCCAGGTGGCGGCCGCGCCCCAGGGGGTCTTGCGGATGGCACGCCGCAGGCGACGGGCCCGGAGCCCCGTCACCCGGTCCGCGTACACCGCACCGGCAAGGTGGTCGCACTCGTGCTGCAGGCACCGTGCGAAGAACCCCGTCCCCTCGATCCGCACGGGGGCGCCGTCGGAGGTGACCCCCTCGACGACCGCCCGGTCGAACCGCGCCGTGCCCGCCTCCAGCCCCGGCAGGGACAGGCAGCCCTCCGGCCCGAGGAACTCGTCCCCGTCCGCGGCGACCAGCCGCGGGTTCACGATGTGGCCGACGTGCCGCACGTCCTCGTCGTCGGGGCAGTCGTACACGAACACCCGCTGCCCCACGCCGATCTGGTTCGCGGCGAGCCCGACGCCCTCGGCCGCGTACATCGTCGCGAACATGTCCTCGATGAGCCGGTCAAGTTCGGGGCCGAAGTCGGTGACCTCCGCACAAGCGGAATGCAGCACCGGATCGCCCAGGAGGCTCATGGTGCGGACGTGACCGTTGGTACCTGGGATGGGGCGCTGTCGCATGGCCGTAAGGGTACGACGGGCGAATATATGAGGAGATCTGCCGTGGCGTTGGGGCGCCGCGGTCAAGGCCCGGGCAGGTACTGGATAGGCTGGGGCCGACCGACGCAAGGAGGACAAGGGACGATGGCAGGCAACACGGAGCCGCTTTCGCCGCGGGCCAAGCTGGCCGTGACGGCGGGCAAGGCCGCGGCGGCGGTGTCGCGGGCCGCGGGACGCGGAAGCGGATCGGTGATCGGAGGCAAGGTCGCGCTCAGACTCGACCCCGATCTCCTCGGAGCACTCGCGCAGCATCTCGATGTCGTCCTCGTCTCCGCGACGAACGGCAAGACCACGACGACCCGGCTGATCGCTGAGGCCCTGCGGGCCAGCGGCCCGGTCGTCTCCAACGCGCTGGGCGCGAACATGCCGGCCGGCATCACCTCGGCCCTCGCCGGCGGCTCGGACGCCAAGTACGGCGTCATCGAGGTCGACGAGAAGTACCTGGCGGGCGTGGCCCGGGACGTCACCCCCAAGGTGATCGCCCTGCTGAACCTCTCCCGCGACCAGCTGGACCGCGCCGCCGAGACCCGCATGCTCGCGGAGAAGTGGCGCGAGGGGCTCCAGGGCTCCAAGGCGGTCATCGTCGCGAACTGCGACGACCCGCTGATCGTGTGGTCCGCTTCCTCCTCGCAGAACGTGGTCTGGGTCGCGGCCGGCCAGGAGTGGAAGGACGACGCCTGGTCGTGCCCCTCCTGCGGTGGCGTCATGCAGCGCCCGGGCGACGACTGGTTCTGCGGCGAGTGCGGTTTCCGCCGCCCGACGCCGACCTGGGTCCTCTCGGGCGACCACGTGCTGGACCCGCACGGTTCGGCCTGGCCGATCCACCTCCAGCTGCCCGGCCGCGCCAACAAGGCGAACGCCGCCACCTCGGCGGCCGTCGCCGCCGTCTTCGGCGTGCCGCCGCAGGTCGCGCTGGAGCGGATGTACCAGGTGCAGGCCGTCGCCGGCCGCTACGACGTGGTGAACTTCCAGGGCCGTGAGCTGCGGCTGCTGCTCGCGAAGAACCCGGCGGGCTGGCTCGAAACGTTTTCCCTGATCGATCCCCCGCCCACGCCGGTGATCCTCTCGGTGAACGCGCGCGGCGCCGACGGCACCGACACCTCCTGGCTGTGGGACGTGGACTACCCGCGCCTGGCCGGCCACCCGATCTTCGTGATCGGCGACCGCAAGCTGGACCTGGCGGTCCGCCTGGAGGTCGCGGGGCTGGACTTCCGGGTGTGCGAGACCCTCGACGAGGCCGTGCAGCTCGCGCCGCCCGGTCAGATCGAGCTGATCGCGAACTACACCGCCTTCCAGGACGTCCGCCGCCGCGTCGGCAACTAGCACCCTCAAGGACAGTGAGCATGAGCGACAACAGCCTGCGTCTGGTGTGGGTCTACCCCGACCTGCTCAGCACGTACGGAGACCAGGGCAACGCCCTCGTGGTGGAGCGCCGGGCGCGCCAGCGCGGTCTGGACGTGCAGCGCGTGGACGTGCGCAGCGACCAGCCGATCCCCACCTCGGGCGACATCTACCTGATCGGCGGCGGCGAGGACCGGCCGCAGCGGCTGGCCGCGGAGCGCCTGCTGCGTGACGGCGGGCTGGAGCGGGCCGTCTCGAACGGGGCGATCGTCTTCTCCGTCTGCGCCGGGTACCAGATCCTCGGCAAGGAGTTCGTCAACGACGTGGGCCAGCGCCAGGAGGGGCTGGGCCTCCTCGACGTCGTCACCGTGCGCGGTGAGGGCGAGCGGTGCGTCGGCGACGTCCTCGCGGACATCGACCCGCGCCTCGGCCTGCCGCAGCTGACGGGCTTCGAGAACCACCAGGGCGTGACCCACCTCGGCCCGACGGCGAAGCCGTTCGCCCGGGTGACGATGGGCCGCGGCAACGGCACCGGCGACGGCACCGAGGGCGCGTACAACGACACGGTGTTCGGGACGTACATGCACGGCCCCGTGATGGCCCGCAACCCGCTGATCGCGGACCTGCTGCTCAAGCTGGCCCTCGACGTGAACGCCCTGCCGCCCATAGACGACCAGTGGTACGACGCGCTCCGCGCGGAGCGCATCGCGGCGGCGACGCAGCCCGCGTAGCACGCCCGCACCAGCCGTTCGGCCCGGTTCCCCCTGGCGGGAACCGGGCCGACGTGCGTTCGCACGACCTTCGGGACCAGGATGTGGAGGATGGTTCAGTCCACCCTCCTTCCGCTTGTAGGGTGACGGGTAGTTCCAACCGGACGACGTGGTCCGGTCGTCGGCCCACGTTGCAAAGGTCTCTCCTGCCATGCGCATAGGTGTGCTCACTTCCGGTGGCGACTGCCCCGGCCTCAACGCCGTCATCCGTTCCGTCGTGCACCGTGCCGTCGTGGACCACGGTGACGAGGTGATCGGCTTCCTCGACGGCTGGAAGGGCCTGCTGGAGGCGGACTACCGCAAGCTCGACCTCGACGCCGTGGCGGGCATCCTCGCCCGCGGCGGCACGATCCTCGGCTCCTCCCGGGTCCAGCCCGCGCACCTGCGCGACGGCGTGGAGCGGGCCCGCGGCCACGTCGCCGACCTCGGCCTCGACGCGATCATCCCCATCGGCGGCGAAGGCACCCTGAAGGCCGCGAACCTGCTCTCCCAGGCCGGTCTGCCCATCGTGGGCGTCCCGAAGACCATCGACAACGACATCGCGTCGACGGACGTCACCTTCGGCTTCGACACCGCCGTCGGCGTCGCCACCGAGGCGCTGGACCGGCTGAAGACCACCGCGGAGTCCCACCAGCGCGTGATGGTCGTCGAGGTCATGGGCCGCCACACCGGCTGGATCGCCCTGCACTCGGGCATGGCGGCCGGCGCGCACGCGATCGTGGTCCCGGAGCGCCCCTTCGACATCGAGCAGCTGACGCGGATCGTCGGCGAGCGCTTCTCCGCGGGCAAGCGGTTCGCGATCGTCGTGGTCGCCGAGGGCGCCAAGCCGAAGCCCGGCACGATGGAGCTTGAGCAGGGCGGCACCGACATCTACGGCCACGAGCGGTTCGCCGGCATCGGCAACCGGCTGGCGGTGGAGCTGGAGCACCGTCTGGGCAAGGAGGCCCGGCCGGTGATCCTGGGCCACGTCCAGCGCGGTGGCACGCCCACCGCCTACGACCGGGTGCTGGCCACCCGCTTCGGCTGGCACGCCGTGGAGGCGGCGCACCGGGGCGAGTTCGGCATGCTGACGGCGCTGCGCGGCACAGAGATCGAGATGGTGCCGCTCGCGGAGGCGACCTCGGCCCTCAAGACGGTTCCGGCGCAGCGCTACGAAGAGGCGCAGACCGTTCTGTGACGCCCTTTCGGGGGCTTTTGCCCTGATGCCGCCCCCGCGCGCAGCAGCGTACGGGGGCGGCATTACTGTGGTGGGGCACCACGGTCAAGGGAGTGAACACATGGATCACAGCGGGCACGGCATGGACATGCACATGGACATGGACCTGCCGCCCTTCACCCTCGGCCGCGGGCTGGAGTTCTCCTTCGACGCCTTCTTCCTGTTCGGTTCGCTGATCGGCCTCGCCCTGTACGGGTGGGGCGTGCTGCGGCTGCGCCGTCGCGGCGACTCCTGGTCGGCCGGCAGGACGGTCGCGTTCACGGTCGGCGTCCTGACCGTGGCCCTGGTGATGTGCACCAAGCTGAACGACTACGGCATGGTCATGTTCAGCGTGCACATGGTCCAGCACATGGTGATCAGCATGATCACCCCGATCCTGCTGCTGCTCGGGGCGCCGATGACGCTGGCGCTGCGCGCCCTGCCGCCCGCCGCGCGCGGCCACAAGGGCCCGCGCGAGCTGCTCCTGATGCTGCTGCACAGCCGGTACATGCGGATCATCACGCACCCGGCCTTCACGATCCCGATGTTCATCGCGAGCCTGTACGCGCTGTACTTCACCCCGCTCTTCGACTTCCTGATGGGGAGCCGGACCGGGCACATCGCGATGATGGTCCACTTCCTCGCGGTGGGCATCGTGTTCTTCTGGCCGATCATGGGCGTCGACCCGGGCCCGCATCGCCCCGGCTACGTGATGCGGATGCTGGAGCTCTTCGCGGGCATGCCGTTCCACGCCTTCTTCGGCATCGCGCTGATGATGGCCAGCCAGCCGATGATCAAGACGTACGCGAACCCGCCGGCTTCCCTCGGCATCGACCCGCTGCTCGACCAGCAGTGGGGCGGCGGCATCGCCTGGGCCTTCAGCGAGATCCCCTCGGTGCTGGTGCTGATCGCGCTGATGTACCAGTGGTACCACTCGGAGCAGCGGGCGGCGAAGCGCGCCGACCGGGCCGCCGACCGGGACGGCGACCAGGAGCTGGCGGCGTACAACTCGTATCTCGCCTCGCTGCGCGCGCGTGGCCAGTAGCGGAACCACGCGTTCGCGGGCCACCATGGGGCATGAGCGGATCCGTGAAGGCGATGGCGGTCCTGACCTTCGCCGCCCTGGTGGCCGTCGCCACGTACTCCGTGGCCCTCGGCAGCAACGGCTGGCTTTGGTTCGGCTGGATCGTGCTGGGAATGATCACCGTCGGAATGGCCGCGTCCCGTAACGGTTGACGAAGTAGCGCCCACCCCCTCGGGCCGGCGGCTCACCCTCCGTAGGATGACCGTGACCACGGGACATCGACGGGAGTGGCCTGGTGTTCTACCACTTGCTCAAGCACGTCTTGCTCGGTCCGCTGCTGCGGCTGCTGTTCCGGCCCCGGATCGAGGGTCTGGAGAACATTCCGGCCGAGGGTGCGGCGATCATCGCGGGCAACCATCTGTCGTTCTCCGACCATTTCCTGATGCCGGCGATCCTCAAGCGGCGCATCACCTTCCTCGCGAAGGCGGAGTACTTCACCGGCCCCGGTGTGAAGGGGCGGCTGACGGCCGCGTTCTTCCGCAGCGCCGGGCAGATCCCGGTGGACCGCTCCGGCAAGGACGCCGGGCAGGCCGCCCTGCGCGAGGGGCTCGGTGTGCTGGCCAAGGGCGAACTGCTCGGCATCTACCCCGAGGGCACGCGCTCGCACGACGGACGGCTCTACAAGGGGAAGGTCGGCGTGGCCGCGATGGCGCTGCGCGCGGGAGTGCCGGTCGTGCCGTGCGCGATGGTCGGAACCTTCGAGATCCAGCCTCCCGGGCAGAAGATCCCGAACATCCGGCGGGTGACCATCCGCTTCGGCCGGCCGCTGGACTTCTCGCGGTACGAGGGTCTGGAGGACGAGCGGGCCGTGCTGCGGGCCGTCACCGACGAGATCATGTACGCGATCCTCGAACTGTCCGGCCAGGAGTACGTCGACCGGTACGCGGCCGAGGTCAAGGCCGAGGAGGAGGAAGCACGGAAGAAGGCCCGGCGCTCCTCACGCTGAGCCTTCTCCCGTACGTCACTGCCGCTCCCGGTCCTTAACGGATGGCCGGGAGCTCCTCACGCGCCGGGAACACGGAGTTCGCCGGTGCGGCGTCGGACGTCAGCGCCCGGGCCGCGGCGGGGGCCGGGGCGACCGGGGCGGCGTGCGGCTCGCACGTCACGTCCTGGGCGTCGACCTTGCCGGTCAGCAGGTAGGCGTCCACCCGCGTGTTGATGCAGGGGTTCACCAGGCTGGTGACACCGTGCGAACCGGCGTTCTTCTCGGTGATCAGACGCGATCCGCCCAGGCGGCGGTGCAGCTCGACCCCGCCCTCGTACGGCGTGGCCGCGTCGCGCTCCGACTGGACGATCAGGACCGGCGGCAGACCGCGCCTGGCGTTCGCGCCGACCTCGATCGGGTTGTACTGCTTGGACTTCCAGGTCGCGCAGGGCAGGTTCATCCAGGCGTTGGACCAGGTCAGGAACGGGTACTTCTCGTGCAGCTTGGAGTTGTCCCGGTCCCACTTGGTCCAGCTGGTGGGCCACTTGGCGTCGGCGCACTCGACCGCGGTGTAGACGGCGTTGCCGTTCTCCGAGGCCGCGTTGCCCTTGATGTCCGTCATGTCCGGGGCGATGGCGTCGATCAGCGCCTGCTCGTCACCGGCCGCCCACGCGGCGAAGGTCTGGGCGACGGGCACCCACGAGGAGTCGTAGTACGGCGCGCCCTGGAAGAAGCCGATGAGCTCCGCCGGGCCGACGATCCCGCCGAGCGGGTGCGCCTTGGCCTTGGCACGCAGCTCCTGGTACTTGGCCTCGACCTTGGCGCGCGTGTCGCCGAGGTGGAAGACCGCGTCGTTCTTGGCGACCCAGTCCTGCCAGTCGTTCCAGCGCGTCTGGAAGGCGACGTCCTGGCCGAGGTTGGCCTCGTACCAGATGTTGTCCTGCGCCGGGTTGACCACGCTGTCGACGATCATGCGGCGCACGTGGTTCGGGAACAGGGTCGCGTAGACCCCGCCGAGGTAGGTGCCGTAGGAGACGCCGAGGAAGTTCAGCTTCTTCTCACCGAGGGCGGCCCGGATGACGTCCAGGTCGCGCGCGGTGTTCGGAGTGGTCATGTACGGCAGCATCTCGCCGCTGCGCTCCTTGCAGCCGTCCGCGTACTCCGCGGCGAGCTTGCGCTGGGCGCTCTTGTCGGCCGCGGTGTCCGGGACCGGGTCGGCCTTGGGGGCCTTGACGAACTCCTGCGGGTCGATGCAGGAGATCGGGGCCGAGTGGCCGACACCGCGCGGGTCGAAACCGACAAAGTCGTACGCCTTGGCGGTGTTGACCCACAGCGGGCTCTTGGTGGTGGACCGGCGCGGGAAGCGCATGCCCGAACCGCCGGGACCGCCGGGGTTGTAGACGAGCGCGCCCTGGCGCTCCTCCTTGGTACCGGTGCTGACCGCGCGGTCGACGGCGATGTCGATGGTCTTGCCGAAGGGCTTGGCGTAGTCGAGCGGGACCTTGACCCAGCCGCACTGGATCGGGGCAGCGAGGCCCCAGTCGGCCGGGCAGTCCTTCCATTCGATCCCGGTACGGGCGGCGCGCGCGGCGGCGAGCTGGACGCCCAGCGCCTCCGGAAGCCCGTTGTCACGGCCGGCGGTGGCCGCCGAGGCCGGCGTGGCGAGCAGCATGCTCGCCGCCAGCGTCCCGGTGATCAGTGTGGCGGCGCTCCCCAGCGCCGCGTTGCGTATCACGTGGTTGATCCCCCTGCGTCAGATACGGCTCGGACCGCCGGGTGCGGCGGTCCGCGTGCAGGGGGATCCTTGCGTCTTACCGGGAGTTGGCGACAGAGCCGGTTCGACTTCTTTGCCAACCCGATAACCGGAAAGGTGTGTACCGCTGAGCGGTGTCTGCTTCGTCCCGTGTTCGCCCCCCGGTCACCAGGCGTAGGTGGCGCGGGCCTCCTCCAGCAGGGTGCGCAGCACGAGCGCGTCCGGGGCGAGCGCCGTGACCAGGACCGCGGGACCGGCCAGCGGCGTCACCGCCGCGAACTCTCCCAGTGTCCGGGCCTGGGGCGGCTGTACGGCGAAGTCCGGGTTGACGACCAGGAGTTGTCCGAGGACCCGGTGCCCGGCGAGTCCCGCCGGGCCGTCCCAGCCGTTCGGGGCGCCCGGCCCGCAGGCCAGTTCCTGGTCCAACAGGGGCCGCCCGTCCCGGGTGACGGAGAGGCGGCTGCGCAGCAGGCCCGGCGCCTCGCCGCTGCGGCCCAGCACCTGCTCCTCGCGCAGCAGCAGCCGCGCGGTGGGGGCCAGCTCCACGCGGGTGTGCACCCGCAGGTCGCTGCCGTGCACGGAGACCAGCGGCTCCGGCAGCCAGCGCGCCGACGCTCCCTCGTCCAGGGTCAGGTGTACGTCGTACCGCGCGGGTTCGCCGCCCCGGCCGGGCAGGGCCAGGGTGGCCGCGGCCGAGCCGAGTGCGAGACCCGCGCCGGGCCCGACGACGGCCTCGACGGTGAGGTGGTCCCCGCCGAGGGGGGCGCTCATGGCGCCGACCAGCATCACGCCGGCCTCGGTTCCGGTGCTGCGGGTGCGGCGCAGTGCGAGCGGTCCCTCGCCGGCCAGCAGCGGCAGGGCGGTGCCGCCCCGCCCGTCGGCGGTCGCGCGGATGCGGGCGGTGGCCCGTACGCCCGCCGGGGACGGGGCGAGCGGCGGCGCGCTGGTCACCGGGCGCCCCATGCGGCGATCCGCTCGCGCACCCAGTCCGCCACCGGGCCCACGCCCTCGGCGCCGCGCAGCGACTGGAAGGCGACCGGCAGTTCACCACGCTGGTCGGCTGCGTCGCGGGCCATCCGGCCGAGGTCGGAGCCGACGTGCGGGGCGAGGTCGGTCTTGTTGACGACGAGGAGGTCCGCGGTGGTGACGCCCGGGCCGCCCTTGCGGGGGATGTCGTCGCCGCCCGCCACGTCGATGACGAAGATCTGGGCGTCGACCAGGCCCCGGGAGAAGGTGGCGGTGAGGTTGTCCCCGCCGGACTCGACGAGGATGAGGTCGAGTCGGCCGTTCTCCCGGAAGGTCTCCTCCAGTTCCTCGACGGCCTCCAGGTTGGCGGAGATGTCGTCGCGGATGGCGGTGTGCGGGCAGGCGCCCGTCTCGACGGCGGCGATCCGCTCGGGGGGCAGGACGGCCTCGCGGAGCAGGAACTCGGCGTCCTCCCGGGTGTAGATGTCGTTGGTGACGACGGCCATGGACAGTTCGGCGCGCAGGGCGCGGCACAGTGCGGCGACGGTGGCGGTCTTGCCGGATCCGACGGGTCCGCCGAGGCCGATCCGCAGGGCGCGGCGGGTGCCGTCGGGCCGCAGCGGCTCGGCGCCGTGGGTGTGCCGCTGGGGATAGGTCACGGCGTGGTCGAGGTGCACGGGTGGTCTCCTTGGGGATTCAGGAAGCGAAGAGGCGTACCGGCCAGTCGGCATGGAGCTGCGCCGAGATGTCCAGCAGTGGCGAGGAGGCCGCGGGCAGCGCCTCCAGGCCCTCGGAGCGGGCCAGCAGCGCGGCCGCGGCCGCCTCGGCGCAGACGCCGTCGAGCTCGGGGGCGAGCCGGGCCAGTACCCCGCTCGCCTCGAAGGGGTCCAGGCCGAGCAGGCGTACGGTCGCCGTGGCGGGACCGCTGACGCTCTCGTACGCCGCCACGTGCGCGGCGTCGAGGGACCGGAGCCCCGCCGCGCGGGCGGTGACGCCGAGCACCACGGGCTGGTGGGCCCCGCGGGGGAAGGCCGCGGCCAGGGCGTCCAGTTCGGGCGCGGGCCAGGTGGCCCGGGCGGCGCGCAGCAGCTGCCGGCCGAGTCTGCGGGCCGCGGAGCGCAGCGCGGGCGCGGGGGTTCGGGCGTCGGCGGCGGCGTCGAGCGCGGCCGGGTCGAGCCCGAGGGCGGCGGCGGCCGCGAGGGCGGCCGCGGTGAGCCCGGTGGTGTGCAGCCGGCCCCGGCAGAAGTCCTCCAGGCTGGCGGCGTCGTGGATCCGGCCCGCCTTGCAGGCGGCCTCGGCCCCGCCCGAGTGGGCGTGCCCTCCGGCGGGGAAGCGGCCGTCGGCGAGAACGAGCAGTGCGGCGAGGCTCATCGGACTGCGCCGCCCATCAGAAGAGGAAGTATCTCTGCGCCATGGGCAGTTCCGCCGCGGGGGCGGGCTCCACCGCCTCGCCGTCGATGGTCACGGTGAAGGTGTCGGCGTCGACCTCGACCCTCGGCATGGCGTCGTTGTTGCGCATGTCCGCCTTGGAGACCTTGCGGGTGTTCTCGATGGCCGTGAAGGTCTTGCCCAGGCCGAGCCGCTCGGGCAGCCCGTCGTCGAGCGCCGCCTGCGCGGTGAAGTTGAGCGAGTTCAGGGCGGGTGCGCTCCCGGTGCTGCCGAACATGGGGCGGGGCAGGACGGGCTGTGGAGTGGGGATGGAGGCGTTTGCGTCGCCCATCTGCGCGTAGGCGATCTGGCCGCCCTTGATCACCAGTTCGGGCTTGACCCCGAAGAAGGCGGGGTTCCACAGCACCAGGTCGGCGAGCTTCCCGTTCTCGACCGAGCCGATGTCGCGGGCGAGTCCCTGGGCCACGGCGGGGTTGATCGTGTACTTGGCGACGTAGCGGCGGGCGCGGTTGTTGTCGGCGGGTCCGTCGCCGGGGAGGAAGCCGCGCCGCTTCTTCATCACGTGGGCGGTCTGCCAGGTGCGCATCACGACCTCGCCGACCCGGCCCATGGCCTGGGAGTCGGAGGAGATGATGGAGATGGCCCCGAGGTCGTGCAGGACGTCCTCGGCGGCGATGGTCGAGGGCCGGATCCTGGATTCGGCGAAGGCGAGGTCCTCGGGGACGGCCGGGTTGAGGTGGTGGCAGACCATCAGCATGTCGAGGTGTTCCTCGACGGTGTTGACGGTGTGCGGCCGGGTGGGGTTGGTCGAGCTGGGCAGGACGTTCGGCTCGGAGACCACGGTGATGATGTCGGGTGCGTGGCCGCCGCCGGCGCCCTCGGTGTGGTACGAGTGGATGGTCCGCCCGGCGATGGCGGCGAGGGTGTCGGCGACGAAACCGGCCTCGTTGAGGGTGTCGGTGTGGATGGCGACCTGGGCCCCGGTCTCCTCGCAGACGCTCAGGCAGGCGTCGATGACGGCGGGGGTGGAGCCCCAGTCCTCGTGGATCTTGAATCCGAGGGCGCCGCCGCGCAGCTGGGAGTGCATGGCCTCGCGGGAGGTGGTGTTCCCCTTGCCCAGCAGGCCGATGTTGACCGGGTAGGCCTCCAGTGCCGCGAACATGCGGGCCAGGTGCCAGGGCCCGGGGGTGACGGTGGTGGCCTTGCTGCCCTCGGCCGGACCGGTGCCGCCGCCGACGAGGGTGGTGATCCCGGAGGCGAGCGCCGCTTCGACGACCGTGGGCGAGATGAAGTGCACGTGCGCGTCGATGGCGCCGGCGGTGACGATCTTCCCGTTGCCCGCGATGATCTCGGTCTCCGGGCCGATGACCAGTGCGGGATCCACCCCGTCCATGGTGTCGGGGTTGCCGGCCTTGCCGATGCCGCAGATCCGGCCGTCACGGATGCCGACGTCGGCCTTGACGACGCCCCAGTGGTCGAGGACGACGACCCCGGTGATCACGGTGTCGGGTGCGCCCTCCGCCCGGGTGGTGCGGGCCTGCCCCATGGACTCGCGGATCACCTTGCCGCCGCCGAACACGGCCTCGTCGCCGGCCCGCCCGGGGCCGCCGGCCAGGTCCTGCTCGATCTCGACGAAGAGGTCGGTGTCGGCCAGCCGGATGCGGTCACCGGTGGTCGGCCCGAAGAGGTCCGCGTACACCTGCCGGGAGATCTCAGACATCGAGCGGCCCTCCGGTCTCCCCGCGCAGTCCGGGTACGGTGCGCAGCCCGGCCAGCGGTACGAGGTCCACCGCGACCGGGATGCCCGGCTCGAAGCGGACGGCCGTGCCGGCGGCGATGTCCAGGCGCAGCCCGCGCGCGGCGAGCCGGTCGAACTCGAGACCGGGGTTGACCTCGGCGAAGTGGTAGTGGGAGCCGACCTGGACGGGCCGGTCGGCGGAGTTGAGCACGGTGAGGCGGGTGACGGGACGGCCCTCGTTGAGGAGCACCGGTCCGTCCCCGTAGGCGATCTCGCCCGGGATCATGCGGGTGGCTCCCCTTCAGACGATCGGGTCGTGGACGGTGACGAGTTTGGTTCCGTCCGGGAAGGTCGCCTCGACCTGGACGTCGTGGATCATCTCGGGGATTCCCTCCATGACGTCCTCGCGGGTCAGGACGGTGCGGCCGGAGGCCATCAGCTCGGCCACGGTCCGGCCGTCGCGGGCCCCTTCGAGGATGTGCGAGGTGATCAGCGCGATCGCCTCGGGGTGGTTGAGGCGCACCCCGCGCGCCTTGCGTTTCTCGGCCACGTCCGCGGCCACGTGGACGAGCAGTCTCTCCTGCTCATGCGGTGTCAGTTGCACACGACTCACCTAGTTTCCGGGACAAGGTCGACTTGGGGCCCGACGACGCTAACGGCCGTCAACACTTTGTTGACCTGCGCATATCCGAGCCAAGCGTCTCTTGCCCAACGCAGGGGAAGGCTTTCCGTCCCGACCACCGCCGCTTTACCGGACCTTGGGTGATCATTGGCGGTCGAGCGTGACCCCACGCTAGGGGCCGCGCTTTTCCGGCGAGTTAACCCACGTTTCCGGCAGGCAACCGGTTCGATCCGTTGACCCCCGGAACGCCGTTCCGTATACGGAGCTCCACTCGCGCTGCCCACAGAGGAGACAGATGTTCGTCAATCCCGTCCGGCACATCACCTTCGACGCGCACGACCCGTACAGGACCGCCGAGTTCTGGTCGGCGGTGACCGGCTTCCCGATCCACCCGGACGACGAGGCGGGTGACGACGAGGTCCTGCTGGAGCCGGGTCAGCCGAACGTGCCCGGCCTGCTGTTCATCCGGGTGCCGGACGCCAAGTCCGTCAAGAACCGGGTCCACCTGGACATCCAGCCGGCCACGGGCACCCGGGACGAGACCGTCGAGCGCCTGGTCGGGCTCGGGGCGCGGGTGGTCGACGACCGGCGCGCGGAGGACGGGGTCCTCGGCTGGGTCGTCCTCGCCGACCCGGAGGGCAACGAGCTGTGCATCGAGCGCAGCGCCCAGGAGCGCTCCGCGTCCGCCTGACCCCGGCTCAGCAGCCGGTGGGCGCCGGGGCCTGCGCACCGGCTCCGGCGGTCCACGGCAGGGCGATGGAGACCGTCTTGCCGCCGTCCTCGGTGGGCGTGACCGAGAGCCGGCCGCCCGCCTCCGCGGTGAGCCAGCGGATGATGACCATCCCCCGGCCGTTGTCCTGCTGGACGGCGGCCGGGAGCCGCCTCGGCCAGCGGGGGTGGCTGTCGGTGACCCCGATCCGGAGCCACTCCTCCCGTTCCAGCCTGATGTCGACGGTGAAGGTGGGCGATTGGCCGAAAGTGTGCTGCACGGCGTTGGTGGCGAGCTCCGAGACGATCAGCCGGATGCTGTCGGCCGCCTCCGCGTCATCGGGGAGTCCCCATTCGCCGAGCACCTCCGCGACGTAGCGGCGGGCGGTGGCGACCGAGGCGGGATCGCTCGGCAGAGTGACGGATGCTTCCTGGTGATCTGCCATGGCGACGGTCCCTTTCCCACCGGGGCCGAGCGGCCCCGGATCTGTGCTGGACGCCAGAGTGCCACCCATCGCCCCACCACACCCGCACTTCCACCAAGATATGCATATATCTGTCGCTCGATGCGGTGAACTCTGCTACGGAAGAGCGTATTCGGACGGCAGACTGGTGCGAGCTGTGCCGGTGGAAGGAGGCGGGTGTGCAGCACGGTCCCGCGGTGCGCCGACGCAAGCTCGGCGAGGAACTGCGTGCCCTGCGCGACCGGTCCGGACTCACCAGTGGTGAGGCCGCCGGGATCGTGGGATGGCACCAGTCGAAAATCAGCCGCATCGAAACGGGTCGCAGTGGCGTGAAGCCGGAGGACATCCGTCTGCTCCTCGACGCCTACGGGGAGATCGTCAGCCCCGAGCAGCGCGCTCTGCTGGAGGCGTTGTCCGTCTCGGCCGCCGGTCCCGGGCCGGGCGGCGACACCGGGCGGGGCCGGCAGTGGTGGCACGACTACCGGGGGCTGCTGCCGCAGGAGTACCGGGACTTCATCAGCCTGGAGGCCGGAGCCCGGTCGGCCCGGACCGTGGAGCTGTCCGTGGTACCGGGGCTGTTGCAGACCCCGGCCTACGCCCGGGCGGTGACCCGGGCCGCGCTGGGCGGGCTCCCGGAGCCCAAGGTGGACGCGCTGGTCGACGTACGGCTGGCCCGGCAGTCGGTGCTGCGGGCCGATCCGCCGCTGGAGCTGAGCGCCGTACTGGACGAGGCGGTGCTGCGCCGGCAGATCGGCGGGGCCGGGGTGATGGCCGAGCAGCTGCGGCACCTGGTGGAGGTGTCACGGCTGCCCCAAGTGCGGTTGCAGGTACTGCCGTTCAGTGTGGGGGGACATCTCGGCCTCACCGGACCGTTCGTGATTTTCTCATTTCCGAACATCGCCGATCTGGATGTGGTGGTACTCGACCATTTGACGAGTAGCCTCTATCTGGAGCGGAAGGAAGACCTAGAGGCGTACAGCGCCGCGTTCCGCACCATCCAGGCGCACGCCCTCCCGCCCCAGGACTCGTCGGATCTCATCAGCACCCTCGCTGACGACGCGTAAGGAGGCACCCCCGTGTCCGCAACCCCCTTATCCAGCAGCGGACTTCTGAACAGCGCGCGGTGGCGGCGGAGCAGTCGCAGCACCGGAATGAACAACTGCGTGGAAGCGGCCGTCCTCTCGAGCGGCCTGCTGGCCGTCCGTGACTCCAAGCGTGCGGACGGCCCGGCCGTGCTCTTCACCGGGCCGGCCTGGGACGGCTTCCTCGCACACGTCAGGGCGGACGTTCCCGCGTAACCCGCCTACCGGTCCGTGGCTCCGGCCGGAGCGGTCCGCAGGATCGTCCCGACGGCCCGGTCGATCTCGTCCCCCGTGAGATCCGCCCGGGCGGTCAGCCGCAGCCGGGAGATGCCGTCCGGTACCGACGGCGGCCGGAAGCAGCCCACGGACAGTCCTGCCTCGCGGCAGTCGGCGGCCCACTGCAGTGCCGCCGAGGCCGACGGGGCCCGAACCGACACCACGGCCGCGTCCGGCCGGGCCGCGGTCAGGCCGGACGCGGTGAGCCGCCCGTACAGCAGGGCGGCCACCTCGCGGGCGCGGTCCGCGCGCTCCGGTTCCCGCCGGAGCAGGCGCAGGCTCGCCAGGGCCGCGCCCGCGGCGGCCGGGGCCAGCCCGGTGTCGAAGATGAAGGTGCGCGCGGTGTTGACCAGGTGCCGGATGACCTTGGCCGGGCCGAGCACGGCTCCCCCCTGGCTGCCCAGGGACTTGGAGAGGGTCAGCGTGGCGACCACCCCGGGCGCGCCCGCCAGTCCGGCGGCGTGCGGCGCGCCGCGGCCGCCCTCACCGAGCACGCCGAGCCCGTGCGCGTCGTCCACGACCAGGGCCGCGCCCTCGTCCCGGGCGGCGGCCGCGTAGGCGGCGAGCGGGGCGGCGTCCCCGTCCACCGAGAACACCGAGTCGCTGACCAGGAGGGCCCTGCCCTCGTAGGCGGCGAGCGTCTTGCGCGCGGCGTCGGGATCGGAGTGCGGGATCACCGCGGTCTCGGCGCGCGAGAGCCGGCAGCCGTCGACGATCGAGGCGTGGTTCCCGGCGTCCGAGACGACCAGCGTTCCCCGGCCGCTGAGCGCGGTGACGGCCGCGAGGTTGGCCGCGTACCCCGAGGAGAGGACCAGCGCGGCCTCGAAACCGCAGAAGGCGGCGAGTTCTCGTTCCAGCTCCGCGTGGAGTTCCGTCGTGCCCGTGACCAGCCGGGAGCCGGTGGCACCGCCGCCCCAGCGCCCGGCCGCCTCCCTGGCGCCGCGGACGGTCTCGGGGTGCCTGGTCAGGCCGAGGTAGTCGTTGCTCGCGAGGTCCAGCAGCGGCGAGGACTCCGGCCGCGGGCGCAGCGTCCGTACGAGTCCGGCCTCGGCCCGGGCGCCTTCCGCTTCGTCGATCCACGCGAAGACGTCGGAGTCGGGGGTGTGCTGGGGCAACGGCGGCATCGGCAGGTCCTCGCGTTTTGTCGGCAGTCCACAGACCAGGCTCGACCCTAGCCGCCGTGACAGCTGCGCCAGGTGTGGCGATACACACACTCCCATCCGGCCATGTTGTGCGATCTCTCCTTGGCCGGGAGTGGTCGTGTAGGCCAGGATCGGCCTCATGGACCTGCTGAACAACCTGGTGGACAAGGGGCTCCGGCGCGAGCTGCCGACCCGCGAAGAGGCGCTCGCCGTTCTGGCGACTTCCGACGACGAACTGCTCGACGTGGTGGCCGCGGCCGGCAAAGTGCGCCGCCAGTGGTTCGGCCGTCGGGTCAAGCTGAACTACCTGGTCAACCTGAAGTCGGGCCTGTGCCCGGAGGACTGCTCGTACTGCTCCCAGCGGCTGGGCTCGAAGGCCGAGATCCTCAAGTACACGTGGCTGAAGCCGCAGGAGGCCTCCGAGGCGGCCGCCGCGGGTGTCGCGGGCGGCGCGAAGCGGGTCTGCCTGGTCGCGAGCGGCCGCGGTCCGACGGACCGGGACGTGGAGCGCGTCGGCAAGACCATCGCGGCGATCAAGGAGCAGAACGAGGGCGTCGAGGTCTGCGCGTGTCTCGGGCTGCTCTCCGACGGCCAGGCGGAGAAGCTGCGCGACGCGGGCGCCGACGCGTACAACCACAACCTGAACACCTCCGAGGCCACGTACGGCGCGATCACCAAGACGCACACCTACGCGGACCGCGTGGACACCGTGCAGAAGGCGCACGCGGCGGGACTGTCGGCCTGCTCGGGCCTGATCGCGGGCATGGGCGAGAGCGACGAGGACCTGGTCGACGTCGTCTACTCGCTGCGCGAGCTGGACTCGGACTCGGTGCCGGTCAACTTCCTGATCCCGTTCGAGGGCACCCCGCTGGCCAAGGAGTGGAACCTCACCCCGCAGCGCTGCCTGCGGATCCTGGCGATGGTCCGGTTCGTCTGCCCCGACGTGGAGGTCCGCATCGCCGGCGGCCGCGAGGTGCACCTGCGCTCGATGCAGCCGCTCGCGCTGCACATCGCCAACTCCATCTTCCTCGGCGACTACCTCACCAGTGAGGGCCAGGCCGGCCAGGCCGACCTCGACATGATCGCGGACGCCGGTTTCGAGGTGGAGGGCGCCGGTACGACCACCCTCCCCGCGCACCGCGCCGACGTGGCGGCCGCCGCGACGGGTGGCGGCTGCGGCTCCCACGGGGGCGGCGCCTCGGTCTGCGGTTCCGCGGGCTCCGCCGACTCCGCCGCCGGGGCCGGCTGCGGCTCGGCGTGCGGCGGCTGCTCCGGGCACGCGGAGGCGGCGCCCGTACCGGCGCAGGCCGAGGCCGGCAAGGTGCGGTCCGACCTGGTGGCCGTGCGCCGCCGCGGGGCGGGGACGGACGTCGCCCCCAATGCCTGATCAGCACCCCCTGCCGGCGTCCGGCGCGGAACTCCTCGCGCTGGACCGGCAGCACGTCTGGCACCCGTACGGTCCGATGCCCGGGCGGCAGGAGCCGCTCGTCATCGCGTCCGCCTCGGGTGTCCGGCTGCGGCTCGCGGTGCCGTCCCAGGGGCAGGGGCACGACGAGCTGGTCGACGGCATGTCCTCCTGGTGGTCGGCCATCCACGGCTACAACCACCCGGTGCTGAACGAGGCCGCGACCGCGCAGCTCGGCCTGATGTCGCACGTGATGTTCGGCGGGCTCACCCACGAGCCCGCCGTCCGGCTCGCCGCGAAGCTGGTCGAGATCACCCCGGCCGGGCTGGAGCACGTCTTCCTCGCCGACTCGGGCTCGGTGTCCGTCGAGGTCGCGGTCAAGATGTGCCTGCAGTACTGGCGTTCGCTGGGCCGCACGGGCAAGACCCGGCTGCTGACCTGGCGGGGCGGCTACCACGGGGACACCTGGCAGCCGATGGCCGTCTGCGACCCCGACGGCGGCATGCACGAGCTGTGGCAGGGTCACCTGCCGCGGCAGGTCTTCGCGGACGCGCCGCCCGGCGGCTTCGACACGCCGGTGGATCCGGCGTACGCCGGCCACCTCCGCTCCCTGATCGCCGCGCACGCCGACGAACTGGCCGCGGTGATCGTGGAACCCGTGGTGCAGGGTGCGGGCGGCATGCGCTTCCACAACCCGGGCTACCTGCGGGTGCTGCGGGAGCTGTGCGACGAGTACGGCGTGCTGCTCATCCTGGACGAGATCGCGACGGGCTTCGGCCGCACGGGCGCGCTCTTCGCCGCCGACCACGCGGGGATCACCCCGGACGTGATGTGCCTGGGCAAGTCGCTGACCGGCGGCTACCTCACCCTCGCCGCGACCCTGTGCACCGAGCGGGTGGCGGACGGCATCTCGCGGGGCGAGGTCCCCGTCCTCGCCCACGGGCCGACCTTCATGGGCAACCCGCTCGCGACGGCCGTGGCGCTGGCCTCCGTCGAACTGCTGCTCGGCCAGGACTGGACGAGCGAGGTCAAGCGGATCGAGGCGGGGCTGCGCGATGGCCTCGCGGACGTCGCGTCGGTGCCGGGCGTACGGGACGTACGCGTCCTGGGCGCGATCGGCGTGGTCCAGCTCGACCACGAGATCGACATGGCGGCCGCCACCCGGGCGGCGGTGCGCGAGGGCGTGTGGCTGCGCCCGTTCCGGGACCTGATCTACACCATGCCGCCCTTCGTCACCGGCGACGCGGACGTGGCCCGTATCTGCCGTGCGGTGCGCGCGGCGGCCGAGGAAGGCTGAGATGTCCGTACTGGTCGTGTCCGGCACCGGAACCGAGATCGGCAAGACCGTGGTCACGTCGGCGGTCGCGGCCGCCGCGCTGGCGGCCGGCCGTTCGGTGGCCGTCCTCAAGCCCGCGCAGACGGGTGTCGGCCCGCAGGAGCCGGGGGACGCCGCCGAGGCGGTCCGGCTGGCCGGTGCGGCCGTGACGGCGAGGGAACTGGCCCGCTACCCGGAGCCCCTGGCCCCGGACACGGCCGCCCGCCGCGCGGGCCTGGCCACGGTGTCCCCGGAGCAGGTGGCCGAAGCGGCCCGCGAGCTCTCCCGCACCCACGACCTGGTCCTGGTGGAGGGCGCCGGCGGCCTGCTCGTCCGCTTCGACGAGGCGGGGCACACCCTGGCCGACGCGGCCCGCCTGCTCGACGCGCCGGTCCTCGTGGTGGCCCCGGCGGGTCTCGGCACGCTCAACTCCACCACCCTGACGGCGGAGGCCCTCCGGGCCCGGGGGCTGACCGGTCTGGGCGTGGTGGTGGGCAGCTGGCCCGCCGCGCCGGACCTGGCGGCCCGCTGCAACCTGGCGGACCTGCCCACGAGCTCGGCCCTCCCCCTGCTGGGCGCGGTGCCCGAGGGCTCGGGCGGCCTGTCGCCGGAGGAGTTCCGGGCCGAGGCCCCGGGCTGGCTCGCCCCCGCCCTCTCGGGCACGTGGTCGGCCGAGTCCTTCCTGGCGGCCTGGCCTGCGTGAGGGCGTGACGGCGTGACGGCGACGGCGTGACGGCGTGACGTGATGTGCAGGGCTCCCGGCTTCGGCCGGGGGCCCTGTTCGTCCTCTCGCCCCTCCTCCTCCGCGGGCTTCCGGGTCCCCGGACCTACCCGAACGGCTTCGTCCAGCGCCGCCAGCGGTCCTCGCGCTGATAGCCGGCCGCCGCCCACAGCAGATGCGCCCGTTCGTTCGCTTCGAGCACCATCGCGTCCCCGCGCCGGCCCCCGAGGGCGGTGAAGCGCCGTTCGGCCGCTTCGAGGAGGGTGGCGGCGATACCCCGCCTGCGGTGGGAAGGCAGGACGGCCAGCCGGTACAGCGAGGCGCGCCAGCCGTCCCAGCCGGCGATCACCGAACCGACGAGGAGGCCGTCGGACTCCGCGAGGATCAGGGCTTCGGGATCCCGTGCGAGAAGGCGTCTCACGCCGTCCAGGTCGTCCGTGATCGACGTGCCCTCGGCGGCTTCCTTCCAGAAGACGAGCACGTTCTCGGCGTCGGCCGGCACAGCGGTCCGTATGCGGATCTCGGTCATGGGCAGGACCCAAGCACGCCCGGTCCGCGGCCCGCCACCGACTTCTTCCGCCGCGCGCGGGCCGGCTCCGCCAAAAAGATGATCCGCCTCCTTTGCCCTTCCTTTACGATGTGGGACAGACGTTCCGCAGTGAACGGCCGACGACCGAACGACTCAGATGAAAGGTGTGAGCGTCCGCCCATGGGCGAGCCTCCCAGTCCACGACCCTCCCGAGCGCGACATCGCGCGATACGCCTCCTCCTGGCCGATCATGGAACGGAGGTGATCGACCGATGACCGAGGTGCTCCTGCTCGTCGTGGCACTGCTGCTCTGCGTCGCCTGCGGAGTCTTCGTCGCGGCCGAGTTCTCGCTGACCACCGTCGAGCGCAGCGAACTCGAACGGGCCGTCGAGCGCGGCGAGCGCGGGGCCGACAGCGCCCTGGCCGCCGTCCGCACCCTGACCTTCCAGCTCTCCGGCGCCCAGCTCGGCATCACCGTGACCGGCCTGGTCATCGGCATGATCTCCAAGCCGTCGATCGCGGCCCTGCTCCAGGGCCCGTTCGAGGCCATCGGGCTCTCGGCCGCCGCCGCGTCCTCCACCGCGCTGGTCCTCGGCACCGTGCTGTCGACCGTCGTCCTGATGGTCGTCGGCGAACTGGTGCCCAAGAACTGGGCGATCTCCTCACCGCTCGCCATCGCCAAGCGCGTGGCGACCGCGCAGCGGGTGTTCAGCCGGATCTTCAGGCCTCTGATCAGCCACCTGAACACCACGGCGAACCACATGGTCCGCCGCTTCGGCATGGAGCCGGCCGAGGAGCTGGCCTCCGCCCGCACCCCGCAGGAGCTGGTCGCACTGGCGCGGCACTCCGCGAAGGCGGGCTCGCTGGAGAAGGACACCGCCGAGCTGTTCGTGCGGACCCTGAACCTGGCCGACCTGACCGCGGAGAACGTGATGACCCCGCGCGTCCAGGTCACCGCCCTCGACGTGCAGACCACCGCGGAGGACGTGGCGAACGCGACGATGGCCACCGGCCTGTCCCGCTTCCCCGTCTACCGGGGCAGCCTCGACACCGTCGTCGGCACCGTCCACATCAAGGACGTGCTGGCCCTGCCCGCCGAGGATCGCCACCGCCACCCCGTCGCGCAGCTGCTGCGCGAGCCCCTTCTCGTACCGGAGTCGCTGACCGTGGACCGGCTGCTGGACCGGCTGTCCGGCAGGCAGACCATGGCCGTGGTCATCGACGAGTACGGCGGTACGGCCGGCGTGGCCACCCTCGAGGACATCGTCGAGGAGGTCGTCGGCGAGGTCCACGACGAGCACGACCCGCACGAGACCTTCGACCTGGCCCCGGCCGGCACGGACGCCGACGGGCGCACGCTCTACGCCGCCGACGGAGCCGCCCGCACCGACCAGCTCCAGCGGATCGGGCTGCGCGTGCCCGAGGGGCCGTACGAGACGCTCGCCGGGCTGATAGCGACCGAGCTGGGCCGGATCCCCGAGGTCGGCGACAGGCTGGAGATGGACGGCTGGCGGCTCGAGGTGGTCGACGCCGGCGGGCGACGGGCGGCGCGGGTGCTGCTGCACATGCCGGCCGGGCACCACGAGGACCAGGGCGACCAGGGCGACCAGGGCGACCAGGCCAATCGGGGCCACAAGGGTGACGAGGGCACGGAGGGGACCCGATGACCGCGATCCAGCTTCTGATCGGTCTGGCGACGCTGGTCGTCAACGCCTTCTTCGTCGGCGCGGAGTTCGCACTCATCTCGGTCAGGCGCAGCCAGATCGAGCCGTACGCGGAGCAGGGCGACCGGCGGGCCCGCGCGGTCCTGTGGGGTCTGGAGCACGTGTCGGCGATGATGGCGGCGGCCCAGCTCGGGATCACGCTCTGCACCCTGGTGCTGGGCGTGGTGGCCGAGCCCGCCATCGCCCACCTGCTGAGCCCGCTGCTCGACGCCGTCGGGGTGCCGGCCGGGGTGACGCACGCGATCTCCTTCGTGGTGGCCCTGGCCCTGGCAACGTACCTGCACATGCTCTTCGGCGAGATGGTGCCGAAGAACGTGGCGCTGTCCGAGCCGGTGCGCACGGCGCTGCTGCTGGGCCCGCCGCTGGTGACCCTCACCCGGGCGCTGCGGCCGGTGATCTTCGCGATCAACGCCTTCGCCAACACCCTGCTGCGGCTGCTGCGGGTGGAGGTCAAGGACGAGGTCGCGGCGACCTTCTCGGACGACGAGCTGGCGCGGATCGTCAAGGACTCCAGTGACGCGGGGCTCATCGACGATCGGGCGAGCGAGCGGCTGCACGATGCCCTGGAGCTGGGCCGCCGACCGGTCACCGACGTGGTGCTGGCCGCGGACCGGGTGGTCCCCGCCCGCGAGGGAATCACCCCGGCCGGGCTGGAGCGGCTGTCGGCCCGGTCGGGCTACTCCCGTTTCCCGGTGATCGACGCGCAGCACCGGATCCTGGGATACCTGCACGTCAAGGACGCGCTGGACGCCGATCCGGAGGACCGCGACGAGCCCTTCCCGGTAGCGGCCCTGCGGCCGATCGCGCAGATCCGCGCCGAAACGCCGCTGGACGACGTGCTGACCGCGATGCGACGCAGCCGTACGCACCTGGCGGCGGTGCTCGGCCCGGACGGGGCGATGACGGGCCTGGTGACGATGGAAGACGTGCTGCGCGAGCTGTTCGGGCGTCCCGCGTCCGCCTGATGATCCGGTCCCCGGCCCTGCGGGGCCGGGGTACCGGGCGGTAGCATCACTCCGCCATGGAGATGAATGCGCGGTACACCAGTTTCGTCGCGGTCGGCGACTCCTTCACCGAGGGCATGTCCGACCTGCTCCCCGACGGCTCCTACCGGGGCTGGGCCGACCTGCTGGCCGCACGCCTGGCGGCGCGCGAGCCGGGCTTCCGCTACGCCAACCTCGCGGTGCGCGGCAAGCTCATCGGGCAGATCGCCGAGGAGCAGGTCCCCGCGGCGGCCGCGATGCGGGCCGACGTGGTGACGCTGGTGGGCGGGCTGAACGACACCCTGCGCCCCAAGGTGGACATGGGCCGGGTCCTGGAGCGGCTGGAGGCCTCCGTGGAGCTCCTCGCCCCCTCCTGCCGCCAACTGGTCCTGATGCGCTCCCCGGGGCGCAACGGGCCGGTGATGGAACGCTTCCGGCCGCGCATGGAGGAACTCTTCCTCTTCATCGAGGAGCTCGCGTCCCGGCACGGCGCCCTGGTGGTCGACCTGTACGGGGCTCCCGCCCTCGCGGACCAGCGCATGTGGGACGTGGACCGGCTGCACCTGACCGCCGAGGGCCACCGCCGGGTCGCCGAGGCCGTCTGGCAGGCTCTCGGGCTGCCCGCCGAACAGGACTGGCGCGCCGAGCTCCCGGCCACCGAGCCCCCCGGCTGGGCGGTCCGCCGGGCCCGGGACCTCAGCTTCGCCCGGCAGCACCTGCTCCCCTGGATCGGCCGCCGCCTGACGGGCCGCTCCTCCGGGGACGGCCGGCCGGCGAAGCGTCCGGAACTGCTGCCGTACGCGCCGTACGAGGACTCTCCCGTCTCGTAGCAAGGCACAATCAGGCGCGGGGGCCCCACCTGCGTAAACGCACAGCCCGGGCCCAAGTAGAATCCATCCACGTGACAGCCAAGCCCCGCATCCCCAATGTCCTGGCCGGCCGCTACGCCTCCGCGGAGCTCGCCGTCCTGTGGTCCCCCGAGTACAAGGTGACGCTGGAGCGGCGGCTGTGGCTCGCCGTGCTGCGTGCCCAGAAGGACCTCGGCATCGACGTGCCCGACGCGGCCCTCGCCGACTACGAGCGCGTCCTCGAGACCGTCGACCTCGCCTCCATCGCCGAGCGCGAGAAGGTCACCCGGCACGACGTGAAGGCCCGCATCGAGGAGTTCAACGCTCTCGCCGGCCACGAGCACGTCCACAAGGGCATGACCTCGCGCGACCTCACCGAGAACGTCGAGCAGCTCCAGATCCGGCTCTCCCTGGAGCTGGCCCGCGACCGCACCGTCGCCGTCCTCGCCCGCCTCGGCAAGCTGGCCGGCGAGCACGCCGAGCTCGTCATGGCCGGCCGCTCCCACAACGTCGCCGCGCAGGCGACGACCCTGGGCAAGCGCTTCGCCACCGCGGCCGACGAGCTGCTGGTCGCCTACGACCGCCTGGAGAACCTCCTCGAGCGCTACCCGCTGCGCGGTATCAAGGGCCCCGTCGGCACCGCCCAGGACATGCTCGACCTGCTCGGCGGCGACGCCGCCAAGCTGGCCGACCTGGAGCAGCGGATCGCCGCCCACCTCGGCTTCGCCCAGGCCTTCACCTCGGTCGGCCAGGTCTACCCGCGCTCGCTCGACTACGACGTGGTCACCGCGCTGGTCCAGCTGGCCGCCGCGCCCTCCTCCATCGCCAAGACGATCCGCCTGATGGCGGGCCACGAGCTGGTGACCGAGGGCTTCAAGCCCGGCCAGGTCGGCTCCTCCGCGATGCCGCACAAGATGAACACCCGCTCCTGCGAGCGCGTGAACGGCCTGATGGTCATCCTGCGCGGTTACGCCTCGATGACCGGCGAGCTGGCCGGCGACCAGTGGAACGAGGGCGACGTCTCCTGCTCCGTGGTCCGCCGCGTGGCGCTGCCGGACGCGTTCTTCGCCTTCGACGGCCTCCTGGAGACCTTCCTGACGGTCCTGGACGAGTTCGGCGCCTTCCCGGCCGTCGTCGCCCGCGAGCTGGACCGCTACCTCCCCTTCCTCGCCACCACCAAGGTCCTCATGGGCGCCGTACGCGCCGGTGTCGGCCGCGAGGCCGCCCACGAGGTCATCAAGGAGCACGCGGTGGCCTCGGCCCTCGCCATGCGCGAGCAGGGCGCGGAGCGCAACGAGCTCCTGGACAAGCTGGCCGCCGACGAGCGGATGCCGCTGGACCGGGCCCAGCTCGACGCCCTGATGGCCGACAAGCTGTCCTTCACCGGCGCCGCGGGCGACCAGGTCTCGGCAGTGGTCTCCCGCATCGAGGCGATCGCCAAGCAGCACCCGGAGGCCGCCGGATACACCCCGGGGTCGATCCTCTGACCCCCGAGGAGCTCAACGCCGCCCGTGACCGCGTCCTCCCGGACGTGGTCGCGGGCGGTCTGCGTGTGCTCTTCTGCGGGATCAACCCCGGCCTCCTCTCCGCCGCGACGGGTCACCACTTCGCCCGTCCCGGCAACCGCTTCTGGCCCGTCCTCCACCTGTCGGGCTTCACCCCGCGCCGGCTCGCCCCCTCCGAGCAGGAGGAGCTGCTGACCTACCGGCTCGGCATCACCAACGTCGTGGCCCGCGCCACGGCCCGCGCCGACGAGCTGAGCGCCGAGGAGTTCCGCGAAGGCGGCCGGATCCTGACCGCCAAGGTGGAGCTCCTGCGCCCCCAGTGGCTCGCCGTGGTCGGGGTGACCGCCTACCGCACGGCCTTCGGCGAGAGGAAGGCACAGATCGGTCCCCAGGAGCGGACCATCGGCTCCACCCGTATCTGGGCCCTCCCCAACCCCAGCGGCCTCAACGCCCACTGGACCGCCGAGACCATGGCCCAGGAGTACGCCCGCCTCCGCGCAGCCGCCGAACCCCCCGTCTTCAGGGCGGATCGATGACGGTGACCCCTGCCATCAACAGGTACGGGTCTTCGGTGCCCCACCGCGCCACATAGGCCACCAGCCACTTCTCCTCGGCCCGCCACAGGTGCACGTGGTCGGTGGTGGTGCCCACCTCGCCCCACGGCTCCGGTATCTCCTCCCCGTCGAACCCCCGGTCCAGCAGCGATGTGACGCTGAAGACCTGCTGATCCCCCCACCGGTCGGCCAGGGCCTGGGTGAGTGCCCCGTACTCGGCCGCGATCTGGTCGGCCGCCTCTGCCCGGCCCGAGCCGTCGTCCTCCCAGTAGTCCCCCGTCCGGCCGAGCTGGACGAGGTGGTAGCCCGGGCCGCTGCTCTGCCCGCCGGACCGGACCGGCTCGGGCGGGAATTCCGTCCCCCGGAGCTGGTCGATCGTGTCGAGATGCTCTGCCGTGGTCATGCCGTCAGTATCCCGACCACCACTGACAACTGGCCCTGCGTCACGCGTCCCGGCGCCGCACCGATATGAGACCACCGATGACCGCGGCCGCGGCCCACAGCATCGCCACGCCCATTCCGGTCCACGGGCCGAGGACTCCGCCGATCGACTCGCTCCGGAGCACCATCTGGCCGGCCTTGTCCGGCATGAACTGTCCGATGTCGCCGGCTGCTCCGCTGATGACGAAGGAGAGCAGCAGGACGAAGGGGACGAGGATGCTGATGACGGCGACACCACTGCGCAGGATCGCCGTCAGGCCGGCCGAGAAGAGCGTGATGACCGTCAGGTACAGGCCGCAGCCCACGACGGAGCGCACGGTGCCCGGGTCGCCGAGCTTCAGGGCGTACTGCCCCATGAACGCCTGCCCGCCGACGAAGGTGAGCAGCCCGGTCACCTGCCCCACGAGGAGGGCGAGCCCGCCGATCACGGCCATCTTGGAGAGGTAGAACCGGGTACGGTTCGGCACCGCCGCGAAGGTGGTGCGCAGGGCCCCGTTGTGGAATTCGGCGCTGACGGCGTTGGCTCCGAAGGTGATGGCCGCTATCTGGCCGAAGTTGACTGCGTAGTAGGCGGCGAAGAGCGGATCGTCGCCCATGGCGCCTTCCTCGGCCGTTCCTATAGCCCAGGCGGTGAACGCCTGGATGCCGGCGGTCGCGATCAGCACGGCTATCAGCGCGCCGAACGTGCCGCGCAGCGATCTGATCTTGATCCATTCGGAGTGCAGGACGGGCCGGGTGGGCAGAGCGGTGCTCATGGCGAACCTCCGGTGAGGAAGGGGGGCGGTCAGCGGGTGGCGGCGAACTGGGCGTGGTCCGCGGTGAGATCGAGGTAGGCCTGTTCCAGTGAGGCGCGCTCGTCGGAGAGTTCCAGCAGGGGGATGCCTTCGCGGGCAGCCATGATGCCGAGCTGCTCCGCCTGTATGCCGTCGACGGTCCAGCGCCCGCCCTCGGCTTCCACCAGGTCGTAGCCGTCCCGGGCGAGGACGGCCCGCAGCCGGAACGCGTCCGTGGTCCGCAGCCGCACCCGCGGGGTGCTGCGCGCGTCGATGAACTCCTCCATCGAGGTGTCGGCCAGGAGTTTCCCCGCGCCGAGCACCACCAGGTGGTCGGCCAGCGTCGCCGTCTCCGACATGAGGTGGCTGGAGACGAGGACGGTCCGGCCTTCGGCGGCCAGGCCGCGCATCAGTTCGCGGATCCAGATGATTCCCTCGGGGTCTAGCCCGTTGGTCGGCTCGTCGAGGAGCAGCACTCCGGGATCTCCCAGGAGGGCGGCGGCGATGCCCAGCCGCTGACGCATGCCCAGGGAGAAGGTCTTCACCCGGCGCCCCGCCGCGGCGGCTATGCCGGTCTGCTCCAGCACCTCGTCCACCCTGCGGGCCGGTATCCCGTTCGAGGCGGCGAGGAAGCGCACGTGGTCGCGGGCGGTGCGCCCGCCGTGGATGGACTGCGGGTCGAGGAGCGCTCCGACCCGGCGCAGCGGGTCGGTGAAGGTGGTGAACGGGCTTCCCCCGATGGTGGCGGTGCCGGAGGTGGCCCCGTCCAGGCCCAGCAGCAGCCGCATCGTGGTCGACTTTCCGGCGCCGTTGGGGCCGAGGAAGCCGGTGACCCGTCCGGGCAGCACGTCGAAGGTGAGGCGGTCCACGGCACGGGTGGTGCCGTATTCCTTGGTCAGTTCCCGAATCTCGATGCTGTTCATGCCTCAAGATTCGCCGTCGGTCCCACCTCCTGCCCTCCCCCACGTGAGGGGATGGTCTCCCCCACGTGGGGGAGACGGGAGCCATGTCCCGGCTGCCAGGATGAGGACATGGACCGACTGCTCCGTGCTCCCTTCCGCGGGGTCACGTACACCCGCTGGCTGCATCTGCTCGTACCGATCCTGATCGTCTCCATCTGGATGTTCATAGAGCCCGCCTGGCCGTGGATGCCAGCCGTGATCGTCGCTCCGTTCGGGCTGATTCCGTGGGTGCGGCTGGCCGAGGGGCTGCAGGCGCAGTTCCTTCTGACCCCGCACGAGCGCGGACGGTACGACGGTTCCATCAGCGTCTCGCCGTCCGCCCGTTGGGGAGACCGGTGGCGGACGGTGGCCTGGCTGGAGATACGTCTCGTACTGGCGGGCGTGGCCCTCATGGCGACGGTGTGGCTCCCGGTGATGACCGTGGAACTCGTCACCATCGCCGCCGGCCGTTCTCTCGGGTCGGACGACGTGATCCTGCCGTTCGAACCGCCCCGCTGGGCGGCTCTGCTCCTCCTGCCGGTGCCGCTGGTCCTGCTGCTGGTCATAGTGGTCCTGCTCGGCGAGGTCGTCACGGCGATCGCCGCGAGACTCCTGGGGCCTTCGGCGGCCGAGCGGCTGACCGCGCTGGAGGCACGGACCGAGCAGCTGCTGGAGCGGACGCGGATCGCGAGGGAGTTGCACGACTCCATCGGCCACGCGCTCACCGTGGCGGTCGTCCAGGCGGGAGCCGCGCGGGCGGCGGCCGATCCGGAGTTCACCGAGCGGGCGTTGTGCGCGATCGAGGAGACCGGCCGGGCCGCGATGGAGGACCTGGACCGGGTGCTGAAGGTGCTCCGGGAGTCCGGCCAGCCCCCCTCCCAGCGGCCCACCCTCGCCGATGCCGACCGGCTGCTGGAGTCGGCGCGCGCGTCGGGCGCCCCGGTCGACGCCGAACTGTCCGGTCCGCTGGAGAAGTTGCCGGGCCCGGTCGCGCGCGAGGGGTACCGGATCCTTCAGGAGGCGCTGACCAACGTGCTGCGGCACAGCGGGCCGGTGCCGGTCCGCGTGCGGATCGAAGTGGGGGTGGGAAGACTGGACTTGGAGGTGACCAATCCGCTTCCGGCGGAGGCGGCGCAGGTGACGGGCCGCGGCTCCGGCCTGCGCGGCATCCGGGAACGGGCGGCACTGCTCGGCGGGGAGGCCGAGACCGGGCCGTACGAGGGCAACTGGAGAGTGCGCGCCCGGCTTCCGCTGGAGCGAATACGCTGACCGGATGCCGGTTACCGTACTGCTCGTCGATGACGAGCCCCTGGTGCGCGCGGGTCTGCGCGCCGTCCTCGAGGCCCAGCCCGACATCGAGGTGGTGGGTGAGGCGCCCGACGGGGCCTCCGTGATCCCGCTCGTGCGACAGCTGCGGCCCGACGTGGTGGCCATGGACGTGCGGATGCCGCTGCTCGACGGGATCGAGGCGACTCGGGCGATCCTGAAGACGGTCGACTCCCCGCCGAAGATCCTCGTCGTCACCACTTTCGAGAACGACGAGTACGTCTACCAGGCGCTGCGGGCCGGGGCGGACGGGTTCCTGCTGAAGCGGGCGCGGCCCTCCGAGATCGTGCACGCGGTCCGGCTGGTCGCGGAGGGCGAGACGCTGCTCTTCCCCGCGGCCGTGCGGGCCCTGGCCGCCGAGTACGGAAATCGCCAGGCACGGGCCGGGCTGGAGCGGGCGGGGCTGACCGAGCGCGAGGAGGCGGTGCTGCGGCTCATGGCGCGGGGGCTGACCAACGTGGAGATCGCGGGCAACCTGATCGTCGGCACGGAGACGGTGAAGTCCCACGTCAGTGCGATTCTCGGAAAGCTGGGAGCGCGGGACCGGACCCAGGCCGTGATCATGGCGTACGAGTCGGGGTTCGTGACCCCGGCCTGAGCGGAGGGCCCAGTTCCGGCCTATGGGGGGCTGGTTCTCGCTGAGGCACCAGGTGGGCAGTACCATCCGGCTGACGGGCTCGCTAGCTGGGAGGACACACGTTGGGGCAGCTGACCGGCGGGGACCCCTCTCTGCTGAGGCGGATCAATTCCGCCGTGGTGCTGCGCGCACTGCGCGCGGCCCAGGCGCCGACGCTCACCGACCTCACCCGGGTCACAGGGCTATCCCGGCCGACCGTCGAGGGGGTCGTGGAGGGGCTGATGGCCACCGGGCTGGTCGCCGAGGCCGACGTAGAGGAAGGCGCGCGGCGGCAGGGCCGGCCGGCCAGGCGGTTCCGTTTCAGGGCCGAGGCCGGGCATCTGCTGGGCATCGAGATCGGTTCGCACCGGGTCGCCGTGCTGCTCTCCGGCCTGGACGGGCGGGTCATCGGCGCGGGCACGAAGGACGTCGCCGAGTCGGCGTCCGCCGACGAGCGGCTGGAGAAGGTCCGTTCGGCGGTGGCCGATCTGCTGCGCCGGGCCGGGGTGCCCCGGGACTCCCTGCGCGCGGTCGGCGTCGGCAGCCCCGGGATCGTGGAGGCGGACGGCACGGTCCGCCTCGGGACCGCCCTGCCGGGCTGGACCGGGCTCCCGCTGGGGGAACGCCTCCAGCGCTCGTTCCGCTGCCCGGTGAAGGTGGAGAACGACGCCAACGCCGCGGCGGTCGCCGAGCACTGGAAGGGGGCCGCGCGTGACACCGACGACATCGTGTTCGTCATGGCCGGGCTCAGCCCCGGCGCCGGCTCCCTGATCGGAGGACGGCTCCACCGGGGCTTCGGCGGAGCGGCCGGGGAGATCGGCGCACTGCACCTGCTGGGCCGTGAGGTCACGCCGGAGAAGCTGCTGTCGACCACCGGTGAGCCGCTCCACCCGCTGGACGAGCCCGCGGTCGCCGAGGTCTTCGCGATGGCCAAGCGCGGCGACGAGCGGGCGGTGGCCGCCGTGGAGCGGTTCCTGCAGCGGCTGGTGCACGACGTCGCGGCGCTGGTCCTGGCGATGGATCCGGAGCTGGTGGTGGTCGGCGGCTGGGCGGCCGGGCTGGACGGGGTGCTGGATCCCCTGCGCCGGGAGCTGGAGCGCTATTGCCTGCGTCCGCCGAAGGTTGCCCTGTCCCTGCTCGGCGAGGCCGCGGTGGCCACCGGCGCCCTTCGCCTCGCGCTGGACCACGTCGAGGAAGAGCTCTTCGCGGTGGAGAAGACGGTCACGGCCCGCGGCCGCTGACCGCGCCGCGCGGCCTCGGGCCCCGCCCCCGGCCCGACTTGCGCCTCCGCCCCGGGCTCCGACTCCGGGCCGGGCTCCCGCCCCCGGGCCCCGCCCCCGGTCCCTGCCCCGGACTCCTACCCGGGCCGGGCTGCCGCCCCGGACCCCTACCCCGGCGCGAGCTTCCGCCCTGGCCCCGACGCCGGTCCCCGCCTCGGATTCCCACCCCGGGCCGGGCTTCCGCCTGGGGCCCCGGACCCCTACCCCGGCGCGGGCTTCCGCCCTGGGCCCCGACCCCGGTCCGCGTCCGCGCCCTGGACCCCTACCCCGGGCCGGGCTTCCGCCTCGGGCCCCGGCCCGGTCCGCGCCCCGGGCCCCTACCCCGGGCCGGGCTTCCGCCTCGGGGCCGGGCCTGGAGCGGGATCGCGGGCGCAGAACGCCTCGCCCCGCGCCCCGGACTCCTACCCCGGCGCCGGCGCGGGCTTCCGCCTCGGGCCCCGGCGCGGGATCGCGGGCGCAGAACGCCTCGCCCCGTGCCCCCGGACTCCTACCCCGCCGCGGGCTTCCGGCCCGGGCCCCGGCGCCGGAGTCGGGATCGCGGGCGCAGGACGCCCTGCCCCCGTGCCCGGCGGGTACGAAGTGCCGCCGCAGCCGGTCGGCTGCGGCGGAGGGAACTGCCTGTATGCGCGTCAGGAGGCGACGCGCGGCTCGTGGGTGATCTCGACGTCCCCCGAGTCGCCGAAGGTGAGGCGGCAGGTGTCGGCGCGGTAGGTGGCCACCGAGACCGCGGCGGTGCCCGCGGCGGTGAAGTAGCGCGTGGTGACGACGAGTACGGGCGCGCCGGGCAGCCGGTCCAATTCCTTGGCGTCGTCGGCGCGCGCCGAGCCGAGCTCCACCGAGCGGTCCTGGCCTTCGAGGGTCAGCCGCTGCAGCTCGCGCAGGACCGCGCGGGCGCGGGCGGGACCGGCCGGGGTGTCGATCGCGGGGAGTCCGGGCACCGAGGCGGCCGGGACGTGGAGCATCTCGGCGGCGACGGCCTGCCCCTGGGTGACGCGGGTCCGGCGCACGGTGTGCACCGGCTCGTCGGCGGCGAAGACCCCGCCGGTCCCCAGCAGCTTCAGGACCGCGGCCGTCGGCAGCGCCTCGGCGGCGTCAACCGGCTCCCAGCCGTCGGCCTGCTCACCGGGCCAGCTGTGCCCGGCGGTGCCGACGGCGACGCCGACGCGCGGCGGGGCGACGGTGGTTCCGACTCCGCGGCGGCGCTGCAGACGGCCTTCGAGCTCCAACTGCTCCAGGGCCTGGCGCAGGGTCGCGCGGGCGACGCCGAACCGGGCGGCGAGCTCACGCTCGTTCGGCAGGACCTCTCCGACGGCGAAATCCTGGTCGAGTGCTTCGCTGAGGACGGTCTTGAGGTGCCAGTACTTCGGCTCCGGCACCGTTTCGAGCTGCGTGGTCCCCACCCTGACTCCTCCTGCCATCGCCGCACTCGCCGTGTGTTCGAGCGGCAGTTCCGCGCCTTTGTTTATTAAAGGTTCCTGCACTATCCCTGCGACGATAGGACGGTGCACCCCCTTGGTCAAGACCAATGGTCCCCCCTGTACCGGGCAGGCCGGGCATGGGCACGCAGCCGTTCACAGGATGTTCTCGCGGGCGCCGAAGGCTTGTAGTCAAGGGCTACCGGACGGTAATGATGGCGGCAGGACTACTGACAGCCTGTCTCACACGCGTCCACCCGACGAGGAGCAGCATGACCGCCACGGTCTCCTTCACCATCGATTCGCCGCTCGGCCCCCGCACCGCCACCGTCGCCTACGAGCGCAAGGGCTCGGGCGAACCGCTCCTCCTGCTGCACGGGATCGGCCACCACCTCCAGGCCTGGCACCCCGTGACCGACGTCCTGGCCGCCGAGTACGACGTGATCTCCGTCGACCTGCCCGGCTTCGGCGCCTCCGAGCCCCTGCCCGAGGGCGTTCCGTACGACCTGGCCACCGTGCCCCCGGCGCTCGGGGCGCTCTGCGCGGCCCTCGGCGTCGAGCGCCCGCACGTCGCGGGCAACTCCCTCGGCGGCCTGCTCGCGCTCGAAATGGGCCGGACCGGCCTCGCCCGCTCGGTGACCGCCCTCTCCCCCGCCGGGTTCTGGACCGAGGGGGAACGCCGCTACGCCTTCGCCACCCTCCTCGCGATGCGCGCCGGGGCCAGGGCACTGCCCCGCCCCGCGCTCGAGCGCCTCTCGCGCGGCGCTGCGGGCCGGGTCGCGCTCACCGGCACCATCTACGCCCGCCCGGCCCGGCGTTCGCCCGAGGCGGTGGTGGCCGAGACCCTCGCCCTGCGCGGGGCCACCGGCTTCGAGGCGACTCTGTCGGCGGGCGGCTCCGTCCGCTTCACCGACGACGTCCCCGGCGTACCGGTCACGATCGCCTGGGGAACCCGCGACCGGCTGCTGCTGCGCCGCCAGGGCGTACGGGCCAAGCACACGATCCCCGGCGCGCGGCTGGTCAGCCTCCCGGGGTGCGGTCACGTGCCGATGAACGACGACCCGGCGCTCGTCTCCCGGGTGATCCTGGACACCGCCCGCGGCCGGACCCCCGTCGCGGCCTGACCACCGTCGCGGCCTGACCCCGATCACGACCCGACCGGCGGCACGGCATAGCGCGACGCGTCACGGGAAGGCACGGAACGCCGCAGGCCGGTGGCCGAAAAGGGATGAACGGGCCGCAGAGCCGAACGGCTGAGCGGCTGGCGGCTGTTCATCCCGGGTTCGCGTGGGCGACGCGGCCGGGCCGGGGTGCGACGGCACCCTGGTCCGACCCACCCCCGCCCGCCCCTGGAGACGCACCGATGGCACCGATGCCGCACACCCGACGGTCCCTGATCGGCGGTTCCCTCGCCCTGTCCTCCGCGCTGTTCGCCGTCCCGGCGCTCGCGGCTCCCGCCTTCGCCCGCTCCGGCCGGCCGAACGCGCTCTGGGGCGTGCAGTCGGGCGAGATCACCGCCCACTCGGCCACCGTGTGGACCCGCTCCGACCGCCCCGCGTGGATGTCCGTCGAGACCTCCCCCAGCGAAGCGTTCCGGTACGCCGTGCGCCGCCACCGCGGTCCGCTCCTCGGCCCCTCCTCCGACTTCACCGGAACCACCGTCCTGCGCGACCTGCCACCCGGCCAGCAGATCCACTACCGCGTGGTCCTGACCGACCCCGACGACCCGCGCCGCACCTGCGAACCCGTCCACGGCAGCTTCCGTACGACCCCCGTCTCCCGCCGCCACGACGTGCGCTTCCTGTGGTCCGGGGACCTGGCGGGCCAGGGCTGGGGCATCAACCCCGATCTCGGCGGCTATCGCGTCTTCGAGGAGATGCGCCTGCGCAACCCCGACTTCTTCCTCTTCAGCGGGGACACCATCTACGCGGACGGGCCGATCAAGGCCGGCGTGCCGCTCCGCGACGGCAGCACGTGGCGCAACGTCACCACCGAGGAGAAGTCGAAGGTCGCGGAGACCCTCGCCGAGTTCCGCGGGAACTTCCGCTACAACCTCCTCGACGGCAACCTGCGCGCCTTCAACGCCCAGGTACCCGTCCTCGCCCAGTGGGACGACCACGAGGTGCGCAACAACTGGTACCCCGGCCAGCTGATCGACGACCCCCGCTACACGGTGCGGGACGCCGACACCCTCGCCGCCCGCGCCCGCCAGGCCTTCGGCGAGTACTTCCCCGTCACGGACCTGCGCGGCGGCCGTGCCGAGGGCCGGATGTACCGCGTGATGCGGTACGGCCCGCTCCTCGACGTCTTCGTCCTCGACATGCGTACGTACCGGAACGCCAACTCCCCCGGCACCGCGACCGAGGACCCCATCGGGATCCTCGGTCCCGAGCAGCTGGCCTGGCTGCGGCGCGAGCTCACCCGCTCCCGGGCCACGTGGAAGGTCATCGCCTCCGACATGCCGCTCGGCATCGTCGTACCCGACGGCTCGGCCGACTTCGAGGCCGTGGCCCAGGGCGACCCCGGTGCCCCGCTGGGCCGCGAGCTCCAGATCGCCGAACTGCTGCGCCACATCAAGCACCAGCGCATCACCGGCACCGTCTGGCTCACCGCCGACGTGCACTACACCGCCGCCAACCACTACGTGCCGGAGCGGGCGGCCTTCGCCGACTTCGCGCCGTTCTGGGAGTTCGTCTCGGGCCCCATCGGGGCGGGCGGCTTCCCAGCCGGACGGCTCGACGCCACCTTCGGCCCGGAGACGGCCTTCGTCCAGTCGGCCCCGTTCGCCAACATGTCCCCCTCGGAGAACCCGCCGTACTACGGCGAGGTCGACATCGACGGCGACAGCGGGGAACTCACCGTCCGCCTGCGGCGCCAGGGGGGCGGCGTGCTCTTCACCAAGACGCTCCAGCCGGGGCGGGTGGGCCAGTAGGGTCGGCAGGTCCACGGAAATGCCCTGGAAAACTGGGTGAAATCGGCCAGATGGACACTTAACCAGTCGGTCACAGATCGTTCGTGATCACGCAACACCCCTGCGCCACAGTGGTGTGCATGACTGACCGTGATCTTGCCTCCGCCCAGCGTTCGCACCGCCACCACTGGCGCCGTGACGTCGTCGAGCTCGCCGCCCTGTTCTGCGCCGTCGCGGTCGCCGACGCCATCGCCAATCTCGTCGCGCACGGCCCCCGGGGCCCGGTCATGCTCGTGGCCTCTGCGGTCGCACTCCTCGTCACCGCGGCCTTCCACACCTGGTGGGCCCGGCGCCACAGCCATGCGCCGCCGCCGGACACCGGGCCGGCGGCGGCCCCGGGCACGGGCCCGCTCGCAGGCACGCGCAGCAGCACCGAAGCGGCCCCCGCCACCGACGCACCGACCGCCGCGCTCTGGCGGATGCGTACGACCGTACGGGACGAGCCCGGATCGCTGGCCGCCCTCTGCACCGCCCTCGCCCGCCACGGCGTGGACATCCTCACGCTCCAGACGCACCCGCTCCCCGAGGGCGGAACGGTCGACGAGTTCCTGCTGCGGGCGCCGCAGAAGCTGCCGTCCGCCGACCTCACCCGGGCCATCGCGCTGGCCGGCGGGCGCAGCACCTGGATCGAGCGCGCCGACGCCCACGACCTGGTCGACACCCCCACCCGGGTCCTGGGCCTGGCCACCCGCACCGCCCTCGACGCCGCCGAACTGCCCCTCGCACTGCGCCAGCTGCTCGGCCGCTGCACCATCCACTCGATCCCGGCGACCACCCTCTCCGGCCGCCCCAACGCGGCCGCCGACGCGCCGGTGGAGGGGGTTCTGGAAACCACCGTCATGCGGCTGCGCGACCCCTCGGGCGGCGCGATCACCGTGGAGCGCCCCTACCTCCCCTTCACACCGACCGAGTTCGCCCGCGCCCGCGCCCTCGTCGAGCTCGACGCCCGGCTCGGCCCCCGCGTCCCGCGCAGCCTGGACGTACTGACCCTGCCCGAGGGCAACGAGGTCACCGTGCGCCGCGCCGACGGCTCCGACCTGACCGCCGCCCGCGCGATGCACGACCGCTGCTCCGAGCGCACCCTGTCGCTGCGCTACCACGGGCCCGTCGCCGACGCCGACCGCTACCTCGGCCACCTGCTCAGCCCCCGGTTCGGCCGCACCCTGGCCGCCACCACCGCCTCTGGCAGGCTCGTGGCCCTCGGCCACCTCCTGTGGGACGGCGACGAGACCGAGGTGGCGCTCCTCATCGAGGACGACTGGCAGCGCCGGGGCATCGGCTCCGAGCTGCTGCGCCGGCTCGTCGCGATGGCCGTCGAGGCCGGGTGCGACAGCGTGTACGCGGTCACCCAGGCCTCCAACACCGGCATGGTCGCCGCCATGCGCGGGCTCGGCCTCCCCCTCGACTACCAGATCGAGGAGGGCACCCTGGTGATCACTGCCCGGCTGGACGCGACCCCCGTCACCTCGCGCCTGCCGTACGACGTCACGCACGAGGGCGCGCGCGAGCTCCCCCGACGCGAACCGCAGCCCCCGCGCGACCAGCGCTGACCCCACCCGGTACGACCGGCGACAACCGGCCACAACCGGGGCCCACGGAACGCCCCTTTCGCCCCGACCCGCACCCCGGCCCGCAGGTGACGCGGCAGCCGATCCGCCGCCTGCCCGGGCAGCGTGCGGGTCGGCGGCATTTTCCGAAAGCTGCCCAGGTCAGCAGACTGGCGGCATACGGTGATGACGTAGGCCCGTCTCACGTACGAAGATGGCCGCATGTCAGAGATCTCCAACAACGGCAGCACTCCGAAGCTGCCCCGCCAGGTGGCCGACGCGTACGTCGACGACCTCATCGCCCTCGATCCGATCACGGGCACCTATCTCGGTGTCGCCGCGAGCTCCGGCAAACTCCCGGACTTCTCCCCGGCCGGCCGCGCTGCCGTCGCCGAACTGGCCCGCGCCACCCTCGCCCGGCTCGACGCCGCGGAGGCCCTGCCCGGCGCCGACAGCGACGCCGAGCGCCGCTGCGGCCGGCTGCTGCGCGAGCGCCTGACCGCCGAACTCGCGGTCCACGCCGCCGACGAGGACCTGTGCGCGGTCAGCAACATCCACAGCCCCGCGCACGCCGTCCGCGAGGTGTTCACCCTGACCCCGTCCGACACCGACGAGGAATGGGCGGCCATCGCCGAGCGGCTGCGCGCGGTGCCCTCCTCCCTCGCCGGCTACCGCGAGAGCCTGGCCCTGGGCCTGGAGCGCGGCCTGTACGGCGGCCCCCGCGCCACCACCACCATGATCGGCCAGCTCTCCACCTGGGCCGGCCAGGACGGCGACGAGCTCGCCTTCTTCGAGGACTTCGCCTCGGGCGGCCCCGAGTCGCTGCGCGGCGAACTGGACGCGGCGGCCTCCGCCGCGACGGCCGCGCTCGTCGAGCTCCGCGACTGGATGCGTGACGTGTACGCCCCCGCCGTCGAGGGCAGGCCGGACACGGTGGGGCGCGAGCGGTACGCCCGCTGGTCGCGCTACTTCAACGGCACGGACCTGGACCTGGACGAGGCGTACGCCTACGGCTGGTCCGAGTACCACCGCCTGCTCGCCGAGATGAAGGCCGAGGCGGCCAAGATCCTCCCGGGCGCGGGCCCCTGGGAGGCGCTGAAGCACCTGGACGAGCACGGCACCCACATCGAGGGCGTCGACGAGGTCCAGGCCTGGCTCCAGGGGCTCATGGACGAGGCCATCGCGAACCTCGACGGCACCCACTTCGAACTCGCCGAGCGGGTCAAGCGGGTCGAGTCGAAGATCGCCCCTCCGGGCGGCGCGGCGGCCCCGTACTACACGAACCCGTCGGAGGACTTCTCCCGTCCGGGCCGCACCTGGCTGCCCACGATGGGCCAGACCCGCTTCCCGGTCTACGACCTGGTGTCCACCTGGTACCACGAGGGCGTCCCCGGTCACCACCTGCAGCTCGCGCAGTGGACGCACGTAGCGGACCAGCTGTCGCGCTACCAGGCCAGCGTCGGTCTGGTCAGCGCCAACGCCGAGGGCTGGGCGCTGTACGCGGAGCGCCTGATGGACGAGCTGGGCTACCTCAAGGACCCCGAGCAGCGCCTGGGTTACCTGGACTGCCAGATGATGCGCGCGGCGCGGGTCATCGTGGACATCGGCATGCACCTGGGCCTGGAGATCCCGGCGGACTCCCCGTTCCACCCGGGCGAGCGGTGGACGGTGGACCTGGCGCAGGAGTTCTTCGGCCTGCACAGCGGCCGGCCGGGCGACTTCGTGGAGAGCGAGGTGACCCGCTACCTGTCGATGCCGGGGCAGGCGATCGGCTACAAGCTCGGCGAACGTGCCTGGCTGCTGGGCCGCGAGAACGCGCGGGCCGCGCGCGGCGAGTCCTTCGACCTGAAGGCCTGGCACATGGCGGCGCTGTCGCAGGGTTCGCTGGGTCTGGACGACCTGGTGGACGAGCTGTCCAAGCTCTGAGCCCGTCGGGGACAGGGACGGGCCGCTCATCTCCCCGTGGGGTGGGCGGCCCGTCCGCGTGCGCCGGACCCGGCCCGTAAGGTGCTCACGTCAGCAGCCGCAGTCGTCCGAGTCGGTGGGCGCGGTGAGCGGGTCGGCCTCCGCGCGCTGCTGGTTGCCCTGCCAGGTCTCGACCTCGAAGCCCTCGCGGATCCAGTACTCGATTCCGCCCAGCATCTCCTTGACCTGGAAGCCGAGTTCGGCCAGGGCCAGGGCGGAGCGGGTGCCGCCGTTGCAGCCGGGGCCCCAGCAGTACGTCACCACGGGCACGTTCTTGTCCAGGAGCCGCTCGGCCTGCTCGGGGATGAGGGCGGTGGGCAGGTGGATCGCGCCGGGCACGTGGGCCTGGTCCCAGGACGGGGTGGAGCGGGAGTCGATCAGCTGGAAGCCGAGCTCGGCGCCCTGCTCGCGGTGGGCCTTGAAGGCGGCGGCGACGTCCGAGACGTCCGCGTGGAAGGCCAGGCTCGCGGCGAAGTACGCGGCGGCCGCGGCCGGGGAGGCCGGGGGCACCCGGAGAACGGGGTTGGCGGTGGCGGCGGGGGAAGGGGTGTTCTGCGTCGTCGTCATGCCAAGGAATCTACGAGTTGTTGATCAACTCCGGAAGTGATTTTCCCCGGCCTTCGGCTTGAACGGCCGGGGAATCCCCTGCTAGATCTACGACATGACCGACTATTCCCCTGACGCCACCGACTGGCGGATCCTCGAAGCGCTCCAGCGGGACGGCCGCGCCAGCTTCACCGAGCTGGCCCGCTCCGTATCCATGTCCGCGAGCGCCGTCACCGAGCGGGTCCGCCGCCTGGAGGAGGCCGGTGTCATCACCGGCTACACGGCGGTGGTGGATCCGGAGAAGCTCGGCAAGGCGATCCTGGCGCTGGTGCGGCTGCGCTATCCGCACGGCAACTACAAGCCGTTCCACGACTTCCTGGAGGCCACCCCGGAGATCCTTGAGGCCCACCACGTCACGGGCGACGACTGCTTCGTGCTGAAGGTCGCGGCGCGCTCGATGGCGCACCTGGAGGAGGTCACGGGCCGGATCGCCGGCCTCGGCCCGGTGACGACGAGCATCGTGTACTCCTCCCCGCTCCCGAGGCGCCCGCTCAGTCCGTGAACACGCTCAGTCCGTGAGCGCCGCCGTGCGGTGGCGCACCACGGAGCCGCCGCGCTGCTTGACGACCTCCAGCTGGGCCTGGACCCGGGTGCGCAGGTCGGCCACGTGGCTGACGATGCCGACGCTGCGGTCCCGCTCGCGCAGTGAGTCCAGTACGTCGAGCACCTCGTCCAGCGCCTGTTCGTCGAGGCTGCCGAACCCCTCGTCGATGAAGAGGGTGTCGAGGCGCATCCCGCCCGCCTCGTCGGTGACCACGTCGGCGAGGCCCAGTGCGAGGGCGAGCGAGGCGAAGAAGGTCTCGCCGCCCGACAGCGTGGCCGTGTCCCGCTCGCTGCCGGTCCAGGCGTCGATGACGTGCAGGCCGAGCCCGGAACGCCCCCGTCCGCCGGCCCGCGCGTCGGAGTGCACGAGGGTGTAGCGGCCGCCGGACATGCGCAGCAGCCGTACCGTCGCGGCGGCGGCGACCTGCTCCAGGCGGGCGGCCAGCACATAGGCCTCCAGCCGCATCTTGCGTTCGTTGTCGGCGGAGGTGCCCGCGGTGAGTCCGGCCAGCCGGGCCACCCGGTCGTAGGCCTCGCGCAGCGGGCCCAGGGCGCGCAGTTCGTGCTCCACCTGCCGGGAGAGCCGGTCGAGCTCCTCGCACCGGACCCGGGCGGCGTCGAACGCGGAGGCCGCCGTACGGAGTTTCGCCGCGGCCCGCGCCGCGTAGCCCTCGGCCTCCTCCGGTGCGGCCGGTGGCAGCGCCGCGGCCGCGGCGGTGTCGTCCTCGGCGAGGCGCTCCGCGAGCATGGCCTCCTCCGCCTGCCAGGCGTCCAGCCGGTGCTGGAGCGCGGTGCGTTCGTAGTCGGGCAGGACCGCGGCGGCCGCGTCCTCGACGGTGTCGAAGCCGGCCTTGAAGGCGGCGTCGGCGAGCTGGTCGTCGGCCTCCTTCAGCCGGGCGGCGGTGGTCTCGGCCCGGCGCAGGGCGGCGGCGGCCCCGGAGACGATTCGGACCCGGTCCTCCAGCAGGCGGGTGCGGGCGGCGACCGTGGGCAGCCCGTCCCTCACCCGTGCGAGCTCCGCCTCCAGCGCGGCCTGCTCCCGGTCGAGCGCCTCGCGGCGCGAGGCCCTGGCGGCGGCGCGGCGTTCGGCGTCGAGCCGGTCGGCGCTGCGCGCGGCGTGCTCCCGTTCGGCGCGGGCCAGGCGCTCGCGGGCGGTGTGCAGTCCGGCGGCCGAGGCGTGGGCGGCGGCGTGCCGGGCGCTCAGGTCGGCGGTCAGCTCCAGGAGTTCGGCCGTGGTGGCGTCCCCGGCGGCGGCCGCGGCCTCTTCGCGGGCCTGCCGGGTGGCGGCGAGGCGGCGTTCGGCGGCGGCGCGGGCCTGCTCGGCCCGCTCGAAGACGGCGTGTGCTGCGTCCTCCGCGGCACGGTCCACATGGCCGGGGGCGGGGCGCGCGGGTGCGGGGTGCTCGGCGCAGCCGCACACCGCGCAGGCCTCGCCCGCCACCAGTGCCTCGGCGAGTTCGGCGGCGATCCCGCGCAGCCGGGCCTCCTTCAGCTCCAGCCAGCGTTCCCTGGCGGCGGCGGACTCCTCGCGCAGGGTGAGCAGTTCGCGCTCGGTGCGCTCGGCGTCGGCGGCCAGCTCGTCGCGTCGGCGGGCGAAGTTCAGCTGCATGCGGGCGGGTTCCAGCCTGCCCGCGAGCTGTTCGGCGAGGGTCGCGGCCTGCTGGGCCGCTTCCGCCCGCTCCTGCAGCCCGGCCCGGGTGGCGTCCCAGCGTTCGAGCCACTGGGCCGACTCCAGGTGGGCCTCCTCGGCGGCCCGGGACTCCCGTTCCAGGTCGGCCCGTTCGCGGCCGATCTCGGCGCTGCGCTGCTCGTCCCTGCGGGCCGCTCCCAGTGCGCCCAGTTCGCTGCGCAGGTCCTGCTCGATCCCGGCCAGTTGCTCGGTGCCCGCCTCCCTGAACATCGGGGGGAGTTCGGACCGGGCGGCCGTCTCCGCGTGGGCGGCGGCGAGGTGCGCGGCGCAGGCCGCTCCGCGCAGTTCGAGCGCGGGGGCGACCAGGGCGCCGCGCCGGGCCCGGTCCAGGAGGCCGCGCACCCGCTCCCGCTCGGGCCCCGCCTCGGCGAGGAGGGCGGCCCGGCGGGCGGTCTCCGCGTGGCGGCGCTGCAGGCGGTCGAGTTCCCGGGCTTCCTCGGCGGCCCGCCGGGCGGCGGCGTGCCGGCCCTCGACCGCGGCCAGGGCGTACTCGGCCACGGTGCGGCGCTCGCGGGCGGCGCACCGGGCGACGGCCGCCCACGCGCGGACGGCCTCGGCGAGCCCCGGGTCGCCGGGCTGGTGCCCGGGCATGGGCCAGGCCCGCAGGTCCGCGCTGTCCCCGGCGGCCTGGGCGAGCCGCTGGGCGGTGTGCAGCACCTTCTCGTCGCCGGCCCGGACCTCGGCCTCGGCGGCCCGGCGGCGGTCGGCGAGCAGGGTCTCGACGGCCGCGAAGCGGCGGGTGTCGAAGAGCCGGCCGAGCAGCCGGCCGCGCGCGGCCTCGTCGGCGCGCAGGAACTTGGCGAACTCCCCCTGCGGCAGCAGCACCACCTGGCAGAACTGCTCGCGGCTCATGCCGAGGAGCTGCTCGATCTCCTCGCCGATCTCCTGGTGCGAACGGCTCAGCGCCACCCAGCCCTCACCGGTGCGCTCACGCAGCCGGCTCTGCGCCTTGTCCTTGGTCGTGCCCGTGCCGCGCTTCTTGGGCCGGTCCTGCTCGGGGCGGCGGGTGATCTCCAGGCGCCGTCCGCCCGCGGTGAGTTCGAGGGTGACCTCGGTCGGGGTGTCGGCGGCGGCGTGGTCGCTGCGCAGGCTGGTGCCGGGGGCCTGGCGGGGGCCGGGCACGGATCCGTAGAGCGCGTAGCAGACGGCGTCGAGGACGGAGGTCTTGCCGGCGCCGGTGGGCCCGTGCAGCAGGAAGATCCCGGCGCCCGACAGGGCGTCGAAGTCGATCTCCTGGGGCTCGGCGAAGGGCCCGAAGGCGGTGACCGCCAGCCGGTGCAGCCTCATCGGTGGATCTCCTGGCGGCTGTCGTCGGTCCGTACGTCGTCGAAGGCGCTGCGCAGCACGGCCCGTTCGGCCTCGTCCGCGGCTCCGCCGCCGCGCACGTGGGCCACGAAGTCCTCGGCGATCTCCTGGTCGCTGCGGCCGCGCAGCCGCTGGGCGTAGGACGTGCCGGTCTCCGCCTCCCGGCCCTCGGGGTCGAAGGCGAGGCTCAGGGTGTGCGGGAAGCGGGCGGCGAGCCGCGCCATGGGGTCGTCGGGCCGGACCGCGTCGGTGAGGGTCGCCTCGACCCAGGCGTCCTCGTGCACCGTGTGCGCCGGGTCCGTCAGCAGGGTCTCCAGCGGCCCGCGCAGCCGGGCGAGGGCGCGCGGCACGGGGGTGTCGATCCGCTCGGCGCGGACGATCTCCCCTTCCGCGCCCAGCTCCACGAGCCACATGGTCTTGCGGTGGTCGGCCTCCGAGAACGAGTAGGCGAGCGGGGAGCCGGAGTAGCGGACCCGTTCGCCGATCGTCTGGCAGCCGTGGAGGTGGCCGAGGGCCGCGTAGTCCACCCCGTCGAAGACGGAGGCGGGCACGGCCTCCACACCGCCCACGGAGATGTCGCGCTCGCTGTCGCTGGCCCGGCCGCCGGTGACGAAGGCGTGGGCGAGCACCACGGACCGGGTCCCGGCCGGTCTGGTGGCCAGATCGGCCCGGATCCGGTCCATGGCCGCGCCCAGCACGGCCTCGTGGCTGACCTTCTGCGCCGCGAACTCGTCCTTGACCAGGGCGGGTTCCAGGTACGGCAGCCCGTAGAAGGCCACGTCGCCGTGTACGTCGGCCAGCACCACGGGGTCGGCGCAGCCGGCCGGGTCGGTCCTGAGGTGGATCCCGGCCCGGTCGATCAGCCCTGCCCCGACCCCGAGGCGGCGGGCGGAATCGTGGTTCCCGGAGATCATCACGGTGGGCACGCCGAGCCCGGCGAGCCGGTGCAGGGCCCGGTCGTACAGTTCGACGGCCGGCAGCGGGGGCACGGCACGGTCGTAGATGTCACCGGCGACGAGGACGGCGTCGACCTCGTGCTCGCGGACGGTCTCCACGAGGTGGTCGAGGAAGGCCGCCTGGGCGCCGAGCAGGTTCACGCGGTGGAAGGACCGGCCGAGGTGCCAGTCCGAGGTGTGGAGGAACTTCACTCGCCGGTCCCGCCCCGCATGCCGTGTCCCCCTGATCGTCTTCCGCTCGCCTGGCCCTCTACGCTAACCCGTCCCGGGGGCCCTCAGGGCGCGTACGTCTCACCGCCGAGCGTGAGGGTGGCGCTGCCCGCCGTGCTGTCGGCGAGCCAGGCCTCGAAGCCGGGCAGGTCCGCCTCCGGCAGGGCCACCTCTATCTCCACGTCGGCCCCGTAGCGCAGGTCCACGACGGTGCGGCCGGTGGAGCGCAGGTCGTTCTGGGTCTTCCCGGCCCGCTGGTGGTCCACGGTCACGGTGGCCAGCCGGTACCGGCGCCGGGTGACGGTCCCGAGCGCGTCGAGGGCCTCGCCGACGACACCGCCGTACGCCCTGATCAGACCGCCGGCGCCGAGCTTGACGCCGCCGTAGTAGCGGGTGACCACGGCGACGGCGTAGCGGATGTCCCGGCGCATGAGCATCTGCAGCATCGGCACCCCGGCGGTGCCGCCGGGCTCGCCGTCGTCGCTGGCCTTCTGCACGGCGGCGTCGGCGCCGATCACGTAGGCGAAGCAGTTGTGCGAGGCGGTGGGGTGCTCCTTGCGGATGCGCGCGACGAAGTCCTGGGCCTCCTGCTCGGTCACGGCGGGGGCGAGCGAGCACAGGAAGCGCGAGCGGTTGATCTCGGACTCGTGCAGGCCCTCCCGGGCCACCGTCACATACTGGTCTGCCTTCACTTCTCCACCCTAAGCCGTGGTGGAGAGCGGTCCGGCCGGACGGGAGCCGGGGCCGGCGGGGAAGACGGCGTGCGGTTTTTCCGTTGAGGAGTCGGAGTACGAAGACGATCGGACCAGCAGGAGGCGGCACACGTGTACGGCGACCCGGCAACCATCCGCAAGATCCTCACCGAGCTCGGTGACACCTGGGCGGTGGTGGGCCTGTCCAACAACCAGGACCGGGCCGCCTACGGGGTGGCCCGCGTGCTGAAGCAGTTCGGCAAGCGGGTGGTCCCCGTGCACCCGAAGGCCGAGACGGTCCACGGGGAGCCCGGGTACGCGTCCCTGGAGGAGATCCCGTTCAAGGTGGACGTGGTGGACGTCTTCGTGAACAGCGCGCTGGCCGGGGCGGTCGCCGACTCCGCGGTCGCCGCCGGTGCGGAGGCCGTCTGGTTCCAGCTGAACGTGGTCGACGAGGCGGCGTTCGCCCGCACGCGCGGGGCGGGCCTGGACATGGTCATGGACCGCTGCCCGGCGATCGAGATCCCGGCGCTCTAGCCGCGGGCCTGCCCACGCGACCGCCCCCGCGCCTCAGCTCTGCGGCTCGGCCGTCCGGGCGGGCGCGGTCGCGTGGGTGGCTGCCGGTACCGGCGCCGCCACCGGGGGGACCGCTACGGCGAGGGTCATCTCCATCGGCACGGTGCCGTCGTTGCGGTAGGCGTGCGGGAGGCCGGCCTCGAAGGCGGCCGCGGCCCCGGCGGGTACGCGGAACTCCTCCTCGCCGACCACCAGCGTCAGGTCCCCCGCGGTGACGTGCAGCATCTCGATGGTGCCGGAGGGGTGCGGGACCGATTCCGTCCCCTCGCCGGGCACGAGGTGCCAGGTCCACAGCTCCATCGGCCCGCGTTCGTCGGTCCCGATCAGCATCGTCGTCGAGCTGCCCGCCTCGCTGGACCAGATCCGCACCGTCTGGCCCGGCTCCACGATCCGCACCTGCGGACCCCTGTCGTGGTCGAGCAGCGCGGAGATGCTGACCCCGAGCGCGTCGGCGAGTTTCACCGTCGTGCCGACGCTCGGGTTCGTCCGGGCCTGCTCGATCTGGATGATCATCCCCCGGCTGACTCCCGAGCGGGCGGCCAGCGAGTCCAGGGTGAATCCGCGCTCACCGCGCCAGCGCTTGAGGTTCCGTGCGAGTGCCTGGGTGAGCTCTTCGAGATCCGACACATTCCGTCCAATATTTTGGATGACACAGTCCAGCAGAATGAACTACCGTGCGGAGTGTTCGATGCTGCACCCCACCGTTCATCACACTGTACTGCGAGGCCCGTCATGACCGCCCTCTTCGCCCTGGCCACAGCCGTGCTGTGGGGCCTGGCCGACTTCGGCGGCGGGCTGCTGACCCGCCGGCTGCCCGCGCTCACGGTGGTCGTGGTCTCGCAGATCGCGGCTGTGGCCGTGCTCGGCGCCGTGGTCCTCGGCACGGGTGCCTGGCGGGAGGCGGGCCCTCAGCTGTGGTTCGCCGTCGGCGCGGGTCTCGTCGGGCCCGTGGCCATGCTCAGCTTCTACAAGGCGCTGGCCCTCGGCCCCATGGGCGTGGTTTCCCCGCTCGGCTCCCTCGGCGTGGTCGTGCCGGTCGCCGCGGGGCTGCTGCTGGGCGAACGGCCCGGCCCCGGCCAGTTCGCGGGGATCGCGGTGGCCGTCGTCGGCATCGTCCTCGCGGGCGGGCCCGAACTGCGCGGCGCCCCCGTCCAGCGGCAGGCCGTGGTCCTCACCCTGGTCGCGGCCTTCGGGTTCGGCGCGGTGATGGCCCTGATCGCCCAGGCCTCCACCACCGTGACCGGGCTGTTCCTCGCCCTGTTCGTGCAGCGCGTCACCAACGTCGCCGTCGGCGGCGCCGCCCTGTGGGCTCAGACCCGGCGCGGCGCCCCGGCCCTGCCGGAGGGCACCGGCCCGCGGATCCTGTGGGGACTGCTGCCCGCGCTCGCCTTCGTCGGCCTCGCGGACGTCGCGGCGAACGGCACCTACTCCGTGGCCGCCCAGCACGGCCCCGTCACGGTCGCCGCGGTGCTGTCCTCGCTCTACCCCGTAGTCACGGCGCTCGCCGCCTTCGCCGTACTCAAGGAACGGCTGCGCAGCGTACAGGCGGCCGGCGCCGGGCTCGCCCTCGCCGGGACGGTTCTCCTCGCGGCGGGCTGAGACGGCCCGGCCTGGGGGTGTTGCGAAAGTCCCGCACGGCGCCCACGGCGCCCCCTAGCTCTGCTCGGCCTCCGCCAGCTGCGCCAGCCCGCGCAGCTGTTCGGGTGTCATCCCGTCCGGGATCGGCACCGGGGCCGGCGTGCGCAGCGGCGGCTGCCAGCCGGTCTCGGGCCGCCACCTGCGTACGATGCGCGCGGGCGCCCCCGCCACCACGGCGTGGTCGGGCACCTCGCCCCGTACGACGGCTCCCGCGGCCACCACGACGTTGCGGCCGAGCCGGGCGCCCGGAAGGATCACCGCGCCCGTGCCGAGCCAGCACCCCGGTCCTATCTCCACCGGGGCGTTGCGGGGCCACTGCCTGCCCACGGGCTCGTGCGGATCGTCGTAACTGTGGTTCGTGGACGTGATGTAGACGCCGGGGCCGCAGAACGTGTTGGCCTCGATGGTGATCCGGGCGTCGGCGATGACATGGCTGCCCCGGCCGATGACGACCCCGTCGCCGAGCACGAGCATCGGCTCGGTGCCCAGGTCGAGGTCGGGCATCATGCCCGCGGTGAGGGTGACCTGTTCGCCGATGATGCAGTGCTCCCCGAGGCGGATCCACTGCTCGCCGAAGACCGTGCCCTGGGGGAAGGCGAGCCGGGTGCCGTGCCCGATCGCGCCGAACCTCAGGCGCCCCGGGGTCTGCGCGGTGACCGCTCCGGCCTGCTGCATCCAGCGCCAGCCGGCGTGGACCGCGCGGTTCGCCAGCCGGCGGCGCAGGGCCGTCAGGGATGAGAACGTGTTCTGGTTCTTCGGCACCCGGCCACGGTAGTGCGCCGGGCGCCGGTCGTCCGGGCCGCGATCCTGTGATCTTCACCCCATCGCGGGCGGGGGGACCCGCGTGCCCTACGGTGCTGTGAGCGCGGCAGCGGCATCCGGAGAACGAAGGAAGAGAACATGACGCACCAGGGGCCCCAAGCACTCGTTGCGGGCGTCGGCGGCAAGACCCCCGACATCGACGCGACGGCCTTCGCCGCGCCCACCTCGGTCGTGGTCGGCGAGGTCACCCTCGGCGCGGGCGCGAGCATCTGGTACTCGGCGGTGCTGCGCGCCGACTGCGGCCCGATCGCCCTCGGCGCCGACAGCAACGTGCAGGACAACTGCACGATCCACGTGGACCCGGGCTTCCCCGTCTCCATCGGCGAGCGCGTCTCCATCGGGCACAACGCGGTCGTGCACGGCTGCACCGTCGAGGACGACTGCCTGATCGGCATGGGCGCGACCGTCCTGAACGGCGCGGTGATCGGAGCGGGTTCCCTGGTCGCCGCGCAGGCGCTGGTACCGCAGGGGATGGTGGTCCCGCCCGGTTCGCTGGTCGCGGGCGTTCCGGCCAAGGTGCGCCGCGAGCTGTCCGAGGAGGAGCGCGAGCACATCCGGATCAACGCGCAGATGTACGTGGAACTCGCCAAGCAGCATCGCGCCGCGGTGACCCCGGAGGGCTAGGAGGCCGGTCGTCCGCCTGGCGCGGCCCGGAGTGCGGTCATGATCCGGTCGTCCCCCGGGGAGCGGCGGGCGGGGCCCCGGCGCGGCATCCGGCGGCCCGCCCCGCCGCCGCCTCCCTCACGGCGCGCTGGGTGACGGCGGCGCCGCGCGCGATCAGCCGCTCCACCACGCCCGGGTGGCCGAAGCGGGCCGCCCACGCGAGCGCGGTGCGCTTCCGCATCCACTCCTCCGGGTCGGCGCCCCGGGCCGGCGGCGGCTCCGCGGTCGCCGACGAGCCGCCCTCCCCCGACGTGGCGGCCGGGACCGGCGGGGCCGCCCGGCCGAGCCCGTTCGCCAGGGGGTTGTACTGCTCCGGCCGGTGCGCGGCCGACCGCTTCCCCGCCACCGGGTGCGGCTCAGTCGTTGGCCGGCACCCGTGCCCCGGACTGGGCGGGGACCGCGGCCTCGGCCGCGGCCGCCGCGGCGGCCTTCTTCATCCGGGCGCGCACCACCAGGGTCACCACCAGCCCGAACAGCACGGCCGCCGCGAGCGCCGCCCAGGAGAACCGCTTCAGCCACGGCTCGGCGACGATCCCGACCGAGTAGATGACGGCCGTGGTCCCGCCGGCCCAGAGGATCCCGCCGAGGATGTTCGCGATCAGGAACCGCCAGTACGGCATGTGCAGCACGCCCGCAAGCGGCCCGGCGAAGATGCGCAGCAGTGCCACGAACCGCCCGAAGAAGACGGCCCACATGCCCCACTTCTCGAAGGAGCGTTCCGCCACGGCCACGTGCTCGGGCCCGAAGTGCTTGGGGAAGCGCCGGCCCAGCCTCTCCAGCAGCGGCTTGCCCCCGCGGCGTCCGATCGCGTAGCCGATCGAGTCGCCGACGATCGCTCCGGTGGTCGCGGAGAGGCCCAGCACCACGGGGTCGATCTCGCCGTGCTGGGAGGCCAGCAGCGCCGAGCTGACCAGGATGATCTCTCCGGGCAGCGGGATGCCGAGGCTCTCCAGCCCGATGACCAGACCCACCAGGAGGTAGATGCTGACCGCCGGAATCGTCTCCAGCCATTCCTGGATGTGCACCGGTGCGTCCTCCCGTGTCGTCCCGGCGCGCCCCCTGTGACCCGCCGAACGGGCAGCCTATCGGCTCCTCACCACAGCCTTCGCCCTCAGTGGCAGTTCACGGGAGGAACGGCCCGCGAACACCTCACGACGGCCGGAACCGGGCACCCAGGCCCGCCGCTCCGGATCCCAGGACGACAGGGTCCGGGCGTCCACGTCGACGGTGACCCGCTGCTCGGCTCCCGGCGCGAGCGTGAGCCGCCGGTACCCGGCCAGCACGCGCACCGGCTGGTCGAGCTTCACGTCCGGGGAGGGGCCGACGTACACCTGGGCCACCTCGGTGCCCTTGCGGCGGCCGGTGTTGCGGACGGTGAACTCCACGCGCAGGCCGCCCCGCTCCGGGCGGACGGCCAGCTTCTCGTAGTGCCAGGTGGTGTACGAGAGCCCGTGCCCGAAGGGGAACAGCGGGGCCACGTGCTGCGCGTCGTACCAGCGGTGGCCGACGTGGACGCCCTCGGTGTACTCCTGCCGGCCGCCGACCCCCGGGTAGCGCACCGGGTCCCCGCCGACCGGGGTGGCCCGCTCGTCGGCCGGGAAGGTCTGGGTGAGCCTGCCGCCCGGGTCCACGTCCCCGAAGAGGACGTCGGCGGTGGCGGCGGCGCCCTCCTGGCCCGGGTAGTACATCTGGAGAACGGCCCCGGTCCGCGCGAGCCACGGCATGGTCGTGCTGGAGGAGGTGTTGAGCACGACGGCGGTGCGCGGGTTCGCGGCGGCGACGGCTTCGATCAGGGCGTCCTGGCCGCCCGGAAGCGCCAGGGAGGTGCGGTCGCTGCCTTCGGTGGCGTCCTCGTAGGCGAACAGGACCACGCTGCGGGCCGCCTTCGCCGCCCGGACCGCCTCGGCGACGTCGGCGGCCCGGGTCGCCTTGGTGGTGTGCCTGAGCCGGAAGCGCTGGCCCTTGGGGCCGCCGGGCGCGGTGACGGCGAGCCGGTGGGTGCCCGCCCTGAGGGCGAGGGTGCGGCGGCGCACGTGCATCCCGTCGGGCGCGGTGCCGAGCAGTCCGCCCGCGAACAGCTCGGCGGCGCCCTGGCGTACCGGAAACAGCTCCTCCCCGTCGAGGCGTACGCCGGGCCGCTGTCCGGTGTAGTGGAGGAGCAGGGTCCACTCGTCGTCCTCGGCGAGCCGGAACACGCCCTCGTGGCTCCAGCTCTTCCCGGCCTCCACGCTGCGGTCGTCCAGGTCGGCGGCCGGGGTGAGCAGTTTCGGCGGGAGCGCACGCCCGTACAGGTCCTCGCCGAGGGCGTAGCGGACGGTGGAACCGCTGCCCGCCCGCTGCCTGATGGCGGCGAGCGGGGAGGCGGCCCGGTCGGGGACCACGTGCGAGCTGCCGCCACCGCCGACGAAGGGGACCTGGCCGGTGGGGCCGATCACCGCGACGGAGCGGGCGTCGGCTCCGGTCAGCGGCAGGGTGCCGGGTTCGTTGCGCAGCAGCACCGCGCCGGCGGTCGCCACCTTGCGCGCGAGCCGGGCCCCGGCGGCGGCGTCGCGGGCCGGCCGGGCCGCGGGGCGGCCGGCGAGCAGCCCGAAGCGGTCCATGGTGGTCAGGATCCGGTGCACGGCGAGGTCCACGAAGGCCTCCGGCACGGTGCCGCCGCGTACGGCCTGCCGCAGGGGGCCGCCGAAGTGCGTCCCGCCGGGCATCTCCATGTCGAGACCGGCGGCGATGGCGGCGACGGTGCTGTGGGTGGCGTCCCGGCCGGACATCACCCAGCCGTCGAACCCCCAGGTGTCGCGCAGCAGTTCGTCGAGCAGCGGCTTGCTCTCACCGGCGTGGACCCCGTTGACCTTGTTGTACGCGGCCATCACGGCGCCCGCGCCGGCGGCCACGGCGGCCTCGAAGCCGCGCAGTTCGGTCTCGTGCAGGGTCCGGTCGGCGGCGACCATGTCCACGGTGTCGCGGCCGCGCTCCTGGTTGCCCAGGGCGAAGTGCTTGACGGTGGCGATGAGTCCTTCGTCCTGGATCCCGCGGACCAGCTCGCCGACCAGGTCGGCGGTCAGCCGGGGGTCCTCGGCGAGGGTCTCGAAGTTCCGGCCGGCGTACGGGGTGCGGATGAGGTTGACCATGGGCGCGAGCAGGACGTCCTGGCCGAGGGCCCGGCCCTCGCGTCCGAGGACCCTGCCGTACTCGCGGGCCAGCGCCGGGTCGAAGGCGGAGGCCAGCATCACCGGCGCGGGCAGGGCGGTGGCGGGCTTGGCGACCCGTACGCCGGCGGGCCCGTCGGCGAGGCGCAGCGCGGGGACGCGCAGGCGCGGTACGCCGGGAACGTAGCCGGCCTGGCCCAGCGGGGCGGGGTCCGGGGCGCCGTGCAGGAGGGCGGTCTTCTCGTCGAGGGTGAGCTGCTCCAGCAGGGCGTCGACCCTGGCGGCGGCCTTTCCCGGGGCGGCGGGGGCGGGTGGGGGCGAGGCCTTGCGCGGGGCCGCGCCCGGGGGCACGGTGGCCGCGCAGCCGCCCGCTCCGGCCACGGCGCCGACCACCGCGCCCGCCGCTCCGAGCAGCCGCATCGCCGTACGTCTGGACACGGCCTCGCTCATGGGCGCTCCCCTGCGGCGTGGATCGGCGGGAGCGGCCCGCGCCGGACCGCTCCCCCGCCCACTGTGCGCCGGGTGCCGGCGGGCGCCTCCGAGACGCGCCACCGCGGGCGCCGAGTTTCAGCCCTGCGGCGGCGGGGGCAGGCTGTCGGCGTCCCGCCGGGCCTCGTCCTGGAACTGCACCCGGGCCTCGGTGCGGTGCCCGCGCGCGATGTAGTCCCGTACGACGGCCTCCACGGCGTCCTGCGGTGACCCGACCCCCGCGAGGACCATCACCTCCACCACGAGCTCTGCGTCGAGGCTGATGCTGACCTTGGCCACGGGCACTCCCTCCGTCGTCGTGCGAGGGACTCTAGTGGCAGCGGGCCTGCTACGCCGGGGTGTTGGGGCGCAGGGTCCAGACGACGGTCATCTCGCCCGTCACGGCCTCGTCCTCGCGCTGGATGGCGATGGTGACGGGGAACTCGGGACGGCCGCCCGCGTCGAGCTCGGCGACGACCTCAGCGGCGGGGCGGCCGAGGGTGGCGGTGGCGGTGACGACGCCCTTGGCGAGCTTCTTGTAGCCGATCTCGGCCTTCACCGCGAGGGGGACGGCGCGCGAGAGCTGGTCGCCGAAGGCGGCCAGGACGATGGCGCCGCTCGCCGACTCGGCGAGGGTGAACATGGCGCCGGCGTGCGGGCCGCCCACGTGGTTGTGGTAGTCGGGCTGGTCCGGGAGCCGGACGACGGCACGCTCGGGGGTGGTCTCCAGGAACTGGAGGTTCAGGGTCCGGGCCATCGGCACCGTCGCGGCGAGCAGTTCGCCCACGTTCATCTGGTCTGCGCTCATGAAAGGCTATGTTACCCACCAGTAGACAGGATTGGCCAGACCTGCACAGGGGGCGGCCGTGGCCCGTGGAAGCCGCTCCCACTATCGTTACCGGCCATGTGGCCAGGACAGCAGCAGCAGCCGCCCGGGGGCGAACAGAACCCCTACGGCGCACAACAGAACCCGTACGCCCAGCAGCCGGGGCAGCCGAACCCCTACCAGCAGCAGCCCGGTTACGGATATCCGCAGCAGCAGCCGGGCTTCCCCCAGCCCCCGACCGTCGTTCCCGGCCAGCAGTGGGGCCAGCCGCAGCAGCCCCCGCAGGCGCCGCAGGGTCCGGGCGGCGGCGGGAGCCGCTACCAGACCAAGACCGTCGCCATCGTCGCGGCGGCCGCGGTCGTCGTGGCGGCGGCCGCGACCGGCGCGTTCGTCCTGACCCGGGACGACAAGAAGACGGACGAGGCCGACGGCAAGCCCCCCGCGGCCTCCTCGGCGCCCGCCTCCAGCGAGCCCGCGCCGGCCGGCAGCAGCGCGAACCCGCGGGCGGGCGGCGACCTGAAGCCGACCGTCCCGGGCTGGAAGGTCGTCACCAACCCCAAGTACGGCACCGCCTTCGACGTCCCGCCGGAGTTCAACGTACTGGGCGCCGGCACCTCCATCGGTTTCCTGGACGAGGCGAAGAAGGACGGTTCCGCGGCCGTCATGATGTCCGGTCCCGCGTACCTCAAGGAAGACTGGTGCAAGGTCGACGCGGACAAGAACGGCAGCGAGGAGACCACCGCGCTGGCCGGCACCGGCACCAAGGGCGGTCAGGGCGCCAAGGACACCGCGGAGGCCGTGCGCAACGAGGCCGGGAACTGGGCCTGGGCCGGATACGCGCAGAAGGCCCCGAAGGGCACCACCAAGGTCTCCGAGCCGAAGGAGTACACCACCGCCTCGGGGCTCAAGGGCCACATGGCGACGGCGAGCGTGACCGGCCTGCCGAAGGAGAACAAGTGCTCCTCCGACGGCAAGTCCATCGCCTTCAGCTTCAAGACCGCCAACGGTGACTTCTCCTCCTGGATCCTCTACAGCGCCGCGGGCGTCCCGGACGAGGTCAAGCAGGAGACGATGGAGAAGATCCTCAGCACGGTCCGCCTGACCGCGAGCTGAGCCTCCTCCGTCCCTCCCCCGGCGCCCGCACACCGCCCGGGCGCACCCCGGAGGCCCCCGCCACGGCCCCGGGCCGGGAATCCGTTTGGATTCCCGGCCCGGGGCGGACATAGTCCCGTGGTGAGCCCTTCCCGCACCGCTTCCTCCCGTACGCCCGCACGCCGCCGACGGCCCGAGTGGGCCGGCCGCAACTACACGCTGCTGACGAGCGCGGCGGTGGTCACGAACCTCGGCAGCCACGGAGCTCTCATCGCGGCCGCGTACGCGGTCATGGAAGCCGGCGGCAGCACCGGGGACGTCGGCCTGGTCGCCGCCGCCCGTACGCTGCCGCTCGTCCTCTTCCTGCTGATCGGCGGCGCGATCGCCGACCGGATGCCCCGCCACCGCGTGATGGTCGCGGCCAACGCCCTGAACGGCGTCTCGCAGGCCGTCTTCGCCTTCCTCGTCCTCACCGGGGAACCCCGGCTGTGGCAGATGATGCTGCTGACGGCCCTGTGCGGCACGGGCACCGCCTTCTTCAACCCGGCGGCCGAGGGAATGCTGCTGTCCACCGTCTCCGGTGAGCACGCCAACCGCGCCTTCGCGCTGTTCCGCATGGCCATGAACGGCGCGGGCATCGGCGGCGCGGCCCTCGGCGGAGCGATGATCGCCGCGCTGGGACCGGGCTGGGTCCTGGCCGTGGACGCGGCCGCCTTCGCCGTCGCGGGCGCGCTGCGCGCCTTCCTCGACGTCGGCCCCACGCGCGAGCGGGCCGCCGGCGGGGGCATGCTGGCCGATCTGCGCGAGGGCTGGGTGGAGGTCCGCACCCGCCCCTGGCTGTGGAGCATCGTGCTCCAGTTCTCCGTGGTCGTCGCCGTCGTGGGCGCGGCGGAGGCGGTCTACGGCCCCCTGGTCGCCCGGGACCGGCTCGGCGGGGCGGCTCCGTGGGGTCTGGCGCTGGCCTGCTTCGGGGTGGGAACCATCGGCGGCGCGGTCCTGATGATGGCGTGGAAGCCGCGCAGGCTGCTGCTGACCGGCACCCTGTGCGTGTTCCCGCTGGCGCTGCCGTCGGCCGGGCTGGCGGTGCCGCTGCCGGTGTGGGGTCTGTGCGCGGTGATGTTCGTGAGCGGCACGGCCATCGAGGTGTTCGGCGTGAACTGGATGACGACCCTGCACCAGGAGATCCCGGAGGAGAAGTTCTCCCGGGTCTCCGCCTACGACTGGTTCGGCTCGGTGTCGATGCTGCCGCTGGCCACCGCCCTCGCCGGCCCGGCCGAATCGGCCTTCGGCCGCACCCAGGCCCTGTGGGGCTGCGCGGCCCTGGTGGTCCTGGCCACCGGCCTGGTCCTGCTGATCCCGGACGTGCGACGGCTGACGCGCCGCGCGGCCCCGCCCGTCATGTCCACGGCCGCGTCGGCCGAACCCAGCCCCGCCGCAGACACGTCCAGCCCCGCCGGCGTTTGAGGCGCGGGGGTCCGGGGGGGGGCGGCACCCCCGGCAGCGGCGCGGCGGCCGCCCCCCTCACCCCAGGCTGAACGTCACCCCAGGCTGAACGCGCCCTCCGGCGGCGGCGGCGAGGCCACCGCGTCCGCGTCGGTCACGGGAACCGCCCCGCGCAGCAGGCGGGCCAGCCCGTCACCGAATTCCACCCTGGCGGGAAACGCGTCGCCCGCGCACCGACGGGCCACCGGGGCGACCGGCAGGTCCCCGTCCGAAGCCAGCAGCACCGCGTTCCCGAACCGCCGCCCCCGCAGCACCGCCGGCTCCGCGATCAGCGCCAGGTGTGCGAAGGCCTCCGCGAAGTTGGCCAGCTGGGCCCGCAGGAAGCCGAACGGCGCCCCGTCCGCCAGGTTCGCCACGTACAGGCCCCCGGGCCTCAGCACCCGCGCCGCCTCCCGTGCGTACTCCACGGACGTCACCTGCGCCGGCACCCGCGAGCCGCCGAACACGTCGGCCACCACCACGTCCGCGCTCCGTGCCGGCGCGGCCTCCAGCCAGCCCCGGGCGTCGGCGGCGTGCACCGTGATCCCGGCCCCCTCCGGCAGCGGCAGATGCTCCGCGACCAGGTCCACCAGGGCCCCGTCGAACTCGACGACCGTCTGGCGGGAGCCCGGCCGGGTGGCCGCCGCGTAGCGCGGCAGGGTCATCGCGCCGCCGCCGAGGTGCAGGAGGTCCAGCCCGCGGCCCGGCTCCGCCGCGCAGTCCAGGACGTGGGCGAGGCGGCGTACGTACTCGAATTCCAGGTGCAGCGGGTCGTCGAGGTCGACGTAGGACTGCGGGGCCCCGTCGACGGTCAGCAGCCAGGCCCGCTCCCGGTCCACGTCCGGCATCAGCTTGGCGGTGCCCTGACCCACTTCCCGTATCACCGGGATCTGTTCGTCGCTCACCCCACCATTGTCGGGCCGGGTTCAGCGCGACCAGACCGCCGCGGCCTCGGAGACGTGCTCAGCGGCCTGCGCCAGCCCCGCGCGGGCCGCCGGGTCCCGCCGGGCCGGGTCCAGTACGTTGCGCCCGAAGGCCTTGCGGGCCGCCGTCGACGGGGTGATCAGCAGCACCCGTGCCCCCGCCTTCCGCAGCCGCCCGGCCTGCGCGGCGGGCGAGGGGACGAGCCCCGAGCCGAGTGCGATCGGGGCGACGATCACCACGCGCTCGTAGCCGGCCGCCAGGTCGGCGTTGGTGGCGGAGCGGACGCCGCCGTCGATGAACCGGCGTCCGCCGACCGTCACCGGCGGCCACACCCCGGGCACGGCGCAGCTCGCCGAGACGGCGTCGACGAGCCCGGCGCCGCTCTCCCGGTCGAAGTCGGCCGGCTCTCCGGTGTGCGCGTCCACGGCGGTGACCACGAACCGCCGCTCGGGCCACTCGTGGGAGACCAGCCGGGACGCGAGCACCTGGCGCCGCTCGGCCTCGGCCTCGGTGGCAGCGGCCAGGGCCATCGCGCCGACCCGCTGCCGGTAGGCCGCCCCGTCCCGCGAGCGCACCATCGCCAGGGCGTAGCGCGCGAGGACGCCCGCCCCCAGCTTCGCGGCCTTCTCCCCGGCGGGGTCGCCGAGCTGGCGCTCGTACAGTTCCTGCGCCGAGAGGAGTCCGGAGGTGAGCTGGGCGCCGACCACCGAGCCCGCCGAGGTGCCCACGACGAGGTCGGCGGTGGTGAGGTCGACCCCCGCGCGGGCGAGCCCGTAGAGGATCCCGCACTCCCAGCCGATGCCGGTCAGTCCGCCGCCGCCCAGCACCAGTGCCGTGTCGCCGCCCATCGCCGTCCGTCCCTCCGGTCGTGTCTGTGGTGACGGCAGTCTGACGCAGCGGGTCCGCCGTCACCACAGAAGGGTCCGGACCGGGCGGGCCGGGCGGCCTGGGCCGCCCGGCCCGGGCCGGTCACCCGAGTACGGCCGTCACGGTGCCCGCGCCGACCGTCCGCCCGCCCTCGCGGATCGCGAAGCCGAGTCCGGACTCCAGCGGGACGTCCCGCCCGAGCTCGACGGTCATCGTGACCGTCTCCCCCGGCCGGGCCAGGCCGGCCTCGCCGAGGTCCACGTTCCCCACCACGTCGGCGGTGCGGATGTAGAACTGCGGCCGGTAACCGGTGGCGACCGGCGTCGTACGGCCGCCCTCGCGCCCGGAGAGCACGTACACCCGCGCCGTGAAGCGGCGCTTCGGCGTCACGCTGCCGGGGGCGGCCACCACGTGCCCGCGGCGCACCCCGTCGCGGTGCACCCCGCGCAGCAGCAGCGCGACGTTGTCCCCGGCCTCGGCGGACTCCATCGGCTTGCCGAAGGTCTCCAGGCCCGTGACCACCGTCTCCACGGGCTCGCCGTCGCCGCCGAGCACGCTCACGCGGTCGCCGGTCCGTACGGTCCCCCGCTCGACGGCGCCGGTCACGACGGTGCCGCGGCCGGTGATCGTCAGCACGTTCTCCACCGGGAGCAGGAACGGGGCCTCCGTGTACCGCACCGGTGTCGGCACGTACGTGTCCACCGCGTCCAGCAGCGCCTCGATCGCCCCGGTCCAGTGCGGGTCGCCCTCCAGCGCCCCGAGCCCGGAGACCCGTACGACCGGGGTGCCGTCGCCGCCGTAGCCGTGCGCGGTGAGCAGCTCGCGGACCTCCAGCTCGACCAGGTCGGTCAGCTCGGGGTCCCCCGCGTCGGCCTTGTTGAGGGCCACCACGATGTGGTCGACGCCGACCTGCCGGGCCAGGAGCACGTGCTCGGCGGTCTGCGGCATGACCCCGTCGAGCGCGGAGACGACGAGGATCGCCCCGTCGAGCTGGGCGGCGCCCGTCACCATGTTCTTGATGTAGTCGGCGTGCCCGGGCATGTCGACGTGGGCGTAGTGGCGGGTGTCGGTCTCGTACTCGACGTGCGTGAGGTTGATGGTGATGCCGCGCCGGGCCTCCTCCGGGGCCCGGTCGATGCGGTCGAAGGGCACGAAGGACGCGCCCCCGCGCTCGGCGAGGACCTTGGTGATGGCGGCGGTGAGGGTGGTCTTGCCGTGGTCGACGTGACCCATGGTGCCGATGTTGAGGTGCGGCTTGGTCCGCACGAAAGCCGTCTTGGCCATGATGATCTTCCCGTGCTATCGAAGCTGGAACGGGACCCCTGAACCGAGCCGACCCTCCCCCTGCGGGGTCCGCCGGACGATCCGGGAAGGGTCAGCTTCGTGCGCCGTCGAATGCGGCGAAGGGAAATGCCTCTGCGGGAACGGCAGCCTTCGGCGCGTCCGCGACTGCGGACGGTGCGGCGGGGAAGGCGTACCGGGACATGCCCCAGATCCTGCCGTACGGAACGCCGCCCGTCGAACGGATTAACGGCCGGATCTTCGGCGAAGTGCCGTGCGCTCAGAGGTTCTTCAGCGCCTCGCGCACGGACAGCGGTGCCAGGCGGCCGCGTTCGGCCTCGACGAAGGCGCGTACGGCGGCGGGGTCGGTCTTCGCGTACTCGCGCAGGGCCCAGCCGATCGCCTTGCGCAGGAAGAAGTCGGGGTGCCCGGCCCGGCGGCGGCAGTAGGCGAAGAGCCGTTCGGAGTCGGTGGCGTCCTTGTAGCGGAGCTGGTGCAGGAGGGCGGTGCGGGCGAGCCAGATGTCCTCGTCCTCGATCCACTCGTCCATGACGGCCGCGAGCGACGGGTCGGCGGTCACCAGCGGCCCGACGGTGTGCGCGGCCAGCAGGTCGACGGTGTCCCACCAGGGGACGGTGACGAGGAGGTGCCGGACGACGGGAAGGAAGCCGGAGGAGCAGCGGGCGACGTGGCGGCGCAGGTAGTCGACGGCGAAGTAGTGGTACTCCCGCTCCGGGAGGCGCCAGCAGCCGAGGGCGAGCGCCGCGCAGTCGGACTCCGCCGGCTCGGCCGTGCCCCTGGTCACCGCCTTCGACAGTTCGCGGCGCAGCGGGGTGGGGATGCCGAGGAAGGGCGCGACGTCCTTCATGTACGCCGCCATGGCCTCGGCCCGCACGGGGTCGGCGGCCGGCGCGTAGGCCCCGGTCAGCCGTTCCAGGAGGGTGTCCGCGAGGGTGCTGCGGGGAACCCGCGGGGTTCGCCGGCCGTTCGACAGCATGAGGCACAGATTACGGCGCGGCGCCCGGGTGGTCGGTTAGTCTCCCGGAATGTCCCTCCTCCTCACGCCGTGGGCGCGGCTGTCGCTGCTCGTCGTGCTGCTCGTGGCCGCCGGCGTGTGCGTGCTGCTGTACGAGCCCCAGCGCCTGCTCTCGGAGGGCTGGCGGCCGGGTCTCCCGGTGGCCGCGGCGGTGGCGCTGTTCGCGGGCGCGTACGGGGTGTGCGCGGCCGCCTTCGTCCCGCGTCCCCTGCTCAACCTCGCGGCCGGAGCCGTCTTCGGCACCCAGGCGGGCCTGGTCGCGGCCGTCGCCGGCACGGTCCTCGGGGCCGGCATCGCCTTCGGCCTCGGCCGGGTGCTGGGTCAGGAGGCGCTGCGTCCGCTGCTGCGCGGCCGGTGGCTCCAGGCGGCCGACGGCCAGCTCAGCCGGCACGGCTTCCGCTCGATGCTCGCCGTCCGGCTCTTCCCCGGGGTGCCCTTCGTGGTGGCCAACTACTGCGCGGCCGTCTCCCGCTGCGGCTGGACCCCGTTCCTGCTCGCGACCACGCTCGGGGTCGTCCCCAACACCGCGGCGTACGTGATCGCGGGGGCCAGCGCCTCCTCCCCCGGATCGCCCGCCTTCCTGGTCTCGTTCGGCTTCATCGTGGTCTCGGTGGTGGCCGCCGGAGCGGTCGCCTGGCGCAAGCGGCACCGTCTGGCACCGCCGCGGAACGAGGGTCCCGCGTACGAGCTGACGCCCCAGCACCCCCCAGTGGTCACTGCCACTCCGCACGGGCCCTAGCATCGGGGGCGAACTGCCCGACGATCACAAGGACGAGCGCACCCCGACATGAGCTGGTTCGAATCCCTAATCCTCGGTCTCGTCCAGGGGCTTACGGAGTTTCTCCCGATCTCCTCCAGCGCCCACCTGCGGCTGACCGCGGCGTTCGCCGGCTGGCAGGACCCAGGGGCGGCTTTCACCGCCATCACGCAGATCGGCACCGAGGCCGCCGTGCTGATCTACTTCCGCAAGGACATCGCGCGGATCGTCTCCACCTGGTTCCGCTCGCTCTGGACCAAGTCGCTGCGCTCCGAGCAGGACGCCAAGATGGGCTGGCTGGTGATCGTCGGCTCGATCCCGATCGGTGTCCTCGGCCTCGCCTTCAAGGACCAGATCGAGGGGCCGTTCCGCGATCTGCGTCTGACGGCCACCACCCTGATCGTGATGGGCATCGTCCTCGGCGTCGCGGACCGCCTGGCCGCGCGTGACGAGGAGGGCGGCCGGCACCGCGCCATCCGCGAGCGCAAGACGCTGCGGGAGCTGGGCGTCAAGGACGGCCTGATCTTCGGTCTCTGCCAGGCGATGGCCCTGATCCCGGGCGTCTCCCGCTCGGGCGCCACCCTCTCCGGCGGTCTGTTCCTGGGCTTCACCCGCGAGGCGGCGGCCCGCTACTCCTTCCTCCTCGCCATCCCGGCCGTCCTGGCATCGGGCCTGTTCGAGATCAAGGACGTGATCGAGAGCCCGGGCCACATCACGTGGGGTCCGACGATCTTCGCGACGGTCATCGCCTTCTTCGTCGGCTACGCGGTCATCGCCTGGTTCATGAAGTTCATCTCGAACAAGAGCTTCATGCCGTTCGTCGTCTACCGGGTCCTGCTCGGCATCGCCCTGTTCGTCCTCGTGTGGGCCGGTGTGCTGAGCCCGCACGCCGGCGAGTCCGCCGGATAGTCGTACCGGCAGGGGTGGCGCTGCGCGCCCCGCCTCACCGCTTCGCGTGAACCGCGAGCCGCTCGGGAACGTTCCCGGGCGGCCCGCGCGTCGTTGTGCCCGGAGAGGGTAGAAGGCGAACAACAGGGGGTGTCCCATGGGTCGAGTGGTGCTGGAGCGGTTTCCGGCCGGAAGTCCGCGGGGGAGCTGGCCCGCGGAGGAGTACGCGGCGCAGCGCCTGCGGGAGGGGGTGCCGGCCGAGGTGGTGATGGATCTGGACAGTGATGCGTTCCTCGTCGTGGTCCGCCAGCGGGAGGCGCATTCAGGTCACTGACGGCCCGGGCGGGAGATCCCGTCGGCGCACGCCCCTTGGCGTTGCCGCCCGTCGCCCCCACACTGTCCCGATGACGCAGCGTGTGGACCTCGCGACGGTGATGGACCGGCTGGCGATCGACGAGGTGGTCTCGGGGTACGCGGTGGCCGTGGACGACGGCGACTGGGAGGGGTACCGGGCCCTGTTCGCCCCGGCCGGGCGGGCGGACTACAGCTCGGCGGGCGGGGTGGAGGGGCCCGCCGGGGAGGTGGCCGACTGGCTCGCGGAGACGATGAAGCTCTTCCCCGTGCGCCAGCACCTCATCGTGAACCGGCTGATCCGGCTGGAGGACGCGGGCGGCGCGCCCGGCGACAGCGCCGAGGTCCGTGCCGATTTCCTCAATCCGATGAGGCTCGCCGGGGACGAGTTCGACGGGACGGTCACCGCGCCGAATTTCGTCGCCGCCGGGCGCTACACCTTCGCGCTCGCCCGCACCTACGACGGCTGGCGGCTGACCCGGGTGACCGTGCACGAGAAGTGGCGGCACGTTTCCGCCTGACTCCACACTGGAAGCGGAGGCGCCCCATGATCTCGATACGGAGCGGGTGGTCCCCCCGGTCGCTCTCCCGGTCGTTGCCGCGGTGGCCCTCGGGGTGGCGCGTCGCGGGCGCGGCCGGCGCCGGTGCGCTGCCCGCCCTCGCGTTCCCCGCCCCCGCGCTCTGGTGGTTCGCGTACGTCGCCCTCGTGCCCTGGATGCTGTTGCTGAGGTCGGCCCCCTCCGGTCGGCGAGCGGCGCTGGAGGGCTGGGTCGGCGGCGCCGGGTTCATCGTGGCCGTGCACCACTGGCTGCTGCCCAGCCTGCACGTCTTCCTGGTACTGATCGCGGCGCTGCTGGGCGTGCTGTGGATCCCGTGGGCACTCCTGGTGCGGGACCTGCTCGGCGGGCAGCCCACGGCGGGGCGCGCGGCCGCCGGACTGGTCCTCGTGCCGGCGGGGTGGCTGCTGTCGGAGCTGGCCCGGTCCTGGCAGGGGCTGGGCGGGCCGTGGGGGCTTCTGGGGGCGAGCCAGTGGCAGGTGCCGCCCGCGCTGCGGCTGGCCTCGGTGGGCGGGGTGTGGCTGGTGAGCCTGCTGGTGGTGGCGGTGAACTGCGCGCTGGTGCTGCTGGTCGCGGTACCGGGGGCGCGGATCCCGGCGGTGGCCGGGGTGGCGGGGTGCGCGGTGCTGACCGGGGCGGTGTGGCTGTGGGCCGAGCGGCCCGCGGTGTCGGGACGGCTGCGCGTGGCCGTCGTACAGCCCGGTCTGATCCCGGACGGGCCCGACAGCTCCGAACGGCGGTTCGCGGCCGGGGAGCGGCTCACGCGGACGCTGGAGGGGCAGCGGCCCGACCTGGTGGTGTGGGGCGAGAGCAGCGTCGGCGCGGACCTGGCGGCCCGGCCCGACCTGGCCCGGCGGCTCGCCGCCCTGTCGGCGCAGGTCGGGGCTCCGCTGCTGGTCAACGTCGACGCGCGCGGGCCGGACCGGCCCGGCATCTACAAGTCCTCGGTGCTCGTGGGCCCCGAGGGTCCGACGGGCGCCCGGTACGACAAGATGCGGCTGGTCCCCTTCGGGGAGTACGTGCCCGCCCGCTCCCTGCTCGGCTGGGCCACCTCCGTGGGCAGGGCGGCCGGTGAGGACCGGATGCGCGGCCGGTCGCCGGTGGTCATGGACCTTCCCGGGGGTGTCCGCGTCGGACCGCTGGTCTGCTTCGAATCCGCCTTCCCCGACATGAGCCGGCGCCTCACCCTGGACGGGGCGTCCCTGCTCGTCGCCCAGTCGTCGACCTCCACCTTCCAGAACAGCTGGGCCCCGGCGCAGCACGCCTCGCTCACCGCGCTGCGGGCCGCGGAGGACGGCCGCCCGATGGTGCACGCCACCCTCACCGGCACCAGCGTGGTGCACGGCCCCTCGGGCGAGCGGATCGGCTCGGCCCTGCCCACTTCGGCGAGTACGGCGCGCCTGTACGAGGTCCCGCTGGCGACGGGCACGACCCTGTACGCCCGCTTCGGGGACTGGGCGGTCTACACGGCCGTCGCCGCACTCGCCGTGTACGGCGCGGCGCAGGCCGCGCAGGCGCTCAGGAGGCCTGCTCCAGCGCCGACTCCACGACCCGCTCGCACAGCTCGTGGGTGAGCAGCGCATCGCGCGCGCTGAGCGTCCTGCCGGCGGCCACGGCCTCCAGGAAGTGGTCCACGACCTGTTCGATGCCGCGCTGGCGGGCGACGGACACCCAGTCCCCGCGGCGCCGGACGGTCGGCTGGCCCTTGTGGTCGATGACCTCCGCGAGGTTGAGGACCTGGCGCTTGGTGTCCTGCCCGGACACCTCCAGGATCTCCTCGGCGGAACCGGAGAGCCGGTTCATGATCCCGAGCGCGGTGAAACCGGCGCCGGACATCTGGAGCACCACCTGGCTCATCAGCCCCTCGCGCACCACGGCCCGGACGTCGATCCGGTCGGCCTCGCCGGGCAGCAGGAAGCGCAGGGTGTCGACGACGTGGATGAAGTCGTCCAGCACCATCGTGCGCGGGTCCTCGGGCAGCCCGACGCGGTTCTTCTGCATGACGATCAGATCGCGGGCGTGCTCGGCGCACTGTGCGTACCCGGGTGCGTGACGGCGGTTGAATCCGACGGCGAGTGACACCCCGCGCTCCTCGGCCAGTTCCACGAGCCTCGCCGAATCCGCGAGTTCGTAGGCGAGCGGCTTGTCCACGTAGGTCGGCACGCCCGCCTCCAGGAGGCGCTCGACGATCTCGGGGTGCGCGCTGGTCGGCGCGTGCACGAACGCCGCGTCGAGGCCCTCGGCGAGCAGCGCGTCGAGGTCGGTGTGCCGGTGTGCCGCCGGGACGTGGTGGATCTCGCCGACCCGCTCCAAGGTGGCCCGGGTGCGCGTCTGCAGGTGCAGCTCGACTCCCGGCCGGGTGGTGAGCACGGGCAGGTACGCCTTCTGCGCGATGTCGCCGAGTCCGATGCAGCCGACCTTCACCGGGCGCCTCCTGGTGTGTTCCTCGTGGGATGCCTGCAGCTTAGGGCCTGCCCGGCGGACCGGGCCCGAGGGCGGCGGGCCGGGGAGGACACGGGGCCGGGCGGGTGGCCGCCGGCCGGCGGACGGGGTTCGGTTGGCCCGCGCCCCGTCACCCGTGCGGAGTGAATATGGCCTCCGGGTTTCCCAACGCGGTGCCCGTCGGAGCAGAGTTGCGCGAGTGCATCCAACCCGAACCACGACAACGCTGCTGCTCGGAGTCGCCTGTGCCGTCTCGGCCGTCTCCGGCTGTGTGAAGGTGAACCCCGCGCCGGTGACGCCGGCCGTCGGCCCCTCGGCGGGACCGGCGCCGCACCACGAGCCGCGCGGCGGGCCCGGAGCCTCCCCGGTGGTCGTCCAGGCACCCGCGCTGGAGGCGCTCGGGGCGGCCCCCCGGCCCGCCGCGCCGCCTGCGGCCTCCGCGCCCGCCACGGCCCCGGCCGCCCCGCAGCGGAGCGCGCAGGCTCCGCCGCCGGTCCCGGACATCCCCGAGCCCCGCAGGCCCGCCGAGGCGGCCCGGGCCCACGGGGAGGGCGGGAACACGGGGGCCGCACGGCCCGACGCGAAGGCGGAGCGGGAGCTGATGCGGGAACTGCCGGTGCGCCCGGCCGACGTGTGCGCGCTGGGCCGCCGGCACGGTCACTGGCGTCCGGACAGCCCGGAGGCCCGTATCTGCGCGGGCGTCCACGGCGGCTGAGGGCCGTGGGGGGCCGTTCCGCGGACCGGCCCCGCGGCGGACCTCCCCGGGGCGCTGCTCTACGGGGACTGCTCGGGGAACGGCCGGCGCCCGGCTCCCGGCTCCGCGGCCAGGCGCCGCTCCAGCCGGAGGATGGCGCCCCGTACGCCGTTGCCGTAGCCGTCGTCTGGCAGAGCGGCGGCCGCCGCACGGGCCCGGGCCAGGTGCGCCCTGGCCGCCTCGGGCCGCCCCAGCTTCACGTAGTCGTCGGCGAGGCTCAGGTGTAGGGAGGGGTAGAACCCCCGGGGCATCAGCGGCCCGTCCCCCAGCGCCTCGGCTGCGGACAGCGCCCTGAGGTCCCAGGCCAGCTGGTCCGAGGGATCGTCCTGGGCGTCGGCCATGTAGTGCGCGAGGGTGCACCGGTGAAGTGAGTCGCCCTCGACCCCGAGCTCGGTCCAGATGTCGGCGAGCCGGTTGCGCGCCTCCTCGCGGTCCCCGGCGTGCAGCAGGATGACCGCCTGGCCGATCCGGGTCATGACGGCGTCCTCCGACGCCTCCTGCTGCTCCGTCACCGCGGCCTCCGGCTCGCTCCGCCAGACCTGCTCCGGTCTGATCATCAAGAAGCTAGCCGGAGGCACCGGCAATGGCGCCGAGGCGCGGTGTGGCGTCAGCCGAGGTCCGGGATCCGCCAGTCGATCGGCTCATGGCCCTGGGCGGCGACGGCCTCGTTGATCTGCGTGAAGGGGCGGGAGCCGAAGAACTTCTTCGCCGACAGCGGGGACGGGTGGGCGCCCTTGACGATCACGTGGCGCTCCTCGTCGATGAGCGGGATCTTCTTCTGGGCGTAGGCGCCCCACAGCACGAAGACGGCCGGGTCCGGGCGGTCGGACACCGCGCGGATCACCGCGTCGGTGAACTTCTCCCAGCCCTTGCCCTTGTGCGAATTGGGCTCGGCCTCGCGGACCGTGAGCACCGCGTTGAGCAGCAGGACGCCCTGCGCGGCCCACGGCATCAGGTACCCGTTGTCGGGGACGGGGAGGCCGAGCTCCTCCTTCATCTCCTTGTAGATGTTGCGCAGCGAGGGCGGGGTCTTCACGCCGGGCTGCACGGAGAAGCACAGGCCGTGGCCCTGGCCTGCGCCGTGGTACGGGTCCTGGCCGAGGACCAGCACCTTCACCTGGTCGAAGGGAGTGGCCTCCAGGGCCGCGAGCACCTGCTCGCGGGGCGGGTAGACCGGCCCGTTCGCCCGCTCCTTCTCGACGAACTCGGTGAGCTCTTTGAAGTAGGGCTTGTCCAGCTCCCCGCCGAGGACGGGCAGCCAGGACTCGGGCAGCATCTGGGTCACGGCACAACCTCCGGTACAAAGTTCTTGCGACTGATCAAGAACCTACCGGGAGCCACTGACAACGCGTCGGCCGCCTCCCGGCGGCCGACGCGTGCGGCCCTGCTACCAGCTGGTCTTGCGGTAGAACTCCCACATCTGCATGACGGTCTGCGGGTCCAGGGCCCGCTCGGCGCCCGCGATGTCCTCCCGGGCGGCGACGTACAGCTTGCCCTGCCACAGGGGCAGCAGCCGGACGTCCTCGGCGAAGACCTGCTGTGCCTTCTCGAACTGCTGGACGCCGGCCGAGCGGTCCCCCTCGCGGCGGGACTTGGGCAGCAGGTCGGTCAGGATCTCGGCGGGCTCGTACGGGGTGCCGACCGCGTTCTCCTTGCCGACGAACGGCGCGATGAAGTTGTCCGGGTCCGGGAAGTCGGGGAACCAGCCACGGCCGAAGACCGGGTACTCCTGGCCCTTGTAGCCCTCCTGGAAGGTCTTCCAGGGCGCGCTGCGCAGGGTGATCTTGAAGAGCTGGCTCTCGTCCAGCTGGCGCTTGAGCTCGGTGAACTCGTCCGCGGTGGAGGCGCCGTAGCGGTCGGTGGTGTACCAGAAGGTCAGCTCGACGGGCTGGGTGATGCCGGCGTCCCGGAGGATCTTCTTGGCCTTGGGCACGTCCGCCGGGCCGTACTTGTCGTAGAAGGGCGTCTTGTGGCCCACGACGCCCTTGGGGACCATCGAGTACAGCGGCTCGGCGGTGCCTTGGTAGACCTTCGAGACGAGCGCGCCGCGGTCGATCACCTGGGCGATGGCCTGGCGGACCGGGAGCTTGGCGACCGCCGGGTCCTTGGGGTTGAAGACCAGGTAGCGGATCTCGGAGCCGACGTTCTCGACGACCTGGACGCCCTGGCCGTGCGAGGCGGGGCTCTGGAGGTCCAGGATCTCGGGGGCCGACAGGCCTCGGTAGATCGCGTCGATCTCCTTGCCCTTCAGGGCGGAGATCATCTTCGGGGAGTCCGCGAAGTAGCGGATGGTCACGCCGTTGTTCTTGGGGTTGGCGAAGCCGTTGTAGCTCTCGTTGCGGTTGAGGACGGCCTCACCGGCCTCCTTGTACGACTCCAGCACGTACGGGCCCGAGCCGACGATCTTGCCGTCGTCGCGGACCTTGTCCGCGGGGTACTCCTTGGGCGCGACCAGCGAGGCGGCGGGCGAGCCGAGGACGAACGGGAACGTGGCGTCCGAGGTGTTCAGGTGGAACACGACCGTCAGCGGGTCCGGGGTCTCGATCTTGTCGAGCGTGCCGAAGAGGTCCTTGGGACCGACCTTGGAGCCGATGGTCCTGATCCGGTCCAGGGAGTGCTTGACGGCCTTGGCGTCGAGCGGCTCTCCGTCGGAGAACTTCAGGCCCTTGCGCAGGGTGCACCGGTACGCCTGGTTCGCCGCGTCCGTGAACTCGCAGCTCTGGGCCGCGTCCGGCTGGGGCTTGGTGGAGCCCGTCGGGAAGGCCACCAGGGTCTGGTAGACGTTCCGGTAGAGCTCCCAGGAGCCGTCCCACGCCGCGGCCGGGTCGAGCGTGCTCGGGGCGCTCGTAGTGCCGACGACGATGCGCTTGGCGTCGTCGCCCTTGTCGTCCGAGAGCAGGCCGCATCCGGCGAGCAGGGATATGGACGCAAGGGCCGCAGTGATCTGCAGACATCTGGTCCGGATGAACACGTGCACGCTCCTCGATCAGCCAGGGGTGCGGCAGACCCTACCGCAGTGCCCCACGATTCCAATGGACAGGTTTCGTGGGGCACATGACCGGTTCCGTGCATATTCGTGGCACATTCACCTCCCTTCAGGAGGGGAATGTGTCCGATTATCGATCAGTGCACTCCGGCATTCAGGAACATTCCCCCGTCTACGACCAGAGTTTGTCCTGTGATCCATTCCGCTTGTGCAGATGTGAGAAAGGCCGCGGCCCCTCCGATGTCCTCCGGAACCCCGAGCCGGCCCAGCGGATAGGCGGCCGCGGCCTCCTGCTCGCGGCCCTCGTAGAGCGCCTGCGCGAACTTGGTCCTGACCACCGCGGGCGCGATCGCGTTGACCCGGACCCCGGGGGCCATCTCGTGGGCGAGCTGGAGGGTCAGGTTGATCATCGCCGCCTTGCTCATCCCGTACGCCCCGATGAAGGGCGAGGCGGAGACGCCCGCGATGGAGGCGATGTTCACGATCGCCCCGCCGTTGTCCTTCTGCCAGGCGTGCCAGGTCCGCTGGGCGAAGCCGAGCGCCGAGATCACGTTGGTCTCGAAGACCTTGCGCGCGACCCCGAGGTCCAGGTCCGCGATCGGACCGAAGACCGGGTTGGTGCCGGCGTTGTTGATCAGGAAGTCGACCCGGCCGAACGCCTCCATCGTGCGTTCGACGGCGAGGGCCTGGTGCTCCTCGTCGTGCGCCTTGCCCGCGACCCCGATGACCCGGTCGGCGCCGAGCCGCTCGACGGCCTCCTTGAGGGCGTCCTCGTTGCGCCCGGTGATGCACAGCCGGTCCCCGCGGGCGACCAGCGCCTCGGCGACGCCGTAGCCGATGCCCCGGCTCGCGCCGGTGATCAGCGCGACCTTGCCGCTGTCCGTTGCCTCGTTCGTCATGTCGTTCACCCCTGCCTCTCGTGGACCGGTCAGTTGAGCGGGCCGCCGGCCACGTACAGGACCTGGCCGGACACGAAGCCGGCCGCCTCGCCGGTGAAGAAGGCGATGGCGTTGGCGATGTCGTCGGGGGTGCCGACGCGCTGGACGGGGATCTGGGTGGCGGCCGCGGCCTTGAAGTCCTCGAAGCCCATGCCGACGCGGGCAGCGGTCTGCGCGGTCATCTCGGTGGCGATGAAACCGGGGGCGACGGCGTTGGCGGTGACGCCGAACTTGCCGAGCTCGATGGCCAGGGTCTTGGTGAAGCCCTGCAGACCCGCCTTGGCCGCCGAGTAGTTGGCCTGGCCGCGGTTGCCGAGGGCCGAGCTGCTGGAGAGGTTGACGATGCGGCCGAACTTGGCGTCGACCATGTACTTCTGACAGGCCTTCGCCATCAGGAACGCACCGCGCAGGTGCACGTTCATGACCGTGTCCCAGTCGGACTCGGCCATCTTGAACAGCAGGTTGTCGCGCAGCACACCCGCGTTGTTGACCAGGACGGTCGGAGCGCCGAGCGTGCTCGCGACGCGCTCGACGGCCGCCTCCACCTGCGCGCCGTCCGAGACGTCGCAGCCGACGGCGAGGGCCTTGCCGCCGGCCGCCGTGATGGCCTCGACGGTGTCCTTGCAGGCGGCCTCGTCGAGGTCGAGTACGGCGACCGCCCGGCCCTCGGCGGCCAGGCGCACGGCGGTGGCGGCGCCGATGCCCCGGGCCGCCCCGGTCACGATCGCGACGCGCTGCTCGGTGGTGGACATACTGGATCTCCTCGCCCTTGAGAGACGGCCGCCCAGAGGTGAGCAACCGCTTAGTAGCTTCAGCTGAGGAGACGCTAGGATCCCTGGCACCCGGTGTCAACGGCAGCCCGCCGGGGGCGCGTCCAGCCCCCGCCGGCGTTCGGGGCGCGGGGGTCCGGGGGCCGAGCCCCCCCAGCGGCGCCGCACCCGAACAGCCGACGGGGCCCAGGTCAGCGGACCAGCAGGTCCAGCAGCCGCTCCACCTCGGCCGCGGGATCGGCCGTCAGGCCGGTGTGCACGGGCCCCGGCTGCACGACGGTGCTCCGCGGCGCGATCAGCCACCGGAACCGCCGCCCGGCGTCGTCACCGGCGGCCTGCCCCGCCGCGGTGCCGCCCGCGCACACCCCCTCCACCCCGCGCAGCGCTGCCCGCACCCCGGCCACATCGGCTCCGGGGTCCAGCGCGAGCAGCTTCGCCTCGTCGAGGTGGGTGCGCGCGGCGACGAATCCGTGCGCCCGGCAGTAGACGATCACGCCGGCGTTGAAACACTCACCCCGTTCCATCCGGGGCACCACACGCACCAGCGCGTACTCGAACACGTCCCTCTTGGTCACTCGTCGCCGCTCTTCTGCTTGTTCTTGTCCGACTGGGGAGGGAGGCGCTCGGCGAGCCAGCCGGGCGGACCGGACCGCTGCCTGACCTCCGCCTCCATCGAGATCCTCTCGTGGATCGTGGCCGCACGCGGCAGCAACGCCTCCACATAGGCGCGGCGCAGGTCGTCCGTGGAGCCGAAGCCGGGCTCGTCGACGAGCCATTCGTCGGGGACGTCGGCCGCGACCTCGGTGAGCAGCTCCTCGGTGACCAGCGGAGCGAGGACGGCGGCGGCGCCGGTGATGTCCGGGCCCACGGGGGCGAGGACGTGGTCGGAGGCGTTGTACGGCTTGGCGGCCGCGGCCGCGGCGGTGGGCCAGTTGTGCTGCCAGATCATGGTGGCGCCGTGGTCGATGAGCCACAGGTCTCCGTGCCACACCAGCATGTTGGGGTTGCGCCAGGACCGGTCTACGTTGTTGATCAGGGCGTCGAACCAGACCACGCGCCCCGCCTCGACCGGGTCGACCTGGTACGCGAGCGGGTCGAAGCCGATCGATCCGGGCAGGTAGTCCATGCCGAGGTTGAGGCCGCCGCTGGCCTTGAGCAGTTCCTGGACCTCCTGGTCGGGCTCGCCGAGCCCGATGACGGGGTCGAGCTGCATCTGCACCAGCCGCGGCACCCGCAGGCCCAGCCGCTGGGCGAGCCGCCCGCAGATGACCTCGGCCACCAGGGTCTTGCGGCCCTGGCCGGCGCCGGTGAACTTCATGACGTAGGTACCGAGGTCGTCGGCCTCGACGATTCCCGGGAGCGAGCCGCCCTCACGCAGTGGCGTGACGTAGCGGGTCGCTGTCACTTCGGTAAGCATCACCCCAGGGTAGGCGGCGTGATCGTCACGCCCCACCGCAATTGCGGGGGCGGACCGGGCGTGGGCCCGGCGGGCCGTTTCGGGCGGGGATCGCGGGGAAGGCGCCTGCCGTCCTGGCAGCCGGTCCGCGTACGGAGGTGGTGGGGCGATGGTGACGAAGGCGGACCCGGGCACCGCCGCGGCCGACGGGCAGGGGTACGACGCCCGGCCCTATCTGCCGTCACGGGGAGGCCTGGCCGGTCTGCGGCGGGCGGCGGCCGGGTGCCGGGGGTGCCCGCTGTTCCGGGACGCGACGCAGACGGTCTTCGGCGCGGGCCCCGCCCGCGCGCGGCTGATGCTGGTCGGGGAGCAGCCCGGGGACCAGGAGGACGTGCGGGGGGAACCGTTCGTCGGCCCGGCGGGGCAGCTGCTGCGCAGGGCGCTCGACGAGGCCGGACTCGGGGGCGAGGACGTGTACCTGACCAATGTGGTCAAGCACTTCAAGTTCACTCCCGCCCCGCGCGGCAAGCGCCGCATCCACAAGGCCCCGAGCCTGCGGGAGATGACCGCCTGCCGGCCCTGGCTGGTGGAGGAACTCCGGCTCGTCGACCCCGAGCTGCTGGTGCTGCTGGGCGGTACCGCGGGACGGGCGCTGCTCGGGTCCTCGTTCCGGGTGGGCGAGCGGCGCGGCGTCCTGCTGCCGATGCCCGCCTTGGACGACGGCGGGCCCGAGGGCCGGGCCGCGGGGCAGTTGCTGGCGACGGTCCATCCCTCGGCGGTCCTTCGGGCGGACGACCGGGAGGCCGCCTTCTCGGGGCTGGTGGCGGACCTCTCCGTGGCCGCCACCGTGCTGGAGTGATCACACGGGGCCTGCCGCGGACGCACCCGCCCGCATGCCGGCGCCCAGCCCGGGTAGGCCACGGAGTGTCCGCGAAACCGATCCGGTGGAGGAAGTGAGCGACGTGCGCATCGCGTTCCTGACCGCGCCCGAGGGCGTGGAGGAGATCGAACTGACGGCACCCTGGAAGGCGGTCGAGGACAAGGGCTGGGTCGCCCAGCTGGTCTCGACGGAGCCCGGCCGGGTGCAGGCGTTCCGCCACTTCGACAAGGGCGGCACCCATCCCGTCGACCACGTGCTGGCCGGTGACACCTCGGACGCCTTCGATGCGCTCGTGCTGCCCGGTGGAGTCGCCAACCCCGACGCCCTGCGGATGAACGAACGGGCGGTCGGATTCACGCGCAGCTTCTTCGAGGCGGGCAAGCCGGTCGCGGCGATCTGCCACGCGCCCTGGACCCTCGTGGAAGCCGATGTCGTACGGGGCCGGACGCTGACCTCGTGGCCGAGCCTGGCGACCGACATCCGCAACGCGGGCGGCACCTGGGTGGACGAAGAGGTCCAGGTCTGCCACGCGGCCCCCGCGACGCTGGTCACCAGCCGCAAGCCGGGAGACCTGGACGCCTTCTGCGCGGCCTTCGTGAGGGAGTTCGCCGACGCCCGGCCCTCCCCGGCCTCGCGCGCCTGACCCGGGCCGGACGCTGCCCGCAGTGGGAGGAACCATGACCCGACGAGTCCACGAGGTGATGACCCGGAAGCCGGTGACCGTCGAGAAGCTGACCTCGCTGGCGGAGGCGGCCCGGGTGATGCGGGACGCGGACATCGGCGACGTGCTGGTCGTCGACGAGGGCCGGCTGTGCGGCATCGTGACCGACCGGGACCTCGTGATACGCGCGGTGGCCGAGAACCGCGACCCCGCCGACACGACGGTGCACGCCATCTGCAGCGCCGACCCGGTCACCGTCCTTCCCGGCGAGGACGTCGGCGAGGCGCTCCGCCTCATGCGACGGCACGCCCTGAGGCGTCTGCCCGTACAGACCGAGGACGGTGAGCTCGTCGGCGTGGTCACGCTGGGCGACCTCGAGGTCGAGCGGGATCCGGCGTCCGCCCTCGCGGCCATCGCCTCAGCCGAGCCCGGCGCCTGAGCCCGGGGCCGACGCCTACGAGGTCGGCTCGGCCCACTGGGCGAGGAGGGCTTCGGTCGTGGTGATGACCGCCACGAGCGCCAGGGAGTTGCGGATCACCTCCTCCGTGCAGCAGGCGGGCACCCCGGCGATCGCGTCGGACGGGACGACCACCCGGTAGCCGAGGTTCACGGCGTCGAAGACGGTGTTGGGAATGGCGATGTTGGAGGAGACCCCGGTGACGACGAGGGTGCGGACGCCGAGGTTGCGCAGCAGTGCGTCGAGGTCGGTTCCGGCCATCGGGGAGAGTCCGTGGAGCCGTCGGACCACCAGGTCCTGATCGGCCACGGTGATGGGGGCCGCGACGTCCACGGCCGCGCTCCCCGTCAGCTGACGGACGGGCAGCTTCCCGGCCGCCCGGAACAGGCGGGCGTTGGTGTTCGCCCCGCGCCCGTCCGGCCGCCGCTCCGCCACGGCGTGCAGCACCTGCGCGCCGGCCGCGCGCGCGGCGTCGGCCAGTGCGGCCACCCGCTCCAGCATCCCGGAGTCCCTGGCCGCCTTGGCGAGTTCGGGCAGCGCGCTCTCCTCACCGACCACCCCGTTCTGGCATTCGACGGTGAGCAGCGCGGTGGTGGCGGGATCGAGTTCCTGCATGGCTCCCCCTGGCGTGACGGCCCGACAGCCCGCATGATTCCTGACACGTAGTCAGATGTGAAGGGGTGCGGGACGGATGGACGAGGCACGCGCGGCAACGGCACAGCGGCGGGGGCGCCGCATCATGATGAGCGACGCGGAGGTGGACGCCTTCCTGCGCGAGCAGCGCACCTGCCGGGTGGCCACCGTCTCCCCGGACGGCCGCCCGCACGTGGGCGCCCTGTGGTTCGCCTGGGACGGCACGTCGCTGTGGCTGTACTCGATCACGCGCAGCCGGCGCTGGTCCGACCTGCGCAAGGACCCGCGGATCTCGGTGGTCGTGGACGCGGGAGAGGCGTACGACGAACTGCGGGGGGTGGAGCTGTCCGGCACCGCCGTCTTCGTGGGCGAGGCCCCGCGCACCGGCGAACCCTGCCCGGAACTGGCGGAGGCCGAGCGGATCTTTCCGGCCAAGAACTTCGGCCTCGACGAGATGCCGCACGACGGCCGGCACGCCTGGATACGGCTCACCCCGGAGTCGGTCGTCTCCTGGGACTTCCGCAAACTGTAGGCCTCCGGCGCTGCTACCGGATCCCGGCGGCCACCTCTCCCAGGGCCTCCACCGCGGCCCGGATGGAGGGCCGCCGGTCGGCGTCCGCACGCCAGACCGCGTAGACGTGGCGGCGGACGGAGTCGCAGACCGGCAGCAGCCGGACCCCCGGCGGCACCGGACCGCGGCCCAGCCTGGGCGCGACGCACACGCCGAGTCCGGCCTCGACGAAGGCGAGCTGGGTGTGGTGTTCCTCGGCGATGTGCGCGATGCGCGGCTCGATCCCGGTACCGCGCAGGGTGAAGACGAGCCACTCGTGGCAGAACTGGCCCTCGTTCCAGGAGATCCAGTCGTCCTCGGCGAATTCGGCCAGGGAGATCTTGTCCCGGCCGGCGAGCCGGTGCCCCACCGGGACGGCGATGTCGACCGAGTCGTCGAGCAGGTGGGCCCGGGTCAGCTCGGCGGGCACCGGCATGCGCTTGTTGTGCCAGTCGATGGCGAGGGCCAGGTCGAGGTCCCCGCGCACGACCGCGGCCATGCTCTCCTCCGGCTCCTGTTCGCGCACCCGGACCCGCAGCTCCGGATGGTCCGCGCGCAGGGCGGACAGTGCCTGGGGCAGCAGACCGCGCATGGCGGTCGGGAAGGCGCCGATCCGCAACTCGCCGACCGCGCAGCCCCGCTGGGCCTCGACATCGGCCTGGGCGAGCTCCACCTGGGAGATGATCCGCGCCGCGTGGTCGGCGAGCAGCCGCCCGGCGTCGGTGAGCCGGACCCCGCGGCCGTTCCTGGCCAGCAGCGGCTGGCCGATCTCGCGCTCCAGCTTGGCCATCTGCTGGGAGACGGCGGAGGTGGTGACATGGAGCCCGTCGGCCGCGCCGCTGACCGAGCCGTGGCGGGCGAGGGCGTCGAGGGTGCGCAGGCGCTCCAGGTTCAACATGTAAGCGATGCTACGCCGTCGCCCCCACGAAGTCTCGCTTGTCCTACGAAGTTGAGGCGCGCACAGTAAGGGGCATGAGCGCACCCACAGCACCGCGGTCAGCCCTCCCCTCCGCCACCGCCACCGCCACCGCCCACGCCTCCGCCACGGCCACCACCGCCGCCCGCCGGGTCCGGCTGCTCGACTGGCGGGTCCGCTTCGCGATCCTGTCGGTCATCTGGGGATTCAGCTTCCTCCTGATCAAGGTGGGCACGGAGGCCTACGCCCCCTTCCAGGTGGCACTGGGCCGGGTCCTGTTCGGGGCGCTCGCCCTCCTGGCGGTGCTGCTGGTACGCCGCGAGCCGCTCCCCCGCGGGCTGCGCACCTGGGGTCACCTCGCCGTGGCGGCGCTCCTGCTCAACACGGCCCCGTTCTCGCTGTTCGCGTACTCGGAACTGAGCATCCCGTCGAGCCTGGCCGGCATCTGCAACGCCACCTCCCCGCTGTGGGGCATGGCCCTGTCGCTGGTCGCGCTGTCGGAGGACCGCCCGACCCGGCGCCGATTCGCGGGGCTCGGCCTGGGCTTCCTGGGCGTGCTCACGGTCCTCGGCGCCTGGCAGGGCTTCGCGGGCGTCGACGCCAGGGGCACCACGTTCGCCCTGCTGGCCTCGCTCTGCTACCCCATCGGCTGGATCTACGTCCGCCGCACCCTGGCCGGCACCCCGGGCTCCCCGGTCGCCATGACGGGCGGCCAGCTGCTGCTGTCCACCCTCCAGCTCGCCCTGGTCAGCTCCCTGTTCACCAGCGCCCCGGCGTCCTTCCCGCTCTGGCCGACCCTGTCGGTGATCGCCCTGGGTGCCCTCGGGACCGGTATGGCCCTGCAGATGCAGTACGGCCTGGTGACGGAGGTCGGCCCGACCACCGCACAGATGGTCACGTACTTCATCCCTGTCGTGGCGACCGCGGCGGGCGTCCTGGTACTCGGCGAACAGCTCCACTGGAACACCCCGGTGGGCGCCGCCGTCATCCTGGCGGGCGCCGCCCTCACCCAGACCCGCCCCGGCCCCCGCCGGCCCGCCTGACGCTTGCTGGTACCGTCCGGCGATCATCACTCAGCCCGGCGGGGGTCAGACCGAGCGGCCGCCGCCCGGCGGGTGTACCGCGGCGGCGACGGCGTCGGCCAGGGCCGGGATCTCGGCCGGCACGAGCGTCGAGACCGTCAGGCGGATCCCCGGACCCGACTCCACCCGGTACCGGGAGCCCGGCGCCACCGCCCACCCCGCGGCCAGCAGCCCCACCACCACCGCCGTCTCGCCGACCCCGGCCAGCGGCACCCACACGTTCAGCCCGCTCGGCCCGTGGGCCCGCACCCCCCGCTCCCGCAGCGCCGCGATCACCGCGTTCCGCCGCTCGCCGTAGGCGCGGGACACCGCCGCGCGGTCCACCGCCCCCGAGGTCCACAGGTCCACCACCGCGTACTGGAGCAGCCGGCTCACCCAGCCCGGGCCCAGCCGCTGCCGGCCGCGCACCCGGTCCAGCGTCACCGCGTCCCCGGTGAGCACCGCCAGCCGCAGGTCCGGCCCGTACGCCTTGGCCGCGGACCGGGTCAGCGCCCAGTGCCGGGTCACCCCGCCCAGCGAATGGAGCGGCAGGTCCGCGATCCCGTGGCCGTGGTCGTCGTCGATCGCCAGCACCTGCGGGTACCCCGCCAGCAGCGCCCGCAGCTCCTCCGCGCGCGCCGCGCTCAGCGCAGCCCCGGTCGGGTTCTGCGCCCGCGGGGTGACCACCAGGGCCCGCGCCCCGCCCGCCAGCGCCCGTGCCACCGCGTCGACCCGGGGGCCGTCGTCGTCCAGGGCCACCGGCAGCACCCGCAGCCCGAGCGCCGCGACCAGGTCGAGCATGCTCCCCCACCCGGGGTCCTCGACCGCCACCGCGTCCCCCGGCCGCAGATGCGCGGCCAGGACCCGCTCGATCCCGTCCAGCGCGCCCGAGGTCACCGCCACCGGCCCCGCGGGAACCCCGTCCGCGTCGAGGTCCGCGCGGGCGAGCCGCGCGAGTTCCGGCACCAGCGGGTCGTCCCCGTAGAGGGTCGGCTCCTGCGCGTACCGCCGGGCTGCGGCGGCCAGGGCCCCGTCCAGGGTGGGGAGCAGCGACAGGTCCGGGTTGCCCGAGGCGAGGTCCCGTACGCCCGGCGGCACCGCCATAGGGGCGGCGTCGCGGGGCGCGCTGGAGGGGCGGGCCCGTACGCGGCTGCCGCGCCGCCCGTCGGTCTCGATGACCCCGCGCTCGCGCAGCGTGCGGTACGCGGCCGCGACGGTGTTCGGGTTCACCCCCAGCTCACCCGCCAGCTCCCGCATCGGCGGCAACAGCGATCCGGGCGGGAGCGCCCCCGAGCCCACGCCCGCTTCGACACTGGCCGCGATATCCGATGCGCGGCGCCCTTCGATCCGATAATCTCCTAGCACAAAGCCAATTATGCACTAGTACGAAGGAGGGCGCACGATGACCGCGACCCCCGCGACGAAGTCGGAGACCAGGGCGGAGCCGGAGGCGGGGTACGGGCCCACCGGCCGCACCACCCCCACCCGTTACCGGGACCGCGCGCGCTACGACCGCGAGACGGTGCACGCGATACTCGACCAGGCCTACCTCTGCCACCTCGGGTTCGTCCGCGACGGCGCCCCCGTCGTGCTGCCGACGCTCTTCGCCCGCGTCGGCGAGGTCCTGTACATGCACGGCTCCACCGGCTCGCGCCCGCTGCTCGCGGCCGGCAAGCCCGACCCGGGTCTCGCCGTCTGCGTGACCGTGACCCACGTGGACGGCCTGGTGCTGGCCCGCGCGGCCATGCACCACTCGCTCAACTACCGCTCGGTCGTGGCCCACGGCATCGCCTACCAGGTCACCGACGAGGCGGAACGCCGCCTCGCCCTGGACGCCCTCGTCGACCAGGTCGTGCCGGGCCGCGCCGCCGACTCGCGGCCCGGCAGCCCGAAGGAGCTCGCCGCCACGGCGGTGATCCGCCTGGAGCTCGACGAGGTGTCCGCGAAGGTCCGCGACAGCGGCCCGAACGACGACGCCGAGGACCTGGACCTGCCCCACTGGGCGGGCACGGTCCCCGTCGCACCGGCGTACGGAGTCCCCGTTCCCGCCGCGGACCTGGCCCCCGGCATCGCCGTCCCGGACTACATCACGGCGCTCTGAGGACGCTCCCGCACGGCTGCGGACCCGGCGGCCGCCGGACCCTGCCCGGCCGCCAGCCGGCGCGTCTCGGCCACGATCAGCGCCCCCACCGCCGTCAGGAGCAGTACGGTCCCCAGCACCACGGCGCCGGTCAGCCGCTCCCCCAGCACCAGGACGGCGATGGCCGCCGCGCTCACCGGCTCGATCAGCATGATCACGGACACGGTGGCGGCCCGGACCGCGGCGGCGCCGGTGAAGTAGAGGACGTACGCGAGCGCCGTCGGCACGAGGGCGACGTACACCAGCAGCCCGAGCACCCGCCCCGGTTCGGCGGTGTGCGGCAGCAGCCCCTCCGCCCAGGCGAGCGGCAGCAGGGCGACCGCGCCCACCGCGACCGACCAGGCGGTGGTCACCAGGGGATCCCCGCCCGCCCCGCGCTGCCCGAGCCGCCGGGCCCGCAGGGTCATGGCCGCGTAACCGGCGGCGGACAGCAGCGCCCAGCCGACGCCGAGGGGCCGCACCTCGCCGCCCCCGCTGCCGAGCACCAGGACGGCCAGCCCGGCCAGCGCCCCGCCGACGGCCGCCGGCCCGCCGCGGCCGAGGCGCTCGCCCATCCAGTACCGGGCACCGATCGCGATGAGTACGGGTCCGGCGCCGAGGGTGACGACGGTGCCGACCGCGAGGCCGGTCTCGCGGACCGCGGCGAAATAGGCTGCCTGGAAGAGCGTGAACAGCAGGCCGGTCCCGATCAGCGAGGCCTTCGACGGCCGCGCCCGCCCGTCGTCCGCCCGGCGGCGCCCGCGTACGGCGAGCACCCCGAGCAGCACCACGAGCCCGCCCGCGCACCGCCAGAAGGACAGGGCGAGCGGGCCGAGGTCACTGGCCAGGAAGAGGAGGGAGGCGGCCGCCCCGGCGGTGCCCCAGGCGGCTCCGGCGATGACGAGGTACAGCAGACTGCGCCCGGCGGCGGGCGAATGGTTCGACACGTGGTTCTCCGCGCATGCGTGAAGGATGAGGAAGGCAGGTCATCTCTTCGCGGGCAGCGCTCACAGGCCCGGGGACCCCGGGCGCTCGGATTCGTGGAGGTGCGGCCCGCGCCTAGGCGGCGGGCGGCGACAGCACGGTCGAATACATGCGCCTCACCCTAGGCCGTCGTGGTCTCGCGGTCCAGCAGCACCACATCGGGCTCGGCCGGCACCTCCGGCGGCGCCGGCCGGGAGGACTGCGCGATGAACGCACCGCCCAGTACCAGCCCGCCGCCGACGATCTGCCAGGTGGACAGGTGCTCGCCGAGCAGGATCCAGGCCAGCACGGTGGCGACGACGGCCTCCAGGAAGGCCACGACGCCCGCGATCTGCGGCGAGAGCCTGCGCACCGAGACGACGCCGGTCAGGTACGCGAAGACGGTCGCGATCAGCACCACCCAGCCGAGCAGCACCCCTGCGGGCACCATGACGTCGCCGAGGGCCGCCTCGCCGCCGAGCACATGCCAGTCGATCTCCCACGGCCGGGCGATCACGGTCATGACGAGGGCGCCGACGACCAGGCCGTACGCGGTCACGCCGAGCGGGTCCGGGGCGTCCTCCCCGTCGGAACCCTGGTCGGCGAAGACGAAGTAGGAGGCCTGGCACAGTGCCGCGCAGAGGCCGAAGACCACGCCGAGCAGGTCGAGCCGCAGCCCGGCCCAGATCTCCACGACACAGGCCAGCCCCACGACGGCCACGGCCGCCCCGGCGGCGGCACCCCGCGTCACGGGCTTGCGCTGGACGAAACGTATGTAGCCGAGCAGCAGCGCCGGGCCCAGGTACTCGAGCAGCAGGGCCACGCCGACCGGGATACGGGAGAGCGAGGCGAAGTAGAAGGCCTGTACGCCCGCGACGGCGACCAGCCCGAAGCCCGCGAGCAGCGCGGGCTCGCGCCGGACGAGACCGCGGTGGCGCCAGGCCAGCGGGGACAGCACCAGCGCCGCCCCGGCCACCCTGAGCCAGACCATCTGGAGAGGGTCCAGACCCGCTTCGATCAGCGGCTTCGCCGCCACTCCGGAACCACCGAACGCAACCGCCGAGACGAGGGCGAGGCCCAGTCCGGCGTTCTTCCCTGACGCTTGCATCGGGCCATCATGACAGGGCCGGTCAGGACCGTCACGAGCATGACACCTGTTGAGACGCAGTCGACACCCCGGCCCCTGTTCCGGCCTCCCGCTCCGCCGATTTCTGACAGGTCGTCAGTATTGAATGTTCCGCCCGCCGGGGCTACGTTCCGCCGCACGTACCCGACGAGAAGGGGTGGTCGCATGGCTGAAGTCACCGCGGAATCACGCATCGAGGCGTCCGCCGCGAAGGTCTGGTCCCAGCTGACGGACTGGGACGCGTACGGCCAGTGGAGCATGACCCACACGAACTTCCCGAAGGGCGGGCCCGAGACCCTCGCGGTCGGATCCACCTTCGCCGAGAACATGAAGATGATGGGCTTCCCGGCCGAGGTCGTCTGGACCGTCTCCGAGCTGGAGGACGAGCGGGTCTTCGCCATCACCGGCAAGGGGCCGATGGGCGTGGCCGTGCTCACCCGGTACACGCTGACCCCGGACGGCGGGGCCACCACCGTCCGCATCGACGGCGAGTTCACGGGCGCCGCGGTGTCCCTGATGGCCGGCAAGCTCAAGGACTCGGCGACCGCCGCGCTGAACGAATCCCTGCGCAAGCTGGCCGGCCTGGTCGTCTGACCGCCGCCCGGACGACGGAGCGCCCCGCGAGAGGACTCGCGGGGCGCTCCGTTCGTGCGCCGGGCCGGGGCCGGACCCGGGCCGGGGCCCGGCCGGATCAGTGTTCGTCGGCCAGGATCAGGTAGAGCTTCTTGCGGGCGTCGTTGATGACGGCGAGGGCCTTCTCCCGCTGTTCGGGCGAGCCGGTCTTGAAGACCTGCCCGAAGGCCTCCATCAGGCCGAATCCGGCCGTCCGGATCTCCTGCATCGCCTCGAAGTCGAAGCCCCGGCCGGCGTCCGCCCAGGGGGCGTCGGGGCCGGCCTCGGCCTCGGTACGGCCGGCGTCGGTGAGCGTGAACAGCTTCTTGCCGCCCTCGCTCTCACTGACGATCAGGCCCTCGTCCTCCAGCAGCTGCAGGGTCGGGTAGACCGAGCCGGGGCTGGGCTTCCACGCCCCGCCGCTGCGCTCGCCGATCTCCTGGATCATCTCGTAGCCGTGCATCGGCCGGTCGGCGAGCAGCGCCAGGATCGAGGCGCGCACGTCTCCGCGCCGAGCCCTGCCGCGCGGCCCGCCGCGACCGCCGCGTCCGCCGAAGGGTCCGCCGCCGAAGGGAGGCCCGAACGGGCCGAAGGCGGCGCGCAGCCCCCTGAACTCCTCCCGACGATCGGGCCCGCAGTGGCCGTGGCCCCGTCCGTGCTCGTGTCCGTGCCCGTGTTCGTGCTGTCCACGTGAACGCATGACTGCGCTCCTTCCGTCACTTCGTAGTGGTTCGTTCCGGTTCATCGGTTCCCCGATGTCTCCACTATCGATGACCGATCGCGATGCGTCAACGATATATCGGAAACACTTCGGAGAACCGGCACCTGGAGCGGAATCGCACCGGACGCCGAGGTGAGCCGTACGGCCGGTGGTACGGCGGCGCCGTCGCGCTGCTCATCAATACGCTCATCGCGCTGGGCCTGGGCTTCCTGCACCGCCCGCTGTTCACCGCGCCGGCCACCGCGCCGGCCATGACGGCCTCGGACCGCGCGGGCCTCCGCACCCGCGTCCCCGCCCCGTACTGGGCGGCGCCGATAGCCCTCCTGCTCGCGGCCGGATACGCCGTACCGCTCTCACTGCCGGCCGGCAACTCGTACGCGGCCACGCTCGGCTGGATCGCGGCCTGACGGTGGCGGTGCCGGCGCGGAGGCGGCGGGTGCCGGGGCGCCGGGTGCGGAGCCGGGCGGGGGCGCCGATCGCGGTCGCGGTGCTCGCCACCCTGTGCATCGGAGCGGACGTCCCCTCGTACGAACCCCCCGTGCTCGCACGCGCCGACTGCACCGGGGAGTGGGCGGGCGACCACGTCCGTCTCGAACTCGGCCCGCATGGCGAGGCGGTGGCGTACGGCCTGCCGGTCCACGACGGGTTCGACGTCGTGAACCATTGCTCGGGCCGCGGGACGTGGCAGCCCGAGGATGCGTCGCAGCACGACCGTGCGGGCGTCACCCTCGCCATCCCCGGCTGCGAGGCGGCGGAGCTGAACCGGCGGGTGGTGGGCACGGCCGAACACCCCGAACCGTTCGCACTCATGGGCGACCCGGACGCCGGTCAGGTGGCGGTCCCGCGCAAGCGGACCGGATGACGTCCCCCACCGATCGCGCCCGCCGCTCCGGCACGCCCGGGAGGCCCTGCGCCGCCCGCGCCAAGGCGGCGCCTGCTCGCAGGGCCGGAGGAAGCCGGCACAGGCCGACCACGCCGGCACCGTCCCCGCAGACCGCAGCCTGCGCGCCCCGCGGACCGCAGGCTGGAGGCGCCGCCCCGGGACACGGCCCAGGCGCCACGCCCCGGCAGACCACGAACTGCGGCCCGCCGGCCGCGGAACCACAACCCTCGGCCACTGGCCGCAGGACGCAGGCCGCAGGACGTGGAGGGAAGGGAGAAGAGGTGAGGGGAGGAACGGCGCCCCGCCACCGGCCGCGGTGACACCAGGCCAGACACCCCGTATTGGCCTTTGTCGGTGATCAAGGATCCGTCCTACCGTCGGGGCATGCGCATCCGAATCGTCGACGCCTTCACCGACCGCCCCTTCCACGGGAACCCCGCCGGGGTCCTGATCCTCGACGGCGACCGCGGGTTCCCGCCGGACGCCTGGCTCCAGCAGGTGGCCTCCGAGGTGAACCTCTCCGAGACCGCCTTCGCCCATCCCCTCCCGCCCGGCGGCGACGCCGACTGGGCGCTGCGCTGGTTCACCCCGGCCGCCGAGGTCGACATGTGCGGGCACGCCACGCTCGCCACGGCGCACGTACTGGCCACGAGCGGGCTCGCCAAGGGGCTGGTCCGCTTCACCGCCCGCTGCGGCATCCTCACCGCCGAGGCCGCCGAGGACGGCGCCATCACCCTGGACTTCCCGACGTCCTCCCTCACCCCCGCCCCGGCGCCGACCGCCGTCGACCACGCGCTCGGCGGCGCGCCGATCCTCTCCGTGCACGACACCGCGTCGCACATCGGCGACCTGCTGATCGAGCTCGCCGACGAGCAGACCGTGCGCGAGCTGGAGCCCGACCACGCCGCCCTGCGGGCCTTCGCCAAGCGCGGGGTGATCGTCACCGCACCCGCCGAGGACCCCTCCCGCGGGTACGACTTCGTCTCGCGGGGCTTCTTCCCCGCCTTCGGGATCGACGAGGACCCGGTCACTGGCAGCGCCCACACCGCGCTCGCCCCGTTCTGGGCACAGCGCCTGGGCCGGGACGAGCTGACCGGCCTCCAGGGCGGCGCCCGCCAGGGGTTGGTCAAGGTCACGCTGGCCGGAGACCGCACCCTGCTCACCGGGCACGCGGTCACCGTCCTCGACGGGGAGCTCCTGGCGGCCCCGCCCACGGCGGAATGACGACGGGCGCTCCGACACGGGCCGGGCCCCGCCCGGCCCCACCCCGCCCCGGCCCCACCCCGCCCCGGTCAGTCCTTCGAGCGTGCCTTCGCCTTCGCCTTAGCCGCCGCCTTCGCCTCCGCCTTCGCGCGCGCCGCTCTCCGCCGCTCGTCCTCGTACGCCGTCCAGGCGGCCGAGTCGATCCGCTTGCGGTAGACCTGCGCCGGCTCCGCCGCGCCCAGGTGCACCGTCCAGACCCACAGGATGGCGGACACGACGAAGCAGACGCCCGCCACCCCCAGGTAGGAGGCGATCTCCTCGGACTCGGAGACGTCCTCCTGGTGTGCGAAGCCGGGCACGCCGGTGACGAGCGCGTTCACCCACCACGCGAGCGCCCCGTTGAACAGGAGGAGGGAGATCCAGTAGACGACCCTCATGCTTTTCGCCGGGCCGCTCAGTTCCCCCAGCAGCAGGAGCCTCCGCAGCGAGACCGGCCCCGTCCGGTGGCGGCCCCCCGTGTCCTCCTTGGCCCGCCGCACCGAGGCGTAGCACTCGTCGAGCCACTGCCCCGGCTCCGGGTCCGGCGCCGGGGCGTCGGTCGGCGCCAGCTCCTTGGCCTGGATCCAGCCGTTGAGGAACTGGATCTCCAGCTGGGCCTTCTCCAGCCGCCTGCGGTAGTGGTGGTCGCTGCTGCGCGCCTCACGGCGGTCGCGGATGAGGAGGCTGATCCCGCCCACCAGGCCGGTGACCACCGGCACGAAGAACGGCGCGAACGGCACCAGGGAGTCCAGAACAGCCACCGCGCGCGCCTCCTCGCTCCCCCTCCAGCGTCGCACCGCTGCCGCGCCCGCCCCCGCCCGGCTGGGCCGATCGGGTGGCCCGCACCGGGCCGGGGGTCAGGGCGTCGGCAGCCAGCCCACCTTGCCCGCGAGGAGCGCGTAGCCGCCGAAGGCCACGATGTCGAGCAGCGCGTGCGCGACGACGAGCGGGCCCACCCGCCCCCAGCGGCGGTAGGCGAGCACGAAGACGACGCCCATGACCATGTTGCCGATGAAGCCGCCGATGCCCTGGTAGAGGTGGTACGAGCCGCGCAGCACCGAGCTGGCGAGCAGCGCGGCCATCGGCGACCAGCCCAGCTGGCCGAGTCTGCGCAGCAGGTAGGCCAGCACGATGACCTCCTCCACCACGGCGTTCTGCACCGCGGAGAGGATGAGCACGGGGAACTTCCACCACACGTCCGGCAGCGCCTCCGGCACCACCGTGAGGTTGGCCCCGCTCGCGCGGGCGGCCAGGTAGAAGGCCAGCCCCGCGCCGCCGATCCCGGCCGCGACGAGCGCGCCCCGGCCCAGGTCCCACCAGGGCCGGGTCCGGTCGAAGCCGAGCACCCGCAGGCCGGGCGCGCCCTCGCGCGTCAGGAAGTGGGCCACGAGCAGGACGGGGACCAGGGCGGTCGCGATCCCGAAGAGCTGCCAGGCCAGGTCCAGCCAGGGCCGTCCCGGGGCGTGCGAGGCGTTGAGCGTGGCCGCCTGGTCCTTGAGCCCGCCCGGCTTGGTGAGCGAGCCGATGAAGCTGATCAGCGAGGAGAAGGCGCTCGCGCCCAGGGACAGCGCGAGGACGAGCAGTGTCTCCGTCCGCAGCAGGCCGCGCCGCCCCTCCCCGCTGAGTTCCACGTCCACCGGCTCCGGCTCCACCCGCACGCCCGACTCCCGTCCCTGCCGCCCTGCCGCCCTGTTCCGACCACCCCATACTGCCTCCTCGGCGGCGGAACGGGATCACGCGATCAACGGGACCCAGCGGGCGCCGCGGCCGGTCGGGCGTTCGGTCAGGCGGGACCGGTCAGGCGGGACCGGCGCCTCCCAACCCCACGGGCCAGGTGTGCACGGGGTCGCCCTTGTGCATCAGCTCGCTGTAGCGCCGGGTGGTCGCGGCCAGTGCCTCGTCCCGCTCCAGCCCGCCGGCGAGGGCCTGGTGGTAGGTGTCGACCTGCCAGGTCGCCCCGTTCACCCGCCGCCGGCAGCGCTCCTCGATGATGCCGAGGTAGTGGTCCCGGTCGGCGGGTTCGATGCCCCAGGCGTCCAGTCCGGCCGCCGCCATCGGCAGCAACTCGTCCAGCACCAGCCGCACCGCCGGTACGCTCGCCAGTCCCCCGGCCCGGCCCCGGCGGGGCCACCGCACGCGCGCCTCGATCCCGTACCGGCAGGCCGCGTCGAAGTTGGCCTCCGCCTCGGCGAAGGGCAGCCTGGTCCACACCGGGCGCGGTTCGTCCGCGAGGGTGCGTACGAGTCCGTAGTAGAAGGCGGCGTTGGCGACGACGTCGGCGACGGTGGGCCCGGCCGGCAGCACCCGGTTCTCCACGCGCAGGTGCGGCACCCCGTCCGCGACCCCGTACACGGGCCGGTTCCAGCGGTAGACCGTTCCGTTGTGCAGGACGAGTTCCTGCAGCCGCGGCACCCCGCCCTCGTCCAGCACCCGCAGCGGCTCCTCCTCGTCGCAGATCGGCAGCAGGGAGGGGTAGTAGCGGACGTTCTCGGCGAAGAGCTCGTACGCCGAGTCCACCCACCGCTCCCCGAACCAGGTGCGCGGTCGCACCCCCTGCGCCTGGAGCTCGGGCGGCCGGGTGTCGGTGGCCTGCGTGAACAGCGGCGGCCGCGACTCCCGCCACAGCTCCCGCCCGAACAGGAAGGGCGAGTTCGCGCCCACCGCGATCTGGACGGCCGTGACCGCCTGCGCGGCGTTCCACACGTCCGAGAACCGGGCCGGCGTCACCTGGAGGTGCAGCTGTACGGAGGTGCAGGCGGCCTCCGGCACGATCGAGCCGGAGGTCCAGGTCAGCCTCTCGACGCCCTCTATGTCGAGGGTGAAGTCCTCGCCGCGCATCATCAGGATCTGCTCGTTGAGCAGCGAGTACCGGTCCACCGCCGACAGGTTGGCGGCGACCAGGTCGCCGCGCGAGATCGTGGGCAGAATTCCGATCATCACCACCCCGGCGTCGATCTCCGCGGCCTGCCGGTGGGCATAGCCCAGCCCAGCGCTGAGTTCCTCGGCGAGCCGGTCGAATACACGTCCGCCGAGCCGGTGCGGGAGTACGTTCACCTCCAGGTTGAACATTCCCAGCTCGGTCTGGAAATCCGTGCTCGCAATCCGCTCCAGCACCTCCGCATTCACCATTCTCGGCAACCCGTCGGCACCGGCGAGATTCAGCTCGATCTCCAGTCCCATCATGTTCTTGGGGCGATCGAACCTCCCCTCCGCCAGAAGTCGCTCCAGTCCCTCGAGACACTCGTGGAGCTTCCTTCGATACCTCTGCCGATCGGACAGGTCGAATCCGCCCGCCACGACCTTCTCCCCCATCGAAGTGTCCCTCCTCGACTGGCCCTGGCGCTGGGCACCCAGGCGCGCGTGTACGGTCGATGATGCCCCGGCAGCGTGATCCATAACGCCCGGGGGGCGTGCACTGCGCGGAGCGCGCGCCGGTTTGGCCGAAGGGCGCTCCGGCACATTCACCTGGCAAGCCGACTTGTGCAAATTCCGCCTCGCCTTTGCCCGTTCCGGATAACCGGCGCTTTTCAGCCGGGCCCCCGTCCGGTAACCTCCGAGGTCAGCGCGACATGTTCGCGTCCATGCGGCATGAATGCCATGTCAGCGGGACCGGTAAGCGCCTTGTCGGCAATAGGCGGGGCAGCTAGCCGAAACACTGCGTGAACACATGTCGTATAAACTCCGCAAACGAGGCAGAGAGTTGGCGCGCGGCCATTGCCCCTCAGCCCCCCTCTGGCCCCAGAATGCGACAGCGCCGTCCGCACCTCCCCCTTCCACAGGTCTCCCAAGTGAGAGGCGACCCACCATGCCGCTGCACGTCCCTCCGGCCCCCGCGTCCGCCCTGCGCAGTGTCCTCGCGGCTCTCGGTTCCCCCACCGCCGTCAACGAGGCGCACACTCCCGCCCTGCGCGCGCTCCAAGGGCCGATGACCGCCGAACTCCCCCTGCCGGTCCACGTCCTCGACCGGCTCGGCATGTCGAACCTGGCGGCCGGCGGCAGGCCGCCGCGCACCCGCCTCACCGGATGGCGGTTCCTCATTCGCAGCGGCGACCGGTTCGTCGCCGCGGCCGACACCCGGCTGACCCCGGACGGGTGGACCTTCTCCCACTTCTTCGAGGGCCCGTACGTCGCGGCCACCGAACGCGCCCTGCGCCAGGCGGAGTCGCTCGGCAAGGCGTACCAGCCGCGGCTCCTGTCCGTACCGGAGCTCTACATGCTGACCCTGTGGCTGCACGGGGCGGTGGGCGCCGACGCCTCGGCCGGGCTGCCCGCGGGCGAGGACCTGCTGGTGCCCCTGGCTCCGGCCCCGCCCGGCATCGCCGCGTACCGGCCGCATCCGGTCTCGGAGCTGCTGCCCGTGATGACGCACCGGCTCACCCCCGCGACGCCGCCGGTCCCGCCTTCGCTGGCCGCCCCGGCCGCCTGACCCGATTGGCCCATTCGGGTTAGTCCGCCCGGGCCACCGCCGAACCATCCGAAATGACAGGGGAGTTGGCCTGAACCGCCCGCACGAGTGATGCGTCATCAATCTGTGAGGACAGCTGGCGGGAAATCCCTGCGAAGCAGCTGTCCTGGGGGAAGACTGAGGACACGCTCCCCGCGGGTGCGGGGATGATCCAGGGGGACGGCCATGAATCACGCATCGAGCCGTAGCACACAGACCACGTCGCAGCGAAAGAACGCATCCATGTGCCAGCACCAGCCAGCCTGCCCGTCAGCCGAATCCGCCGACCGGGAGGCGGCCCGCCCCGTGGCCAACCACCCGGAGCAGGGCTGGAGCCTGCTGTGCAACGGCGTCCTGCTCTTCGAGGACACCGGGGAGCTGCTCCCGGACGGCCAGATCATCGCCCCGCACCGCCCGCTCGCGGTGGCATAGGACGGATCGGGAAGGCGTCGGGAACGCCGAAGGGGCCGGCCCGGGAGAACCTCCCGGACCGGCCCCTTCGTCATCGGTCAGTTGTCGTACTCGTCCAGCGGCGGGCAGGAGCACACCAGGTTCCGGTCACCGAACGCACCGTCGATGCGGCGCACCGGCGGCCAGTACTTCTCGGCGGCCGTGACCCCGCCCGGGAACACGGCCTCGTCACGGGTGTACGGGTGGTTCCACTCGCCGCCCAGCGCCGCCGCGGTGTGCGGGGAGTTGGCCAGCGGGTTGTCCTCCAGAGGCCACTCGCCGGAAGCGACCTTCTCGATCTCGCCGCGGATGGCGATCATCGCGTCGCAGAACCGGTCGATCTCGGCGAGGTCCTCGGACTCGGTCGGCTCGATCATCAGCGTGCCGGCGACCGGGAAGGACATCGTCGGCGCGTGGAAGCCGTAGTCGATCAGACGCTTGGCGATGTCGTCGACGCTGACGCCCGTCTCCTTCGACAGCGGACGCAGGTCGATGATGCACTCGTGCGCGACCAGGTCGCCGGGGCCCGTGTAGAGCACCGGGTAGTGCGGCTCCAGGCGCTTGGCGATGTAGTTGGCGCCGAGCACCGCGACCTGGGTGGCGCGCTTGAGGCCCTCGCCGCCCATGAGGCGCACGTACGACCACGAGATCGGCAGGATGCCGGCGGAGCCCCACGGCGCGGCCGAGATCGGGCCGACGCCCGTCTCCGGACCGGCGGTCGGCTGCAGCGGGTGGTTCGGCAGGTACGGGGCGAGGTGCGCCCGGACACCGACCGGGCCGACGCCCGGGCCGCCGCCGCCGTGCGGGATGCAGAAGGTCTTGTGCAGGTTCAGGTGCGAGACGTCGCCGCCGAAGTGACCCGGCTTGGCCAGGCCCACCAGGGCGTTGAGGTTCGCGCCGTCCACGTAGACCTGGCCGCCCGCCTCGTGCACCTGGGCGCAGATGTCCGCGACGTGCTCCTCGAACACACCGTGCGTGGACGGGTAGGTGATCATCAGCACGGAGAGCTCGTCGCGGTACTGCTCGATCTTGGCGCGCAGGTCGTCCGCGTCCACCTCGCCGTCGTCGGCGGTCTTGACGACGACGACCTTCATGCCGGCCATCACGGCGCTGGCGGCGTTGGTGCCGTGCGCGGAGGACGGGATCAGGCAGACGGTGCGCTGCTCGTCGCCGTTCGCGCGGTGGTACGCGCGGACGGCCAGGAGACCGGCGAGCTCACCCTGCGAGCCGGCGTTCGGCTGGATGGAGACCTTGTCGTAGCCGGTGACCTCGCAGAGACGTTCCTCCAGCTCGTTGATGAGCGTGAGGTAGCCCTCGGCCTGCTCCACCGGGGCGAAGGGGTGCAGCTGGCCGAACTCGGGCCAGGTCACCGGTTCCATCTCGGTGGTCGCGTTGAGCTTCATGGTGCAGGAGCCCAGCGGGATCATGCCGCGGTCCAGCGCGTAGTCCTTGTCCGAGAGCTTGCGCAGGTAGCGCAGCATCGCGGTCTCGGAGCGGTGCTGGTGGAAGACGGGGTGCGTCAGGTAGGCGTCCGAGCGCAGCAGGCCCTCGGGGAGGGTGTCCTCGGTGGTCGCGTCGAGCGCCTCGATGTCGGCGCTGACGCCGAAGGCGGCCCAGACGGCCTCGATGTCGGCGCGCAGGGTGGTCTCGTCGCAGGAGACGGAGACGTGGTCGGCGTCGGCCTGGTGCAGGTTGACCCCGCCCTCGCGGGCGGCGGCGGCGACCTCGGCGGCCCGGCCCGGGACGCGGGCGGTGATCGTGTCGAAGTACGCGCCGTGCACGATCTCCACGCCGCCGCCCGTCAGACCCGCGGCGAGCAGGGCCGCGTAGCGGTGGGTGCGGCGGGCGATCGTCCGCAGGCCGTCGGGGCCGTGGTAGACGGCGTACATGGCGGCCATGACGGCGAGCAGCACCTGCGCGGTGCAGATGTTGCTGGTGGCCTTCTCGCGGCGGATGTGCTGCTCGCGGGTCTGCAGCGCCAGGCGGTACGCCTTGTTGCCGTCCGCGTCCACGGAGACGCCGACGAGGCGGCCCGGCAGGGAGCGGGCGTGCTTGGCCTGGACGGCCATGTAGCCGGCGTGCGGTCCGCCGAAGCCCATGGGGACGCCGAAGCGCTGCGTGGTGCCGACGGCGATGTCCGCGCCCAGCTCGCCCGGGGAGGTCAGCAGGGTCAGGGCGAGCAGGTCGGCGGAGACGGTGACGATCGCGCCGAGCTCGTGCGCCTGGTCGATGACCGGCTTGATCTCCCGTACGGCGCCGGAGGCACCCGGGTACTGGAGCAGCACGCCGAAGACGCCGCGCTCGGCGATCTCGGCGGGGATGCCGTTCGAGAGGTCCGCGACGACGACCTCGACGCCCGTCGGCTCGGCGCGGGTCTCGATCACCGCGATGGTCTGCGGCAGGGCGTCGGCGTCGATGAGGAAGACGCCGTCCTTGGCCTTGCCCACGCGGCGGGACAGCGACATGGCCTCGGCGGCCGCGGTGCCCTCGTCGAGCAGCGAGGCGCCGGAGGTCGGCAGGCCGGTGAGGTCCGCGACGAGGGTCTGGAAGTTCAGGAGCGCTTCGAGGCGGCCCTGGGAGATCTCCGGCTGGTACGGCGTGTATGCCGTGTACCAGGCCGGGTTCTCCATGACGTTGCGGAGGATCACCGGCGGGGTGAAGGTCCCGTAGTAGCCGAGACCGATCATGGAGGAGAGGACCTGGTTGCGGTCGGCGAGCGAACGCAGCTCGGCCAGCACCTCGGCCTCGGTCCGCGCCTCGGGCAGGTTCAGCGCCTCAGCGGTCTTGATCACATCCGGAACCGCGGCGGCGGTCAGTTCGTCCAGCGAGCCGTAGCCCACCTGAGCGAGCATCTTCGCCTGCGCCTCGGCGTCCGGGCCGATGTGGCGCTGCTCGAAGGGGATGCCTCGCTCCAGCTGGGAGAGCGGAATGCGGTTGGCGGTCATGTACGGAGGCCTCCTGGTCGTACGACCTGCGAGGGGCACCACGGCGCGGGCACCCGGACGGCCTCCCCCTCTGTCATCTCAACCTGAGAGTTTCACCGGTCGCTGGAGGGTCGCTCGAGCCACCGGCTTTCACCGTCGGTGAGGAGGGGAACCGGCACTGCGCGCCCGGTACCCGCCCCTGCTTTCCAGAGTGGCCTCGTCCGTGCGGTACGTATGCCTGAGAGATTCCGGGGAGGATTTGCTCCTTCGGCGCCTCCGTCGTTCTCACTCGGAGGACTCTCCCGCACAGGGTCGACAGCCGATACCCAGCCTACCAGCGCGGATCCGGACCCTCCCCGAGTGGCCTCTTCTTGGGATATGCACTTCTGTAGTCATTACGGAGGAGTTGCGACCATTTGGAGGGACCGTGCAGACCGACATCGATCCGCGCAGCCTGATCGGCCGCAAGGCGTTCGACCGCAATGGCACGAAGATCGGCACCGTGGACGAGGTCTACCTCGACGATGCCACGGGCGTCCCGGAATGGGCCGCCGTCCGTACGGGCCTGTTCAGCCGGGACGCGTTCGTTCCGCTGGAACCGAGCGAGCTGGTGGACGACGCCCTGCGGGTGCCGTTCGACCGCTCCCTGATCAAGGACGCCCCCGACTTCGGCGTGGGCCGCCATCTCTCCCCCGAACAGGAACTCCAGCTCTACCACCACTACGGCCTGGACGTGACGCTTCCGACGGACTTCCACCACGACTTCGGCCACCTGGCGAACGACGACGACTGACCCCACCCCGCGCCGCCGCCCCGCGCTGTGGGCGGCGGCCGTGTGCGCCACGCCGCGCGGTCCGGGCCCCCGCCGCAAAGCCCGGCGGGGCCGGGGCACACGCGCCTCAAGCGCCCGCGTCCCACGCAGCCCAGCGCCGCCCAGACGGCCCGGGCCGACCGCACGCAGCAAGGAGGGCAGGCCCGCCTGCCCCCGCCGCAGCCGAGCCCCCACAGGGCACCGGCCCCCGGACCCTCACCCGCCCCGCGTCCGACGCTGCCCGAGCCAGGCCGTGCCCGGGTCGCGTGCGCCCGGACCCTCAGCCGCCCGCGTCCGGCGCTGCCGAGCCAGGCCGTGCCCGGGACGCGCCAACCGGGCTCCACGGGACGGGGCCGCCGGGCCGACCGGACCCGGCACCAGGCCCCCCGAACCCGCCCCCTCGCCCCGCAAGGCACCGCCTGCGACCGTCAGCGGCCCGTGTCCGGCCGTCGGTCGCGCCGCACCAGGCGCGGCACCCGAGCGCGTTCCGGGCCAGCCGCTGCCGAGCCCCGCAGGACACTGGCAGACGGGCCGTTCCGCCTGTGTCGGGCGCGGCCCGCGCCCAGCCGTGCGCGCCGCGCCGTACCGGCTCCAGGGACGCGGCCGGGCGTGGCACCGACCGCAGTCCCCCCGGGTCTGCGGTCCCCAACCCCGGCCGAGCCCCGCCAGGCGGCGCGGACCGGTCCGGCCGTGCAGCCGGCCGGACCCGGTGCCGGGCCGCCCCGGGGCCACCCGCTGCCCCGCTGCGCAGAGCCCCGCAGGGCACTGGTACGCGGGCCGTCAGGCGTCCTCGGCGCCCGTGTCCGGTGATCCCACCAGGGGCAGGGGGTCGGACGGCTCCAGTTCGGGGTCGTCCATCCGGAAGGTCCGCACGCGGCCCGGCGGGGATCCGGGCCGCTCGAACCGCACCGTCACCCGCCCGACCCCGCTGCCCTGGACCCACCCCGGCCCGTACACCGAATGGAGTACGTCGAGCCCGGCCGTCCAACGCCGTTCCACGGCCGGCTCGGGCTCCGCCACCCGCGCCGCGGACCACGGGTCCGGGGACGCCTCGGCCTCCTCGACCGGCTCCGCCGCCCCCACGGCCCCCGCGGCCTCCGCCTCGCCCTCCGCCAGCACCGCGGCCTGCGCGAAGAGGTCCTCCTGCGTGTAGTCCGCCAGGCCCGTCACGCCCACCCCCAGCAGCCGCACCCCGCCCGTGGTGTCCACGCCCTCCAGGAGCCGCGCCGCGGCCTCCCGTACCACTCCGGGGTCGTCCGTCGGGCCCCGCAGCGTCTCGGAGCGGGTCAGCGTCGAGAAGTCGTACCGCCGCACCTTGAGCACGATCGTGCGCCCCGAGTGCCCCGATTCGCGCAGCCTGCGCACGCACCGGTCCGCCAGCCGCTGCACCTCGCCCCGGATCCGGACCCGGTCGTGCAGGTCCACGTCGAAGGTGTCCTCGACCGAGACGGACTTCGCGTCCCGCTCGGCGACCACCGGCCGGTCGTCCAGCCCCAGCGCCATCCGGTACAGCCCGACGCCGTGCGCGCGCCCGACCATCCGCACCAGCTCGTCCTCACCGGCCTCCGCGAGCTCCCCCACGGTGGTGATCCCGGCCCGCCGCAGATGCTCCCCGGTGGCCGGCCCCACGCCCGGCAGGGTCCGCACCGACATCGGCGCGAGGAGCTCGCGCTCCGTACCCGGCTCGATCAGCAGCAGCCCGTTCGGCTTGGCCTCCTCGGAGGCCACCTTGGCCAGCATCTTCGACCCGGCCAGCCCCACCGACCCGCTCAGCCCCGTCAGGGCCCGGATGTCCGCCCGCAGCCGCTCCCCGGTCGCCAGCGCGCTCGCCGAGTCGAAGGCGACCCCGCCCGCCTCCAGGTCCACGAAGGCCTCGTCGAGGCTCAGCGGCTCCACCAGCGGCGACAGTGCCCGCAGCAGCGCCATCACCTGGTCGCTGACCTCGCGGTAGAGGCTGAAGCGCGGGATGAGGTAGGCGCCGTTCGGGCAGAGCCGCCTCGCCTGCGCCGTCGGCATCGCGGAGTGCACCCCGAACCGCCTGGCCTCGTACGAGGCGGTCGCCACGACCCCGCGCGGACCGAGGCCGCCGACGATGACGGCCTTGCCGCGCAGGCTCGGCTTCGACGCCTGCTCCACGGAGGCGTAGAAGGCGTCCATGTCCAGATGAAGGATGGTCGGCGCGGCTCTCACAGCCCCGATGCTGCCCTACGCCTCTGACATTCCCATGCCACATTTGCGGGGCGGGCCGCCCCCACGCTCAGACGGCGCGGTTGCGGCGCGCCGCGAGCTCGTCCGCCGGGTTGTGCCCGACCAGGGTCTCGCCGGTGTCCACGCGCTCCCCGTGCAGCTGGGACAGCGCGCTCTCGACGTCGCGCCACACCACGCCCACGGCGATGCCGAAGACGCCCTGCCCGCCCTGGAGCAGGCTCACGACCTGGTCCGGGGAGGTGCACTCGTACACGGTGGCGCCGTCGCTCATCAGCGTCATCCGCTCGAGGTCGTGGAACCCGCGGTCCCGCAGGTGCTGCACGGCCGTGCGGATGTTCTGCAGCGCCACGCCGGTGTCCAGGAAGCGTTTGACGATCTTGAGGACCACCACGTCCCGGAAGCTGTAGAGGCGCTGCGTGCCCGACCCGTACGCGGGCCGCACGCTCGGCTCCACCAGCCCGGTCCGCGCCCAGTAGTCGAGCTGCCGGTAGGTGATGCCGGCCGCCGCGCACGCCGTCGGCCCCCGGTATCCGATCTGCGCGGGCGCCTGGTCGCCGCCCACCGGCCCGACCGGCGTCGACTCCGGCTGACGACGCGCGGTACCGACCGCACTGCCGTGCAGCGGGTACGGTCCCCCGTCACTCCGCGCGGGGGTGCCCCCGGTCGTACCGTCGCCCGTGATCCTCACGCCGACCCTCCGTCCTTGACCTGCCCACCTCGAAGGTAGGCAGTCACCAGGGGTGCGTCAACGATCGCCACACTCGGCACGCCGAGTGATAATCACCCTGAGAGTGGTTTCCCGTATCCCCTTGCGGGGAAAGGCTACTCGAATGGGCTGAAAGTCCCCGGCGGCCCGCCCCTCGGGCGGCCCCGCCGGCGCTCACTGCGGGCCGGTGCCGAAGTCCTCGGGCGAGATCTGGTCGAGGAACTCGCGGAACTTCTCCACCTCGTCCTCCTGCTCGTCCGGAATGGCGATTCCGGCGTCGTCGAGGACGCCGTCACTGCCGTAGATCGGCGTTCCCGTCCGCAGGGCCAGAGCTATGGCGTCGGAGGGCCGCGCGCTCACCTCGACCCCACTGGCGAAGACGAGCTCCGCGTAGAACACGCCCTCCCGCAGATCCGTGATCCGGACCTCGGAGAGCTCCTCGCCGATCGCTTCCAGCACGTCCTTGAACAGGTCGTGCGTCAGCGGCCGGGCAGGGGCCATGCCCTGCTGCGCGAAGGCGATCGCGGTCGCCTCCCCCGGTCCGATCCAGATGGGGAGGTACCGGTCGCCTCCCACTTCACGCAGGAGCACGATCGGTTGGTTGGAGGGCATTTCCACTCGGACACCCACAACGTCGAGCTCGTTCACACAGCAACCCTAGGACCTGCTCGGCAGGTTTGGGTAGTCGGGGCCCCACTCCGGGCGTCCGGCTCACCTCAGCCGGACCCCCAGAGCCGTCTGCACGAGGGCCTCGTGGAGCCGCACGGACAGCCCCGCGAGTTCTTTCATCGTCGCCTCCGCGTGCGCCCTGGTCTGCGGGTTGCGGTGGCGGCGCAGCGGTGCCACGACCTGCTCGACCAGACCCGCCTCACGGTCCGCGGCCGCCTTCATGGCGCGCAGGTGCCGCGGCTCCAGTCCGAAGCGCCCCAGATCGGCCACGAGCCGGGCCACCGTGACGGCCTCGGCGTCGAATCCGCCGCCCGGAGCTTCCGCCAGCAGCCCGTACGACTCCCATTCGACCAGCTGCACCTCGTCCACCTCGGCGGCCGCCAGCAGCTCCGCACGGCCGACGCGGGCCGCCGTGGGCCGTTCCCGGCCCACCTCGCCGTAGACGGCCATGGGACTGCCGGGCTCGGCCGTACCGTCGGAGTCGGTGGGCGCCGGGATGCGGATCTGCTCGCCGCGGGCGAGCGCGTCGAGCTGCTCCCGGATGACCTTCAGCGGGAGGTAGTGATCGCGCTGCAGCCGCAGGATGCGTGCGAGGCGCTCCACGTCGTCGGTGCTGAACTTGCGGTACCCCGAAGGCGTGCGCCGTGGCTCGACGAGCCCCTCCGCCTCCAGGAAGCGGATCTTCGAGATCGTGACTTCGGGGAACTCGTCACGCAGCGTGGTGAGCACGGTGCCGATGCTCACCAGCCGCCCGGCGGCTCCGGCGGTGCCGTTGTCGGGGGCACCGCCGGTCGGGGTACGCAGCATGAGACCTTCCCAGATGGGGTCAGACGCCCCGCAGGCTCGCGTAGAAGACCAGCCGGTACTTGCCGATCTGCACCTCGTCGCCGTTGTGCAGGGCGACGGAGTCGATCGGTTCGCGGTTGACGTACGTGCCGTTGAGGCTGCCGACGTCGGAGACGGTGAAACCGCCGTCCTGGCCCCTGCGGAAGTCGACATGGCGCCGGGAGACGGTGACGTCGTCCAGGAAGATGTCGCTCTGCGGGTGCCGGCCCGCCGTGGTCAGCTCGCCGTCCAGCAGGAAGCGGCTACCGGAGTTGGGGCCGCGCCGCACGATGAGCAGGGCGGAACCGGGCGGCAGCGCCTCCACCGCGGCCTGGGCCTCGGGGGACAGCGAGGACGACACGTGCGTCTGTCCCGACACCTCGGCCTCGTAGGCCTCCAGGCCCGAGATCGAGATGGTGGACGTGGTCTCCGAGGCCCGCTCCGGCGTCAGACCCGCCCGCAGCGGCGCCCCGCAGTTGGAGCAGAACCGGCTGGCCGCATCGCTGCGGTGACCGCACCTGCTGCAAATCTGCTCGGCCGACATGGACGGCTCCTCGCGCCGCGGCTGCCCCGCGGAGGCGTTGGTGGCGTACGGGTCGGGGGCGAACCCTCCACCCGCAGTTGAGGTTGATGGTTCACCGAAACCTATGCGTCCGGTACCAGCGGGGTCAACAGTCGACGCGCCGGAAGCGCCCGAATTGTCACCCGCGCCGGGGACCTCGTCACGGAAGAGCGGCCGGTCGCCCTGCCCTTCCCCGTCGCCCTGCCCGGCACGGTGACGTGCCGAGCCGCTCTCCTCGCGGTTCTTCTTGCCGAACAACTTCTCAAACAACTTCACGGGCGATTCCCCTTGACCGAAACAGACCCGCCCGTGGGGCAGGACGAACTCCGAATGCAGACACCTGCCGACCCGGACATTCTCACAACGTCCGTAACCACCAGACAGTTTCCACCACACACCGCGACTTCGGTGCGCCGACCCCCCGCAGGCATCAGCCCGTGTGAGCCGGTCCACTCTCCGCTCCGCATCATCACGATGACGACCGAGCGTAGTCAGGCTGCTTCGCAGCCCGCAAGGCATCCACGACGATCTTCGCCGACCGTGTGACGGCGACGGAGGCCTGCTCCTTCTCCAGCGTCTGGACGACACCGCCGGGGATGTTGAGCGCGGGCTCCAGATCCTGGGCCTTGCCGATCACCCTGAACTCGTAAGGCTGTGTGATCTTCTTACCGTCGATCGCGACCCCACCGTTCTCATCGGAGAAGTACGAGCCTGCCACGACGCGCACGCCGTTGATCTGGATCGCCTCGGCCCCGGCCGCCCGCAGCTCCTGAAGCGCGTCCAGCAGCTGGTCGGACCGCACCTTGCCCGTGGGATCGGTGATCTTCAGCGTGATGCCCGGCCCCTGAGCTGCCACCGTACCGGCCAGGATGCCGAGTTGCCGCTCCTTCTCCACGGTCTGCTTGCGCGCCTCCTCGGCCTGGTTGGAGCTGCTCTCCAACTCCTTGCGCTGCTCCTCCAGGCGCTGCTTCTCGTCCTCCAGGCGCTTGGTCCGCCCGTCGAGCTCGTCGAGGATCCGTACGAGGTCCTCCTGGCGGGCCCCGCGCAGCGCGCTGGACTCGCTGTTCGACCGCACCTGGATGGCCAGGCCCAGGCCCAGGACGAACAGCAGCAGGGCGACGATCAGTTGGGCACGGCTCACCCGCGGCGGCCACAGCCCGGCCGCGAGCCGCTGCCGGCCCGTCTGTGCCGCCGGCTCCGGTGCGTCCTTCGCCGGCTCCGGTGCTTCCTTCGCCGGCTCCGGTCCGGTCCGGGCGGGCTCGGGTCCGTTCTGCGGTGGCTGCGGTGCCTTCTGCGGCGGCTGTTCCGCGCCGCCCGGCTGCTCGGGGGTGTCGTCCGTACTCATCGGCCTCACGCCCGGAACACGTGCCGGCGGATGGCCGCGGCGTTGGAGAAGATGCGGATGCCGAGGACGACCACCACACCCGTGGAAAGCTGCGACCCCACTCCGAGCTTGTCGCCGAGGAAGACGATCAGGGCGGCAACGACCACGTTCGACAGGAACGACACCACGAAGACCTTGTCCACGAAGATGCCGTCCAGCATCGCGCGCAGGCCCCCGAACACGGCGTCCAGCGCCGCCACCACGGCGATCGGCAGATAAGGCTCCACCACGGCCGGCACTTCGGGCCGGACCAGAAGTCCGGCCACCACTCCGACCAAGAGGCCCAGTACCGCGATCACGATGCACCCTTCTGCTGCTCTGCTGCTGTAGCTGTACGTACGGTCACGCTCGGCGCGGCCGGCAGCCGCACCTCGTCCGCCGCGGACAGGGTGTAGCGGATCCCGTAGCTCTCCTGCAGCACGTGCAGGTACTGGCCGTCCGCCGAATCCTGGAAGGCCGTGCCGAGCCGCTTCTTGTCCCCCACCGCCAGCACCTCGTACGGCGGCACCAGCGGCCTGTTGTCGACCAGTATCGCGTCACCCGCGGCCCTGATCGCCGACAGTGCCGTCAGCCGCTGCCCGTTGATGGACACGGCCTCCGCCCCGGACTGCCACAGCCCGTTGACGATCTTCTGCATGTCGCGGTCGCGTACCCGGCCGGTGTCCGAGAAGCCTGCGCTCTCGCGGGGTCCGCCGCCGCCCCCGTCGGAGGCGCCCTTCGCGTCGTCGACGACCAGCTTGATCCCGGGGCCCCGGACCTCCGTGGCACCGGACAGCAGCGCCACGAGATCGCCCTGTCCCCCACCGGGCTGCTTGAGCGCCGCACGCTGGCGGTCGGCGACGTCGGTCCGGAGCCGCTCGATGTCCCGCTCCAGGCCGTCCGCGCGGTTGTCCGCGCGCTCCACCCGGTCGATGAGCTCCTGACGCTCCTTGGCCAGCACCGGCGCGGCCACCTGTGCCTCGGCGGCCCCGAGCGTGACGACCATCGCCGCGAGCACCAGCCCCGCGGCGAGGCCCAGCTTGGCCTTGAGGGTGCGGGGCAGGCCCGACGTACCGTCCGCCCCGCGACGGGCGGACGCCTCGGCGTAGCCCTCGTCGAGGCTGTGGTCCATCACATGCGTCAGCAGCGACATGGAAGCGTCCGGGCGCGGGGGCACCGGGAACGCCGAACTCCGATTATGGGGCGGCTGCGACATGCCGCACATCGTCGCACGTCGGCGCCGTACACACCCAATGCGCCCGTCGCAGGCCCGGGCCGGGGGATCTCCCGGCCCGGGCCTGCGGACTCAGCTCCTGCGCGGATCAGCGCCGGGCGCTCAGTGCCCGGCCCCGTCCACCACTGCCGCCCACTCGTCGAGCAGCGCCTGCGCCGAGGCGTCGTCGGGCCCCTCGGCCCACAGGTGCGTGACCGCCTCCGCCGGGTCCGGCAGGACCAGCACCCACCGGCCGTCGGCCTCGACCACACGCACCCCGTCGGTGGTGTCCACCTGCCGGTCCCCGGCCGCCTCGACGACCCGCCGCATGACGAGCCCCTTCACCGCCCACGGAGTGGGCACGTCCCGCTTGAGGACGTGGGCACGCGGGATCCGGGCGTCGATCTGGCTCAGCGTGAGCTGCGTCCGCGCCACCAGGCCCAGCAGCTGGACGAAGGCGGCCGACCCGTCGAAGACACTGCTGAATTCGGGAACGATGAACCCGCCGCGGCCGTCTCCGCCGAAGATGGTGTTCTCGGCCCGCCCCACCCGGGTCAGGTCGTCGGGCGAGGTCGTCGTCCACTCCACCTGAGTGCCGTGGTACGCCGCCACCTGCTCGGCGACGCGCGTCGTGGTCACCGGCAGCGCGACCTTGCCGCTCCGCTTCTCGGCGGCGACCAGGTCGAGCAGGACCAGCAGCGCCCGGTCGTCCTCGATGATCCGCCCACGCTCGTCCACCAGCGAGATCCGCTCGCCGACCGGGTCGAACCGCACCCCGAAGGCCGCCCGTGCCGAGGCCACGATCTCCCCCAGCCGCACGAGCCCGGCCCGCCGGGACTCGGCGGTCTCGGTCGGCCGGGACTCGTCGAGCCCCGGATTGATCGTGAGGGCGTCCACCCCGAGCCGTCCCAGCAGGCTGGGCAGGACGAGGCCGGCGCTGCCGTTCGATGCGTCCACGACCACCTTGAGCCCGGCGTCGCCGATCCCGGTGGTGTCCACCTGCCTCAGCAGCGAACCCGTGTACGAGTCGAAGACGCTCGACGGGAAGTGCAGGTCGCCGATCTCCCCCGGGAACGCACGCCGGTACTCCTGGCGCGCGTAGACCCGGTCGAGCTTGCGCTGCTGCGCCTGCGAGAGGTCCGCCCCGCGCTCGTCCAGGAACATGATGTCCACGGAATCCGGCACACCGGGTGAGGTCCTCAGCATAATCCCGCCGGCGCTGCCCCGGGCGGTCTGCTGCCGGGCGACCGGCAGGGGGACGTTCTCCAGGTCGCGGACCTCGATGGCGCTGGCCTGGAGTGCCGAGATCACCGCACGCTTGAGCGCTCTGGCGCCTCGGGAGTGGTCTCGGGCCGTGGTGACGATCGCCCCCTTCTTGAGGGTGGTCGCGTAGGCGCCGGCGAGCCGGACCACCACCTCGGGGGTGATCTCCACGTTCAGGATCCCGGAGACGCCCCGGGCACCGAACAGGTGCGCCTGGCCGCGGGACTCCCAGATCACCGAGGTGTTGACGAAGGCACCGGCCTCGATCGTCTTGAAGGGGTAGACGCGCACGTTCCCCTGGACGATCGATTCCTCGCCGACGAGGCACTCGTCGCCGATGACCGCCCCGTCCTCGATCCTCGCGGAACGCATGATGTCGGTGTTCTTGCCGATCACGCAGCCGCGGAGGTTGCTGTGGGGCCCGATGTACACGTTGTCGTGGACGACGGCCTTGTGCAGGAAGGCCCCGCTCTTCACGACGACGTTCGACCCGACGACCGTGTGCTCGCGGATCTCCACACCGGCTTCGACCTTCGCGTAGTCCCCGATGTACAGCGGCCCTCGCAGCACCGCGTCCGGGCTCACCTCGGCCCCTTCGGCGATCCACACGCCGGGCGAGATCTCGAAGCCGTCCATCTCGACCTGGACCTTGCCCTCGAGCACGTCGGCCTGCGCCTTGACGTAGCTCTCGTGCGTGCCCACGTCCTCCCAGTAGCCCTCGGCCACGTAGCCGAAGATCGGCCGGCCTTCCTTCATCAGCTGCGGGAAGACGTCCCCGGACCAGTCGACGGAGACGTCCGGGTCGACGTAGTTGAAGACCTCCGGCTCCATCACGTAGATACCGGTGTTCACGGTGTCGGAGAACACCTGGCCCCAGGTCGGCTTCTCCAGGAACCGCTCGACCTTGCCCTCTTCGTCCACGATCGTGATGCCGAATTCCAGCGGATTCGGAACCCGGGTCAGGCACACCGTGACCAGTGCGCCCTTCTCCTTGTGGAAGCGGATCAGGTCGGTGAGGTCGAAGTCGGTGAGCGCATCGCCGGAAATGACGAGGAACGCGTCGTCCTTCAAGGCCTCCTCGGCATTCTTGACGCTGCCGGCGGTGCCGAGTGGCTTCTCCTCGTGGGCATAGGTGAGCTCCATGCCGAGCTCTTCGCCGTCCCCGAAGTAATTCTTGACGAGCGACGCCAGGAACTGCACGGTGACCACGGTTTCACTGAGCCCATGCCGCTTGAGGAGCCTGAGCACATGCTCCATGATCGGCCGGTTCGCCACCGGCAGGAGCGGCTTGGGCATGCTCGAGGTCATGGGGCGAAGACGAGTGCCTTCACCACCGGCCATCACGACGGCCTTCATGTCGGAAGAGTCCTCCTTGGGAGACGACGGTCGTGCCGACCTCACCCGTCTCGGACGGTGACTCCCCGACTCCACCGTGGCTTCCGGTCGGGCGGGCTCAATCGGCGGTGGCGTCCGCCTTCACGAGACGGCGGACTTGAACCACGTACAGGATTCCTGCCCACCAATAGATGGTTGTACCCCATCCCGCGAACGCCCATCCGAAAACTGACCCCATCCAGGCCAACCATCCCGTCCCGTCACTGAGCAGCAACAAGGGGAACGCGTACATCAGGTTGAAGGTGGCGGCCTTCCCGAGGAAGTTGACCTGCGGCGGCGGATAGCCGTGCCGGCGCAGGATCCACACGTTGACCAGCAGCATGAGATCGCGCGCCAGCAGCGCCACGGTCAGCCACAGGGGAAGAATCTCGCGATAGGTCAGACCGAAGAGCGTCGAGAGGATGTACAGCCGGTCGGCGGCCGGATCCAGCAGCCTGCCGAGGTTGCTGATCTGATTCCAGCGCCGCGCGAGCTTCCCGTCGAGGTAGTCGCTGATCCCGCTGAGCATGAGTACGGCCAGGGCCCACCCGTCGTACTCCGCGAGGATCAGCCACAGGAACACGGGCACGCCGGCCAGGCGAGCCATGCTCAGGATGTTCGGAATGGTGAAAATTCGGTCAGTCTGAACCCGAGTCTCCTGGACCTCCACCCGGGGGCCTCCACTGTGACGGTAGAAAGGTTGAACGATGCTCCCTGACCCTACAGGAGTCCACACACGCATCCGGAACGCAGAAAAGCCCCGCACCGAACCCTGAAGGGCTGGTGCGGGGCTTTCCCACAATGATTGTTCGGCGGCGTCCTACTCTCCCACAGGGTCCCCCCTGCAGTACCATCGGCGCTGAAAGGCTTAGCTTCCGGGTTCGGAATGTAACCGGGCGTTTCCCTAACGC
>NZ_JBVJKF010000014.1:0-148157 GCF_055585365.1 Streptomyces sp. NPDC053432
CGGGACGGCCTGTCAAGGGTGGAGCGCAGCGACATCGCGAAGCGACGCGACGAAGGAGCGCCCTTGACAGGCCGGCCCGACGCGGAAGGACGATGAGACCGACGGGAAATCCCCAACCCTTCCTCGCTGCCGACCGGCCGGGGCGCCGACACCGCCCCCTTCCGGTCAGCTGTTCTCCCCCGCCCCGCTGATGCCCCCGCCCGCTGCTGCCCCCGCCCCCACCCACCCTCCTCGCCGCTCAGTGGCCGGACCGCAGGACCAGCATCAGGAGCACGAAGCACATCGTCCCCGCCAGCATGAGGCCCCCCGCCAAGGCCATGATCATCGTGCCGATGCGTTCGGCGCGCAGGCCGTGGTCCTCGGGCTTCCACTCATGCTGATTCATGCCCCCCAGCCTCCCGGCGGGAGCCGGCCGCCGCATGAGTGCCCGTACTCAGTCCCCGTACTCAGGGGTGACGAGCGCAGTGACGAGCGCAGTGACGAGCGCAACATCCCGCGCCGTTTCCCACGCCCGCCCACACCCATTCCGCAGGCCGGAACGCGGGCCCGCCCCGGATTCCAAGGGTGTGTGGCATCACCGCCTGCCCATCGTGCCAAACGGGACATATCACCCCTTCGCGTTCGGCCTAAATGGCTCAGCGGGCGACCGTCGGGACCCCGTAAGCTCCCGTCATGCAGGTGATCCAGTCAACGAAACTCGCCAATGTCTGCTACGAGATCCGCGGACCCGTCCTCGAAGAGGCGATGCGGCTCGAAGCAGCAGGTCATCGCATCCTCAAGCTCAACACCGGCAACCCCGCGGCCTTCGGCTTCGAGTGCCCGCCGGAGATCCTTGAGGACATGCTCCGCAACCTGGGCAGCGCCCACGGTTACGGGGACGCGAAGGGGCTGCTCTCCGCGCGCCGCGCGGTCATGCAGCACTACCAGACCAAGGGCATCGAGCTGGACGTCGAGGACATCTACCTCGGCAACGGGGTCTCCGAGCTGATCCAGATGTCGATGCAGGCGCTGCTCGACGACGGTGACGAGGTCCTCGTCCCCGCCCCGGACTACCCGCTGTGGACCGCCTCCGTCTCGCTGGCCGGCGGTACGGCCGTGCACTACCGGTGCGACGAGCAGTCCGACTGGATGCCCGACCTCGCCGACATCGAGCGCAAGGTCACCGACCGCACGCGCGCGATCGTGATCATCAACCCGAACAACCCGACCGGCGCCGTCTACGACGACGAGATGCTGCGCGGGCTCACGGACATCGCCCGCCGCCACAACCTGGTCGTCTGCTCGGACGAGATCTACGACCGGATCCTGTACGACGGAGCCACGCACACGAACACGGCCGCCCTCGCGCCGGACCTGCTGTGCCTGACCTTCAACGGGCTCTCGAAGAACTACCGCGTAGCGGGCTACCGGGCCGGCTGGATGGCGGTCTGCGGCCCGAAGAAGAACGCCGCCTCGTACATCGAGGGCCTCACGATCCTGGCGAACATGCGCCTGTGCGCGAACATGCCCTCGCAGCACGCCATCGCCACCGCCCTCGGCGGCCGGCAGTCGATCGAGGACCTGGTCCTGCCGGGCGGGCGGATCCTGGAGCAGCGCGACGTCGCGTACGACCTGCTCACCCAGATCCCCGGGGTGACGTGCGTGAAGCCGAAGGGCGCGCTGTACGCGTTCCCGCGGCTGGACCCCTCGGTGTACAAGATCAAGGACGACCGGCAGATGGTCCTGGACCTGCTGCGGGCCGAGAAGATCATGGTCGTGCACGGTACGGGCTTCAACTGGCCCGAGCCCGACCACTTCCGGATCGTGACGCTGCCGAACGCCGTGGATCTTGCCGATGCGGTGACGCGTATCGGGAAATTCCTCGACGGCTACAGCCAGCCGTAGGCAAATCGACGCGATCGGCGGACGCGCGGCGGACGCACGGCAGACGCTCGGGACCACGCACCCAAGCGATCAACAGGATTGAGCTCAACTTTAGAACGGATCCAATGTAGGATGGTCTCCTGACACCGCAGGAGGCCACCTCATGTACGAGCCGATCCGCACGAAGTCGTCGGTCGTCCACCGCATGGGCGCCGCCGCCGCCGAACCCAGCACGGACTACCCGCAGCGCAGCCGTGCCGAGGCGCTGGACATCCAGCTCGCCGGGCACCTTGCGGCTCTGCTCGCCGTGACCGACGAGCTCGGCCTCGACGAGAGCGCCGCGGAGATCGCCGCCCAGGTGACGCGGCTGCGCGGCGCCGAGCCGGCGCGGGCCCCGCGGGGCGTCGCGGCGGCCTCGCCGGCGCTGCACCGGCGCGCGCACGACCTCGCGGCGCGCGCGCTCCTCGTCGCCGCGTCCCGCGCCGACACCACCGTCGCGATCCTCGCCGCCGAGCGGATGGACGCGCATGCCGCCGCGCTGGGGTCCCAGGACCTGGCCGGCGCCCTCTGACGGCCCCGGTCCGGGGCCGCGGAGGCTCCGGACCGGGCGCCACGCCCCTGCGGGGGCTTTGCGCCGCTTGCCGGGGCTCGGCCCCCGAACCCGCGCCTCGAACGCCGGCGGGGCTGGAGATGCCGCTGCGCGGCACCCTGGGGCTCCGCCCCAGACCCCGCTCCTCAAACGCCGGAGAGGCTGGATGTGCCCCGGAGGGGCTGGACGCCAGCAGCCCGGCAGGCCAGCCGCGCGGTCAGTCGGTGCGGGTGAATTCCGCTGCGGTGACCCCGCACCACGGGGTCGTCGACGGCGGCCAGACCGGGCCCAGGGCTTCCGCGTACTCCGTCGCGCCCGGGGCGACCCCCGGGATCTTCACCAGGGACTGCGCCGCCCGGCCACCCGCCTCCGCGGCGGCGCGGTCGCGGAACTCCACCGTGACGACGTACGCCCCCGTTCCCTCCGCGCGGCCCGTCGCCTCCACCGACGCCGTGATCCTGCGGCCCGCCGGATCGACGCGGCACCCGGTGACCCGTACGTACTCCAGCGCCTGCCGGGGCGCGGCCTCCCGCTGGCCCCCGCCGCTCGCCCACACGTACAGCCCCAGCGGGGCGAACACCAGCAGGCCCGCCAGTGTCACCAGACCCACCAGCCAGCCCTGCCATTTCAACGCGCTCACGCCCATGCTCCGATCCTCCTCGGCGACCGCCCCGCCCACCAGCACCACCGGGCCCACACAGCATTTCGAAGTGGGACCGCCCCGTCACCTGACGTTCATTCAACTCAACGCGGAATGTGGGTTTCCGCGAGCACGCTGCACCCGTGAGACGCATACTGGGAATCGTCCTGGGCCTCCTCCTGATCGGCGGCGTCGCAGCCGTCGTCCTTCTCAAGGGGCAGGACCCGGAATCCACGGCAACGAAGACCGTGCGTGGCGTCATCGGCTCGGAGAAGTCCGACTTCTTCCGTGACCCGGACGTCGTCAAGGCCCTTGCGGACAAGGGCTACACCGTGAAGGCGGAGTCCTCCGGCTCCTGGGCGATGGACAAACTCGCCCTCAAGGATTTCGACTTCGCCTTCCCCAGCAGCAGTGAGCCCGCCAAGGAGGTCGAGGCCGCCGCGGGGATCCAGGGAGCCCAGGAGGCCAAGCCCTTCTTCTCTCCGCTCGTCGTCATCGCCCGCCCGAGCGCCGCGAAGGTCCTCGCCGACGGCGGCCTGGTGAAGATGAACGGCAAGAACACCGGGACCCTGCTCATGGGCCCCTTCCTCAAGGCGGCCGACGAGGACCGCAACTGGCAGCAGCTCCCCGGCGCCGCCGCCTTCCCCGAACTGGCCGGCAGGGTGTTCATCAAGACGACCGACCCCGCCACCTCCAACTCCGGCGCCCTCTTCCTCGCCCTCGCCTCCAACGTCGCCAACGGCAACACGGTCGTCGCCGACGACGCCGGGATCGAGCGCACCGCGCCGCTGATGCGCAAGCTGATCTCGGTCCAGGGCGCCCTGGAGCCCAGCACCGACGGCCCGTTCCGGGCCTTCGTCAGCGGCAGCGGCGAACCCCTGATCCTGGCGTACGAGTCCCAGGTGGCCTCGATGCTGCTCCAGCACCAAGGAGCGGGTGCCGCCGACAACATGGTGGTGCTGTACCCGGACACCACCGTCAACTCGGCGCACACCTTCGTCCCGCTGAACGAGAAGGCCCGTGACCTCGGCGCCCTCCTCACCACCGACCCCCGGCTGCGCGAGCTCGTCATGCAGCGCGGGTTCCGCCCGCAGGAGGGCGCGGCCCAGTTCGCCGCCGCCACCACGCCGCACTCCGGCCACCTCAACCCGGGCCTGACCGGCATCCGCCAGGTCGGCACGCCCACCGTCAAGATCCTGATGGCGCTGGCACAGCGCGCCAAGGGCTAGGGGGAATCACGACCATGACACTCATGCCTCCCGAGGACGGCACCTTCGTCCTCAGCGCTCCCGAGCCCGTCGCCCCCGTCCGCCGCGAGCAGGCCTCCGGCCTGGTACCGCTCCAGGACGGGGTACGCGAGGAGATGGCCCGCCGCGCCGACGAGTACGTCGGCCGGCTCGCCGGGATCGATGCCCGCTCCCCCGAGTTCGCTACGCGGATCAGCGAGATCACCGGGCTCGGCACGGCCGACATCCGCAGCGCCGCCCAGCAGTCCAACCGGATGCTGGAGCGGGCCGTGCGCTCCCTCGGCGCGGACGGCGGCGGCGACGCCCAGGCCCGGGTCGCCGGGTCCCTCGTCGAGCTGCGGCGCACCGTCGAGGACCTCGATCCGCGGGACGCCCCCGCGAAGGGCCTGGGCAAGCTGTTCTCGAAACTGCCGGGCGGCAACCGGTTCCGCGACCACGTCGCGAAGTACGCCTCCTCGCAGGCCACCCTGAACCGGATCGTCGGCGCCCTGCGCGGCGGCCAGGACGAGCTGCGCCGCGACAACGCGGCACTGCACACCGAGCGGGCCCGGCTGTGGGAGACGATGGGCAAGCTGCAGGAGTACGCGGTGCTCACCGAGGCCCTGGACACGGCCGTCGGGCAGCGGATCGCGGAGACCGAGCCGACGGATCCGGCGCAGGCCGACGCGATGCGGTCGGACGTGCTGTTCCCCGTCCGGCAGAAGCACCAGGACCTGCTGACGCAGCTCGCGGTGTGCGCGCAGGGCTACCTGGCGATGGACGTGGTCCGGCGCAACAACGAGGAACTGATCAAGGGCGTCGACCGGGCCGCGACGACGACGGTGTCGGCGCTGCGGATCGCGGTGATGCTGGCCTCGGCCCTCGACCACCAGAAGAAGGTGGTCGAGCAGGTCAACGCGTTGCGGGGGACGACGGAGGAGCTGATCCGGGGGAACGCGGAGATGCTGTCCTCGCAGAGCGGTGAGATCCAGCGGATCGCGGCGGATCCGGCGGTGGGGGCGGAGACCCTGCGGGTGGCGTTCGCGCAGATCTACAAGACGCTCGATGCGATCGACACGTTCAAGGTGCAGGCGACGGAGAGCATGGCGGCGACGGTGGAGTCGTTGACGGACGAGCTGCGGACCGCTTCCGGTCATCTGGCGCGGGCGCGGACCGCCTCTGGCCTTGAGGGGGGTGCGCGGTGAGCGGCGCCGAGCAGGAGGGGCGGCCGCTGCGCGGGGCTCTCCCCCACCCCGCCCCTTCCCGAAACCGGGGCTCCGCCCCGGACCCCGCTCCTCGAACGCCGGAGGGGCTGGATTTCGCCCCGCAGGGCGGACAGAAGCGGCGAAGCCGGTTGTGGCGGCGGGTGCTGGCGGCGGCGCTGGCGGTCGTCGGGATGGTCGCCGCCTCCGGGTGCAGTTCCGACAAGCCCGACGCGCCGAAGCCCTCGGTCTACAAGGACGGCACGCTGCGCGTGCTGGCCTCCAGTGAGCTCGCCGACATGAAGCCCGTGCTGGAGCAGGCCAGGAAGGCCACCGGGGTCACCGTGGAGCTCAACTGGTCCGGGACGCTCGATGCCGTGGAGCAGGTCGCCTCCGGGAAGGCCGACGGGAAGTACGACGCGATCTGGCTGTCGTCCAACGACTACCTGCGGCTGCGGCCCGAGGCCGCCGGGAAGCTGGCCAACGAGACCCCGGTGATGTCCTCGCCCGTCGCCCTCGGCGTCAAGCCGGAGGCGCTGGCCCGGCTGGGCTGGCAGCCCGGGGAGGTCACCTGGTCCAAAGTGCACGAGGCCGTCGCCGCCGGGAAGCTGACGTACGGGATGACGGACCCGGTGCGTTCCAACTCCGGTTTCGCCGCCCTGGTGTCGGTGGCCTCGGGCCTCTCCGGCGCGCAGGCCGCGCTGACCGACGCGGACGTGAAGGCGGCGCAGCCCAAGCTGAAGGAGTTCTTCTCCGGGCAGAAGCTGACCTCCGGCTCCTCGGGGTGGCTGGCCTCCGCCTACGCCAAGCGCGCGGACGTCGACGCCCTGGTCAACTACGAGTCCGTGCTGCTCTCCATGAACCGGGACTCGAAGACGAACCTGCAGGTGGTCCGGCCCTCGGACGGTGTGGTCACCGCGCACTACCCGCTGACCCTGCTGACTTCGGCCCCGGCCGGGGCCCGCGAGTCGGGGCGGGTGCTGACCGACTACCTGCGCGGGCCCGAGGCGCAGCAGGCGATCACCGGGCAGACCTTCCGCCGCCCGGTCGCCTCCGGGGTGTCCCCGGCGGCGGGGCTGGGCGCGGACAAGCGGCGCGAGCTGCCGTTCCCCGGCTCGCGGCAGGTCGCCGACGGGCTGCTGGCCTCGTACGAGAACGAGCTGCGGCGGCCCTCGCGGACGGTCTACGTGCTCGACACCTCGGGTTCGATGTCGGAGGAGGACCGGATCGGGCGGCTGAAGGCGGCGCTCACCGATCTGACGGGCACGGGGACTTCGGAGACCGGGCACCGGTTCCGGGACCGTGAGGAGGTCACCCTGCTGCCCTTCGGTTCGAAGGTGAAGTCGACCCGTTCCTACGTGGTGGAGCCGGGCAGGCAGCAGACCGCCCTGGACGCGATCCGCGCCGACATCAACGGTCTGAGGCCGGAGGGGGGTACGGCGGTCTACAGCAGTCTGGAGGCCGCGTACGAGCACATCGGCAAGGGCGGCCAGGACGCCTTCACCTCGATCGTGCTGATGACGGACGGGGCGAACACGGAGGGGGCGGGTGCGAAGCACTTCGACTCCTTCTACGCGGGGCTGCCCGAGGCGCGGAAGGGGACGCCGGTCTTCGCGGTCCTCTTCGGGGACTCGGACCGCAAGGAGCTCACCCACATCACCGAACTGACCGGCGGGCGGCTCTTCGACGCCACCGGGGGCAACGGTTCGCTGGACGGAGCGTTCGAGGAGATCCGTGGCTACCAGTAGTGCCCGTGGCGGGAAGCTGCTCCCTTTCCTGGAGTCGAAGAAGAACCTGGCCGGCAGCGCCTGCGGCGTGGCCGGTGTGGGCCTCGCGCTGACCGGGGCGGCCGGCGGGTGGTGGCCGGTGGTGGTGGCCGGGCTGTACGGGGCGGGCGCGCTGATCGCCCCGCCCGAGCGGACGGCGCCGCCGCCCTTCGATCCGGACGCGGAACTCGGCGTACTGCGCGAGGACTTCGCGCTGCTGCGCAGCTACCTGGCCGGGGTGGAGCTGCCGCAGGCGGCCGGGGACCGGCTGACCGGGCTGATGGGCTTCTACGAGGCGCTGCTCGATCCGGGGTGGGTGGCGCAGGTCCTGGCCGCCGATCCGGAGTCGGTGTACGCGGTGTCGCGGGCGGTGCGCCGGGACGTGCCGGAGTGCGTGGACACCTACAACCGGACGCGCTGGTGGGCGCGGCTGACGCCGGGCGGCGAATCGCCCGAGCGTCAGCTGGAGCGGCAGCTGGACCTGCTGCACGCGGAGGCGGAAAGACTGACGGCCGACCTCCGCGAGGCGGAAGCCGGCCGTCAGCAGTCGCACACGGCCTATCTGGAGGAGCGCGGACAACACTCCTGAAGAAGACCGGGTGCTGCGATGGGGGCCGCTTGGTCGGGGGCTCCCACAGCGGTGGGCGCCGCTTGGTCGGGGGCTCCCACGTTCTCGGTCCCGGTGCTACCGGGCTCGGGCTCTCAGCCCAGGCGCTCGACGAGCGCGTGGTACTGGTCCCACAGTTCCTTCGGCGTGTGGTCGCCGTAGGTGTTCAGGTGCTCGGGGACCAGGGCGGCCTCCTCGCGCCAGACGTCCTTGTCGACGGTGAGGAGGAAGTCCAGGTCCTCGGCGGGGAGGTCCAGGCCGTCGAGGTCGAGGGAGTCCTTGGTCGGCAGGATGCCGATGGGGGTCTCGGTGCCCTCGGCGGTGCCGTCGAGGCGGCCGACGATCCACTTCAGGACGCGGCTGTTCTCGCCGAAGCCGGGCCACACGAACTTGCCCGCGTCGTTCTTGCGGAACCAGTTCACGTAGTAGATCTTCGGGAGCTTGGACTGGTCCTTGTCCGCGGCCACCTTGACCCAGTGGGCCATGTAGTCGCCCATGTTGTAGCCGCAGAACGGCAGCATGGCGAAGGGGTCGCGGCGCAGCTCGCCGACCTTGCCCTCGGCGGCGGCGGTCTTCTCGGAGGCGATGTTCGAGCCGATGAAGACGCCGTGGTTCCAGTCGAAGGACTCGGTGACCAGCGGCACTGCGGAGGCGCGGCGGCCGCCGAAGAGGATCGCGGAGATCGGGACGCCCTTGGGGTCCTCCCACTCGGGGGCGATCGTCGGGCACTGCGAGGCCGGGACGGCGAAGCGGGCGTTGGGGTGGGCGGCCGGGGTCTCCGATTCCGGAGTCCAGTCGTTGCCCTTCCAGTCGATGAGGTGCGCGGGCGTCTCCTCGGTCATGCCCTCCCACCACACGTCGCCGTCGTCGGTGAGCGCGACGTTGGTGAAGACGGTGTTGGCGTACATCGTCTTCATGGCGTTGGCGTTGGTGTGCTCGCCGGTGCCGGGGGCGACGCCGAAGAAGCCGGCCTCGGGGTTGATCGCGTAGAGGCGGCCGTCCTCGCCGAAGCGCATCCAGGCGATGTCGTCACCGATGGTCTCGACCGTCCAGCCGGGGATGGTCGGCTCCAGCATGGCCAGGTTGGTCTTGCCGCAGGCGGACGGGAAGGCGGCGGCGACGTACTTCGTCTCGCCCTCGCCGGCCGGCGGGGTGAGCTTGAGGATGAGCATGTGCTCGGCGAGCCAGCCCTCGTCGCGGGCCATGACGGACGCGATGCGCAGGGCGTAGCACTTCTTGCCGAGCAGGGCGTTGCCGCCGTAGCCGGATCCGTAGGACCAGATCTCGCGGGTCTCGGGGAAGTGCGAGATGTACTTGGTGGTGTTGCACGGCCACGGGACGTCCGCCTGGCCCTCTTCCAGGGGGGCGCCGAGGGTGTGCACGGCCTTGACGAAGAAGCCGTCGGTGCCGAGCTCGTCGAGGACGGGCTTGCCCATGCGGGTCATGGTGCGCATGGCGACCGCGACGTAGGCGGAGTCGGTGATCTCGACGCCGATCGCGGAGAGCTCGGAGCCGAGGGGGCCCATGCAGAAGGGGACGACGTACATCGTGCGGCCCTTCATGGAGCCGCGGAAGATGCCCTTCTCTCCCGAGAAGAGGTCCTTCATCTCCGCCGGGGCCTTCCAGTGGTTGGTCGGGCCCGCGTCCTCCTCCTTCTCGGAGCAGATGAAGGTGCGGTCCTCGACGCGCGCGACGTCGGAGGGGTCGGAGGCGGCGTAGTACGAGTTCGGGCGCTTGGTCTCGTCGAGCTTCTTGAACGTGCCCTTGGCGACGAGCTCCTCGCACAGGCGCTCGTACTCGGCCTCGGAGCCGTCGCACCAGACGATGCGGTCGGGCTGGGTCAGGGCAGCGATCTCGTCCACCCAGGAGATCAGCTCTGTGTGGTCGGTGGGGCTTGTCGGACCGGAAGTGGTGGGAGCCGCGTTGTCGCGCGCCACGATTGCTCCTTGTTGAGGGGTTTGTTTGGTGTGTGCCCCGTGGGGGCTGCGACCCGGACGCTTCGCGCTCCGCTCATCCGGTGTCGACCGCACTCATCTGATCATCCGGTGGATGTGCGCATATGTCCAGAGGGCCTCTCACGTGAGCATCGCCACGTCCGTCAATCTTCCGTAAAGAGGACCCAGGGAAAGCTACGGACCCGTAGGTAGCATGTCGTTCATGACTTCTGACGCCGCCGCCGCAATGGCAGAGCCGGAGGCCAAGCCGCTGATGCGCGGCTGGCTGCACACCGGAATGTTTCCCGCAGTGGTGATCGCGGGCCTGGTGCTGATGGCCTTCACCGACTCGACGAAGGCCCGGGTCGCCTGCGGCGTCTACATCCTCACGGCCTGCCTGCTCTTCGGCGTCAGCGCCGTCTACCACCGCGGTACGTGGGGCCCGCGCGGCGAGGCGATCCTGCGCCGGCTCGACCACGCCAACATCTTCCTGATCATCGCGGGCACGTACACGCCGCTGACCGTGCTGCTGCTCCCGCCGTCCACCGGGCGCACGCTGCTGTGGGCGGTGTGGATCGCGGCCGCCGCCGGCATCGCGTTCCGCGTCTTCTGGGTCGGCGCCCCGCGCTGGCTGTACACCCCCTGCTACATAGCGATGGGCTGGGCGGCCGTCTTCTTCCTCCCCGACTTCATGCGCACCGGCGGTATCGCCGTGCTGGTGCTGGTGGTCGTCGGCGGTCTGCTCTACAGCGTGGGAGGGGTCATCTACGGGATGAAGCGGCCCAATCCCTCCCCCCGCTTCTTCGGTTTCCACGAGGTCTTCCACTCGCTGACCCTCGCGGCCTTCGTGGCGCACTACGTCGGCATCTCGCTCGCCGCCTACTCGCACTGACCGGCGCCGGCCCGCCCGGAGCGGCCTCGGCCCCGGTCAGGGCGACAGGTCGCGGGCGAGGGCGGTCAGCACCGTCCGGGTCTTGGTCTCACCGGCCAGTGGCAGGACGAGACCCCGCTCCTTGAGGGCTCCGCCGAGCCGGTCCTGGACCCCAGCCGCCTCGCCGAGGTCCGCGCGCAGCGACACCTCCAGGAACCGCAGCCCGTTGCCGGTGGTCCACTCCTCGATCGCCACGAAGCCGGGCAGTCCGTCCCACTCCTGCTTCCACTTGACGGCGTGCACCGGGCCGAGCGCCGTCAGGCCGTCGAGGTCGTCCACCGCCGTCCCGGCGGCCTCCAGCAGCTCCAGCTGCGGATCGGTGAGCGTCCCGTCCAGCCCGCCCGCCTCGGCGTCGAGCGCCGCCGCGAAGTCCGCCTCTGCCTCCAGCGAGGCCGACAGGACGGGTGTGAAGAGGGGTCCGGCCCGGTCCTCCTCGGCCCTGAACTCCCAGTCCTCCTCCTCACGCTCCTCCTGCCAGTCGTGCGGGAGCGGCGGGCAGGGGCGCAGTTTCACGGTGAGGTCGGCCTTCCGCTTGGAGCCCGGCCCCTCCTCGTCCCGTCGCAGACGCAGGATGAGACCCCGGTCCAGCAGGGGGAGCGAGACTCCGGCGCCCGGCGCCTTCTTCGGTCGGTCCCAGAAGTGGATGACGCGGGCGCGCCCCTCGTCCCGGTCGAGCTCCAGGGCGCCGAACGCCGCCTCCGCCTCCCCTCCGGCAAAGCTGATCTTGATCTCTGCGGCCGTGGCCGTGGGCGACTGCCTCATGATTTCGTTATCCCATGACGGGCCGGGGCCCGCATTCCGGTGGGCCGCCCCTTCGGCGCACCGGAATGCGGGTGGCCCGGCTAGGCGCCGTCGCGCAGGACCCGTTCCACCAGTTCCTCCTGTTCATCGGTGATCTTCGGGTCGGCGAACTCGACCGTACGGTCGTCGACGGTCACGGAGTAGCGGTAACCATCGGGTACGACCGTGGCGGGTCCCGGTCCCGTCTGGGCGAGGACCGCGGTCGCGAGGCGCTCCAGCTCGGCCGCGTCGGACCGGCCCGTCGTCTCCAGCTCGGCCTTGAGCGGGAAGCCCGCGAAGCCGCCGCTCCTGGTCACGCGGATGCGCACGGCTCAGCCATGGTGGTTGCCGTTGACGCCGACGTGGGCCCACGCCTTGAGGACCGCTTCCAGCTCCAGCCCCTGACCGAAGCGCTTCCTCGTGGCCTCGACCGTGGCCTGGGCGAACTGCCGGAAGGTGGCGCGCCTGGGCAGTTCGCCGGAGGTGAGGGTGTCGTACCAGATCTGCCCCGGCTTCTCCCAGGCGAAGCCGCCGATCTGGGTCGCGATCAGGTAGAACGCGTGGTTGGGGATACCGGAGTTGATGTGGACGCCGCCCTCGTCGAAGTCCACCTCCTGGAACTTGTCCATGTGGTCCGGCTGCGGGTCGCCGCCCGGCCAGACGCGGTCGTCGGTGAAGGCGGTCCCGGGCGCCTTCATGGAGCGCAGGGCCTGCCCCTGCACCAGAGGGGTGAAGATGCCGGCGCCGATGAGCCAGTCGGCCTCTTCCGCGTTCTGGCCGCGGGCGAACTGCTTGACCAGGCTGCCGAAGACGTCGGAGACCGACTCGTTGAGGGCTCCGGACTGGCCCTCGTAGACCAGGTCGGCGGTGAACTGCGTGACACCGTGTGTCATCTCGTGGGCGACGACGGCGGGATCGAACGTGAAGTCGTTGTAGACCAGCCCGTCCCCGTCGCCGAAGATCATGGCTTCGCCGTCCCAGAGGGCGTTGTTGAACTTGCGCCGGAAGTGGACGGTCGCGTCCAGCGGCAGGTTGGCGTCGTCGATCGAACGACGGCCGTAGACCTGCTGGAAGAAGTCGAAGGTGAGGCCGAGGATGTTGTAGGCCCGGTTGACCGTGCCGTCCAGCACCGGGTCCTCACCCTCCGCCCTGACCTGATCGCCGGGCAGGATCCTGGTGTTGTGGGTGTCGAAGACGGTCCGCTGGAGGACGGCCGGGCCCGTCGGGACCGCCCCCTCCACCTCTCTGGGCGCGTCCTTCCGCTTCTGGCGGAGTTCGGCGCTGGCCGCGAGGGTCTTCTCGGCGGCCTCGCGGATCCTGGGGTCGTCCCATTCCGTCAGTCTTTCGAGCATGTAGGGCGGCAGGATGCCGCAGACGCAGCGCTCGGATTCCGTTGCTCCGTGTTCCCCGCTGACGGGGATGCGAGTGGTGTCCACGTCGAACGAAGGTGGCGGCCCCGGACCGCGGAGGTCACGCACCGCCCCGGGTTCTCACCCTCACGCGCCGTCCGATTGGCCCGGATGGTCCTGTACGCGGGAGGGCCCGGCCGCCGGATGCGGCCGGGCCCCCGTCCTGCGCGTGCTTCGCGGGCCCGCTAGCAGGTGTAGCCGTCCCGGTCCTGGTCGAGGCGGAGCGGGTCGCTGCCGTTGACCTTCATCCGCTTCGGGTACTGGTGGGCGGCCAGCCAGTCGCAGCGGGCCTTCGTCGTCTCCTTCACCTCGGCCGGGAAACGGGTCGGCACGCACACGTTGACCGTGCCGTAGTGCCGGTCGCAGCCCGCCACGGTCGGCGCCACCGGGGCGGAGTCCCGGGGGGCCGGGTTCTCCTTCGGGGCCGCCAGCTCGTTCGCGAAGGTGTGCTCGTGCGCGGTCGGCTGCTCGGCGGCGGCCGCCGCCGCGAGCGCGGGCGGACCGCCCAGGTGCACCCACTGCGCGATGGAGGGTACGCCGTTCGCGTCGACCGCGAAGAGCATGTACCAGCCGGGCGGCGCCAGGTTCGGGTTGCTGGTGACGTTGAGGTCGACGGTGGTGCCGTTGACGACCGTCATCGGCAGGTCCACGAACCGCTGGTTGGGGTCCGAGGAGTGGGTGACCGCCGCCGGCCGGATCAACTCCGCTTTGGCGACCGCCCGGTTGACGGTGATCCGCTGCGTGTCCCCGTACACCCACTGGTTGTCGATCACCGAAGTGATCTGCGGGCGGGCGCCCTTGAACAGGTACGGCGGGGTGTAGATCGACACGTTGTGGTTGTAGGTGCCGTTGCCCGGGTTGTCGCCCACCGACATGACCCGGCCGTCGGGCAGCAGGAACGAGCCCGAGTGGTAGGTGCGCGGGATCGGGTCGGCGGCCAGGCCCGCCTGGTAGGTGTTGGTGACCGGGTCGAAGAACGAGGCCTCGTAGACCGGGTCGGCCCGGTCGTGCAGCCCGCCGCCCGTCTCCAGCACCTTGCCGTCCGGGAGCAGCACCGCGGACACGAACATCTTGCCCTCGGCGCCGGTCTGCGGCCGCTTGCCCTGGCCCTGGTCGACCTGCCCCTGCGGCAGGTCGGGGCCGGCCGTGTAGGCGGGGCTCGCCGCCTTCAGGTCGATGATGTCGGTGAGGCGGTTGGCGGCCGGGTTGCGCTCGTTGTTGCCGCCGCCGATGGTCAGGACGCGCTGGTCCTGCGCGGGCGGCAGCAGCACGCTCGCCGACTCGTCGCGCTCGTCCTTGTTGCGCAGGCCGGGCACGTCGGTGATGGTGTTGGCGTCGTAGTCGTAGACCGAGGCGCCGGTGCCGGGCGTGCCGTTGCCGAAGGTGTGGCTGCCCGAGTAGAAGAGCCGCCCGTCCTGCATGAGGATCATCGACGGGTACAGACCCCAGTACGACCAGGTCTGGTTGACCTCGTTCATCGGCAGCCACTTGTTCTGCGCCGCCGAGAACTTCTCCGCGGTCACGTTGCCCGTGGAGTCCTCCTTCAGACCGCCGAAGGAGATCACGTCACCGTTGCCGAGGATGGTCGCCGACGGGTACCAGTGCCCGCCGTTCATGTCGTTGGTCTTCGTGTACGTCTCGGTCGCCGGGTCGAAGGTGTACGAGTCCTTCAGCCCCTGGTAGCCGATCTTGCCGTCGGCCGAGGGGTACCCCTTGTTGCCGCTCATCACCAGGACCCGGCCGTCGGACAGCTGGACGTGACCCGAGCAGAACATGTCCACCGGCGTCGGAATCGTCCTGACCGTCCCGTTCACCGGGTCGTAGACGGCGGAGGTGAAGGTGCCCGCGTTGAACTGGGAGATGTCGTTGCCCGACCCGGCGATCAGCAGCACCTTGCCGTTCTTCAGGACGACGGCGTGCATCGAGCGCACCGGGTTCTTGGTGGCCATCACCTCCCACTTGCCCTTGGCGCACTCCTCCGCCGTGCCCGAGCAGGCCGGCTGCGGCGGGACCGCGCCCACCTCCTCCAGCGCGTAGTCGTCGGTGGTGAGCGTGCCCACCCCGTAGACCGATATGCCCCACGCGATCTTGTCGGTGTTGGGCGGGACCGCCGGCGTACGGACCTCCGTTCGCGCCCACGCCGCGCTGACCGGCGGGTTCTGCAGGTCCGTCCAGTACTGCCAGCCCGCCGTCGTGTCGTGGCGGAACACCGTCACCGACACGTCCGGGGTGTCCGACTTGTACCAGGCGGACAGGTCGTACTGCCTGCCCGGCACCACCGTCGGCGCGCACGCGGCGTTCTCGGTGACCAGGGCCTTGCGGTCGCCGGAGACCCGTCGGGTGAGCGTGACCTTCATCGCCTTGGTGCCCGAGTGCGCGTCCGCGACGGTCGCGAAGGTGAAGTCGTTGTCGCCCCAGCCGGACTTGTTCCAGCAGGACGGCATGTCGGAGCCGGGTGCACCGGCCGTCTCGAAACCGGGATTGGAGAGCAGATTGGGCGCACCGGCCGTGGCCTGCTGCGATGCTGTCATCAGCAGGCCCGCGGTCATCGCCCCGACGGTCAGCAGTGCGGCCCGCCGCCCTGCCCTCCGCCGGATCTTCGGACGCATGAAAAGTTCCCTTCTGTGCGGCTCGGCCGGGCTCCTGGAACGCCGCTACGGCTTGGGCGCCTTGCGCGGCAGGTAGACGAGGGCCTCCGTCGCCGCGAACCGCAGGACGAAGGTGGTGACCAGCGCGAGGGCCGTGGCCGGCAGCACAGCCATCCCCAGCTTCGCGACGAACACCGCGATCAGCGGGATGCGCAGCAGCAGGTCCGCGTTGGCCAGCAGCGCGAACCGGCCGACCCGGTCCGCCCAGTGCCGGTGCCGCCTGCGGTCACGGAAGAGCAGCACCTCGATGAGTACGAAGTTCCACAGCACTCCCGCCTGGTTGGCGAGGATCTCCGCCGGGAGGTAGTGCATGCCCGCGTGCGTCAGCAGCCACAGCGCCGCCAGGTTCGGCACGAACCCGGAGAGCCCGATCAGACCGAAGCCGATCATCCGGGCCAGCGGTGTCGCCGAGCGCAGCGAGGCCAGGTGCGCCAGGAAGCGCATGCCCTCACGGGCGGTGGACTTGGACTCGCCGGAGAAGCGGTCCTGGAAGACGAACGGCACCTCGGCGACCTTGCCGGGGCGGCAGCGCACGGCCAGCTCCAGCAGGATCTTGTAGCCGAGGGGCCTCAGGGCGTCCGCGGTGACGACGGAGCGCCGCATCGCGAAGAAGCCGCTCATCGGGTCGCTGATCCCGCGCAGGGCGCGCGGGAAGAGACCCTTGGTCAGCCAGGTCGCGCCCCGCGAGACGGCGATCCGGTAGCTCCCGGCCAGTCCGGCCCGGCTGCCGCCGCTGATGTAGCGGGAGGCGACGACGAGGTCCGCGCCGGTGCGCTCGCCCTCGCCGACGAGTTCGGGCACCAGGTGGGGCGGGTGCTGGAGGTCGGCGTCCATGACGACGATCCAGTCGGTGTCCGCCCGCCGGATCCCCTCGACGACGGCGCCGCCGAGGCCGCCGTCGGGCACCTCGCGGTGCAGGACCGACACCCGGAAGGGGTGGTCGGCGGCCGCCTTCTCGATGACGGCCGGTGTGTCGTCCGTGGAGTCGTCCACGAACAGCACGTCGCAGGGCAGGTGTTCGGGGAGTGCGTCGCCGAGCCGGCGCAGCAGCTCCGCGACGTTCCCCGACTCGTTGAAGGTCGGGACGATGAGGGTGACGCTGCCCGTCGCGGTCCCCGCAGCGGTGAGATCCGCTGCGACCGGGGCGGGCAGGGACCGCAGGTCCTCGGTCATGGTGGTCAGCTCCCGGTCGGGTGGTCGGCGGAGGCGGTTCCCGCGGCACGGCCGGCGGCGTCCGTCCTGCGGATCTCGATGCGGTCCTCGCCCTCGCCGAAGACGGCCACGACGGTCGAGTGCTCCAGCGCCGCCTTCACGTTCGGCAGGTCCGCGGCGTCACGGCGCACCGTCGGCGAGGAGACGACGTAGTCGATGTCCCGCCAGCCCCGCGGCATCGTCCGGGTCACGGCCGGGTCGAGGTCGGCCTTGTAGAACCAGATGGCCCCGACCCCCGGCTCGAAGCCGCGGTGCACGGCGTCCAGCCAGAGGGCGTCATCGAGCAGGACCCGGGTGTGCTCGGGGTCGGGCACCTCGCGGCCCAGCCAGGCCGCGGCCTGCCGGTACGGGGCGTTCGCGTCGGCGGTGAGCGCGGTGCGGTTGCCCTCGTACCAGCGTGGCAGCACGTACACCACGGCGGAGACCGCGAGCACGACGGTCAGCGCCCAGCGGGCCCACAGCAGTTCACGCCGCTCCTGCGGTGCCCGGCGGCGGCGCAGCACGGCGTGCGTGACGCTGGCGGCGCCGCCGGCGAGGACGAGCGCGAGGAACGGCAGGGCCTGGATCACGTACATCGCCGGGAGGTAGCCGGAGCCCCGCATGGCGACGAGCGCCAGGATCACGCAGGCCAGTGCGGGGCCGGCGAGCGCCCGGGCGGTCACGGACCAGCGGACGGTGACGATCAGCAGCACGGCGCCGGCCAGCCCGCCGAGCGGCAGGACCGTGTCGTAGTACAGCCAGGACCGGAACACGCCGTTCGAGCCGGTACCCGGGGTGAGGATGAAGCCGGAGCCCGGCCGGCTCATCTGGTAGGTGATGCCGTCGATCAGCGAGACGTGCCCGGCGCCGGGCAGCAGCTCGCTGTTGAGGAGGGCGTACAGCGGATAGGAGAGGCCGATCAGCGCGCAGGCGGTGATGGCGCCGGTGACGGCGAACTTGCGGGTGTCGCGGTGGCTGTGGCGCCACATCGTCACCAGCAGCGCCGGCAGCACCACCAGCATCGTCTCCTTGGTGAGGACGGCGGTGGCCGCGGCCAGCCCGGAGGCGAAGTGGTGCCACAGGTGCCGGCTCGGGGACGCGGCCAGGCAGAAGGCCAGCAGCATCCACATCACGGCGAGGTTGTCGAGGAAGATCTCGCGCTGGAGCACCACGGAGAGCGGCGACAGCCCGAACAGGCCCATCGCCAGCCCGGCCGCCCAGCGCGGCAGCCACAGCCGGCGCGCCAGCACGTACATCAGCACGGCACTGGCCGCCGAAACCGCGAGCATCGCGAACCGCATCGTCGCGACGGTCATCGAGTCGGGCGCGAAGAGGGACGGCAGGTACGTCAGCGCCGCCAGCTGTATCCAGCCGAGCGGCGGGTGGTCGTACCAGTACGTGTAGTGCGCCAGCCCGTCGCCCTGCTGGACGGCCCACGCCTGGGCGAGGTAGGTGCCCTCGTCGTCGCTGAGCGTCGGGAAGTCGGTGATGTTCCAGCCCTGTACGAGGACGATCACCAGCAGCAGCACGCCGCACAGCAGCAGATCGGGGCGGGAGGAACGGAAACGCACCATCGGCCGGAGCGGCGCGGGCCGCACCCCGAGGCCGCCGGCCGGGCCGCGCCGCTGCGCGGGGACGGTGGCACCGGCCGGGGACCGGGGGTCGGTGGCCGTGGGCAGGGTGGCGGTCACTGGCGGCCGTCCTCTCGGATCGCGGTGGCGGTGGCGGTGGCGGCGGCGGCCGGGGCGGTGGCGGCGCCGGCGGCCGGGGCGGCGGTGGAGCCGGCCCCGACGGCGGCCGGGGCGGCGGCGCGCCGGCCGGGGGCGGTCACCGGCGCGGTGTCCGCGGTGGCCACGGCGTCCGCGGTGGCCGCGGCGTCCGCGGTGGCCGCGGCGTCCAGATGCGCGCCCGTGTGGCTCGTCAGCTCCCACTCGTTGCGGCCCCGGTGCTCGCGCCAGACCGCGCGGATCGCCGCGCCCGCCAGCATCACCTGGTAGAAGGGGCCGCCGACGACGAGCTTGACGTAGTGCACGAAGCGCACGGGCAGCCCGTACTGGCGGCCGAAGTCGTGCAGTCCGACGACCTCGAAGACGAAGGTCACCATCGCCGCGAGCATCGGGAGGAAGGTGACGAACGCGATCCCGACCGGCACGTCCAGGAAGACCGCGACGGCGAAGTTCACCGGGATGATCACCCCGGACGCGGCCTGCATGAAGGGGGTCATCAGCGTGTAGCGGGCCAGCCAGCGCCGGCCGCGGCCGGGCAGCTGACGCCAGTCCTTCTTCCGGTAGACCTGCAGGAAGCCCTGGTTCCAGCGGGTGCGCTGCTTGAGCAGGCTCATCAGCGAGCCGGGCGTCTCCTCGCGGGTGACCATGTCGGAGTCGTAGGCGACGACCACCTTCTTGCCGACGGACGACAGCCGCACGCCCAGGTCGCAGTCCTCGGCGAGGCAGTTCGGATCCCATCCGTCGGCCTCGCGCAGCACATCGGTGCGGACGAAGACGGTGTTGCCGCCGAGCGGGATGAAGCCCTTCTCGGCGTGCAGGTGGAGGCGGGAGCGGAACCAGAAGAAGTACTCCAGGCAGTTGCGCAGGCTGTACCAGCTGGAGTGGAAGTTGATGAGCTGCACCCCGCCCTGGACCACGTCGGCGCCGGTGGATCGGAAGGCGTGGTCGACGTGGGCGAGCAGCTCGGGGTGGACCTGGTCCTCGGCGTCGAAGACCCCGACGATGTCGCCGCGGCAGTGCGGGAGTGCGGTGTTGAGCGCTTTGGGCTTGTTCTTGGTCTCGTGGTGGTCGACGACGACCCGCACCCGGTCGGGTGCACGGCCCGCGGCGCGTTCCGCGACCTCCGCGGTCTCCGGGTCGTCGTGCCCGACGATCACGATGATCTCGTAGTCGGTGTGGCTCGACTCCAGCAGCCGCTCGATGGTGTGCTCCAGGACCGCCTGCTCGTGGCGGGCCGGCAGCAGCAGCGAGAAGGACAGGCCGCCGCCCCCGTCGGGGCGGTCGAAGCGGGTCGAGGCGAGCACCTCGGGGGTGCGCCACGCGTGCATCTGCCACCAGAGCGTGAACGCGGCGATCCCGAAGAGCGCAAGCGAAATGACCGAAATGAACACAGCGGTGAACAAAACGTCCCCCCACAGGCGTGCCGCAACCCCGAGCGGCGATCGTCAACCCCCCGGAAGCTCACGGCGGGCCCCCATGCCCGCCGCCCCCAGCTTCCGCTTGCCCCTCGCGTGCGCGCCCCCCAGCGCGCCGTCACAGTGGCCGTTCCGGCCACACTCCAGCAACCCTCGAAGGGATGAGATTAGGCGGTGAACATGACACTCAGGTGCTGGCTGGATAAAAAAGGGGTTACCGAACTCCGGTACACACAAACGGAATTGGCGCTACTCCCGCCACTTCAGGGACGAACCGTACCCAACTGCTGCCCCAGTTCGGCCGGATCGGTCGTAGGCCGCGCGCAGACGAAGTGCCGGCACACGTACGCCGTCGGCAGGTCGCGCACAAGTGTGCGCTCGGCCAGCAGGGGGAACTCGCCGCCGCTCCCGTCCGCCACCCGCGGCAGCCCGACCGCAACCACCGCCCCGGGAGCCGTCCCCAGCAACGCCGCACGGTGCAGGGCCGCCCGGGCCGGGTCCTCCGGATGGCCGACGACCGCCACCTCGCGCGGCCCGTCCAGCAGCGCCTCGGCGACCGCCAGGCCGTGCCCGATGAACCGCGGCGCCCGCGGCCCGAGCGCGTGCACCACGCCCAGCGCCCGCTCGGCCGCCGTACGGTGGGCCTCCGAACCGGTGTGCGCGGCGTACGACAGCAGCGCACCGGCGGCGGCGGTCCAGCCCGACGGGGCCGCGGTGTCGGTCGGGTCCTGGGGGCGGCGGATCAGCTGCTCCGCGTCGTGCGCGGTGTCGTACAGCGACCCGTCCTCGGCGGTGAACCCGTCCAGGACCAGGTCGAGGAGGAAACCGGCGAACTCCAGCCACACCCCCTCGCCGGTGACCGCCGCGAGCGCCAGGAAACCGTCGGCGACGTCGCCGTAGTCCTCCAGCACCCCCGCGTTGGCGCCGACCTGCCCGTCCTTGCTGGTCCGCGCGAGGCGCGCGCGACCATCCATGTGCACCCGCACCAGCAGATCGGCGGCCTCGGTGGCCCGCTCGACGAGGTCGGGCCGCTCGAAGTACGCCCCGCACTCGGCGAGGGCGGCGATGGCCAGCCCGTTCCAGGCCGCCACGACCTTGTCGTCCCGCCCGGGCGCCGGCCGCCGGTCCCGCGCGGCGAGCAGCCGCCGCCTGATCCCCTCCACCCGGACGGCGTCCACCACGGGCCCGTCCTGCGGGAGTTGCAGCACCGACTTCCCGTGCTCGAAGGTCCCCTCCTCGGTCACCCCGAAGTATGCGGCGGCCAGGTCCCCGTCCTCCTCGCCCAGCACCTCGCGCAACTGGGCACCGGTCCAGGCGTAGTAGGCCCCTTCCACGTGCTCGCCGCTGTCCGGGTCCTCACTGTCGGCATCGAGCGCTGAGGCGAAGCCGCCGTGTTCCGTGCGCAGTTCACGCACCATGAAGTCCGCGGTCTCCAGCGCGACACGGCGGGCGAGATCGGAACCGGTGGCCCGCCACAGGTGCGCGTAGACCCGACAGAGCAGCGCATTGTCGTACAACATCTTCTCGAAGTGCGGGACGACCCACTCCCGGTCCACGGAGTACCGCGCGAACCCTCCCCCGAGCTGGTCGTAGATCCCGCCCCGCGCCATGGCCTCACAGGTGTCCGCGGCCATCTGCAGCGCACCCTCCGACCCGGTGCGCGCGTGGTGCCGCAGCAGGAACTCCAGCACCATGGACGGCGGGAACTTCGGCGCCCCGCCGAACCCGCCGCGCACGGCGTCGTACTCCCGCGTCAGCCCGAGCAGCGCCTGCCCGAGCTCCTCGGGCCCGGGCGTGCCGGCCTTCCCGTAGTCCAGCTGCCGCCCGGCCAGGTCCCGCGCGATCTTCCGCGCGACCTCGTCGACCTCCGCGCGCCGCCCCTCCCAGGCGGTACGCACCCCTTCGAGGACCTGCAGGAAGGAGGGCATCCCGTGCCGCGGCTCGGGCGGGAAGTAGGTCCCGAAGTAGAAGGGCTCGGCGTCGGCGGTGAGGAAGACGGTCATCGGCCACCCGCCCTGCCCGGTGGCGGCCTGGACGGCTTCCATGTAGACGGCGTCGATGTCGGGGCGCTCTTCGCGGTCGACCTTGATGTTGACGAAGTGCTCGTTCATGTAGGCGGCGGTCACTTCGTCTTCAAAGCTTTCGAAGCTGAACCGATGGCACCAGTGGCACGAAGAGTAGCCAACACTCAGCAGTACGGGCACTCCCCGCTCCCGCGCCTCCGCGAATGCCTCCGGCGACCAGGGCCACCAGTCGACGGGGTTGTCGGCGTGCTGGAGCAGGTACGGCGAGGTCTCGTTCGCGAGGCGGTTCGGCATACTCCCATCCTGCCGCACCTCCCGACGCCCGGCCCATGACGGGGCCATCAGGCCGCCGGTTCGGCGGCCCCTGTGCGATCAGCCCACTTCCATACCGGAACCACGCGCGAGTAGTCCCAGCTCCGGCAGCCCTTCCTCCCGGGCTTGACCACGAGGTGCGAGAAAACCGAGGCGATCACCTTCCGCTTCTCCTCGAACCCCATCCCGCCCGACTGCCATCGGAGCCGAATCGGCTCCGGCAGTCGTACCCGACCCTGTCCGTCGTCGGGAAAGAGCAGCTTCCCAATCGCATCCTCCGCGAGGGGACCGCTAATGGCGCATCGCCCGCAGCCACGGCCCGACACACAGATGTAGTTGTACGGGCTCTTCAGACTGCGGGTGCTCTTGCCGCCTCCCATGAGCTGATCACACCGGCCGCCACCCACAAGCTCCGCCCCGCAGCGCAGGAACCCGCTCGCGAGATACTTCGGACCCGCCTTGCGATCGGTCAATCTCGGGCTGAGTGGCCCCCGGTGCATGTACAAGCTCCCAGCCGAGAACGTCGAACAGACAGCCTTCCACCGCTCAGGCGGGACAATGGCCTGCCACCCCCCGACCAGCGGACTCCCCGTGGCCGGATCGATCAACAGCGTCCCTCGGTTGGCACGGAAGCCGCACACCCTCGGTGCCGTGATGATCTGTGTGACCGCCGCCGGATTCGGGCGACCACCGCGCGTTCCCCTGACACCCAGAGCAGCCCACTCTCGGGCCACCTCGCCCATGGAGCCACCGGCGATGCGGTGCTCGATCGCCTTGCGGACGAGCTCCGACTCCACCGGGTGCAGTGTCTGCCGGTCCTCCAGCCACCCGAAGGGCCGCGGCCCGCTGTGCGGCAATCCGTCCATGGCGCGGGACCAGTGCCAGTCCTTGACCCGGCGGCTGCGCACCTCCCCCTCGGCGACGGCACCCTGAAGGCATTCCGCGCCCTTCAGGAGACCGGCCTTCGTGTACGGGTCCCGCAAGCCGTCCCTGTCGACGTACACCCGCCCCGGCGCCGAGGTGAGCGCCGCCATGAAGCGAATGAAGTCCTCCGGCTTCCGGTACAACCTGTCATCCGCGACGGCCACGACCCCGTGCAGTGGACCCGCGGTGAAGGCGTGCCCTCGATGCAGGTCGGCGAGGAGGTGATCGAAGCCGGGTCGCTCCCGGTCTTCCTTGGTCGCGCTGCACGCGTTGTCCGTATAGGTGGCGACCACGACGCAGCCGTGCTCACGGGCCGTGCGTTCGTTGATGCGGTGCTGGTGACGCACGCCGCGCGCGTCGCGTTGAGGGGTGTCCTGCGACGTCCGGGCGTACGAGGCGACTGGTATCCGGTCCATGGTGCGCTCCCCCATCGAGAGTTGTTGCGATACTCGCTCAAACTCACGAACCGACGATCGGGTTACGCCCTGATAAGTCGGTTCAGATCCCTGACCCAAGCGTCACGGCTCGCGGCCCACGTCGCCGCGCAGTGGGCGCGGGGTGGGGTGGTCAGGTCCGGGTGGCGGGTGGGGGTGGCGCCCTGGACCGCGCAGCGGTGGGATTCGGCGCGGGTGGCCGGTGGGGCGTGTTCGTCCGAGGGGTCCGGGCCGGGGCCGGCCGCGGCGGCGAGGTCGTAGGCGCGGGCGGCGGTCAGGAGGGTGGTGTCGCCCCCGGGGGTGCGCAGGAGCATCAGCTGGGCGAAGCGGTCGGCGGCGTCCTCCTCGGCCCGGTCGTCGAGTGCCAGGTCCAGGGCGTCGGCGAGGGCGTGACCCGCCTCGTGGTGGATCGTCTCGCGGACGACTTCGGCGAGGTCCCCGTCCGGGTCCGGTGATCCGGCGCGCTCGAACAGTTCGCGGTCCTCGGCGAGGTCGTCGTAGCAGAGTTCCACGAGGTGCTCGGCCGGGTCGTAGCCGGTGCCGTCGCCCGCGCAGGAGCGGACGGCGACGGTGACCCGGTACGGGAGGCGGAGGTAGGCGTTGAGGTCGGACAGCACGGGCTCGACGAGTTTCCGGTCGCGCAGCCAGCGGGCCGCGGCCCCGTCGGCGGGGGCCGGCTCCTCGTAGCGGATCGCGAACTCCGCGCCGGGGTGCGGCTGTCCGGTGCATCCGGGCAGGGGCAGGAGGAGCGCCGCGAGTGCCGTCGCCGCCGCCGTACGGGTGTTCCGTGCCGTCATCAGGTCCCCCGTTCCTGCCCGCCCCATCGACGCGGGGCGACCGCGGGTCGGTTCCGGAAGTGGCCAACTCCCTCTGATCTAGCTCAAGTTCCCTCGCGCAATCGACCGTACCGGCGGACACTTGTGGCACGTTGCCGGAGCTCTCTCAGGGGGATGCCGATGCGGGACAGCCATCGCGGTGAGGCCGAGCGGCTGTTGGTGCGGGCCGTCGACGAGGAGGCCCGGCGGGTGGGTGCGGGAGCGCCGGCCGTCGATCGGGCGGCTCTGCTGGCACGGGGCAGGGAGGCGCTGGACGCGCTCGCCGCGAGTGCGGCGCCCGAGTACGAGGCGTACGTGCGGGCCCTGGACGAGGCCGCGGCCGGGGACGAGTCCCTCGGGGAGGCCTTCCGGCGGGGGAACACCTCGACGGCGGTGCTGGTGACGGCCGTCGCCGCGGCCACGGCCGTCGGGACGGACCTCGCCCTCGGGGTCGCCGCCGGGACCGCGCTGACCACCGGGGCCGTCGTGGGTATCGCCGGGGCGGTGGCGACCGTGGCGAAGGTGACGGCCCTGCACCTGCCGGCCGCGAACCGGCGGGCCGGTGAGCTGGGCCGGCCGGGCGGGCCGGAGCAGTTGCGGCTGCAGTGGCTGTCGGCGCTGGAAGTGCGCGGGATCCGGCCGTTCCTGGAGGCCCAGCGGAAGGTGTCCGCGGCGGCGGCCCGGGCCCCCCGACCCGCGGCGCCGCAGCTGCGCGGCACCGACCGCAGTGCGGAGGCCCGGCGGCGCAGTGCGCTGGAGCAGTCGTTCGGGCAGCTGCCGGATCCGTCGGGGGTGTTCGCGGGCCGGCGGGCGGAGCTGACCCGGATCGCGCAGTGGGTGCAGGCGGCGCGGGCCAGCACGGAGACCCGGCCGGTGGTCGTGGTGCTGCACGGCGAACCGGGGGTGGGCCGCACGGCCCTGGCGCTGCGGGCGGCGCACGGTCTGCGGGACCAGTTCAAGGGCGCGTGTGTGGTGGACCTGCGGGGCGGCGGCGGGGCGACGGGCGCGGGCGGGGGCACGGAGGCGCCGCTGTCGACGCGGGAGGCGCTGCTGCACCTGCTGAACCGGTTGGGCGCGCCCCGTGAGCAGTTGCTGTTCCGTGAGGGCGCTTCGGCGGAGCAGCAGGTGCGGCGCCTCGGCGAGCTGTACCACCAGCATCTGCAGGGGCTGGCGGTGACGGTGGTCCTGGACGACGCGGTGGACGCGGAACAGGTGCGGGTGCTGGTGCCGGAGCGTTCGGAGAGCCTGGTGCTGGTGACGGCGCGGGAGCCGCTGGAGCTGCCCGCGGACCTTCCCGCCTGGGTGCACCAGCTTCCGGTGGAGCGGCTGGGGCCGCAGGACGCGGCGGAGCTGGTGCGGGCGGTGCCCGCGGCGGAGGGTGCGGGCGGGGCGGCGGGTGAGGCGGCCCCGGAGGCCGTCGCGGCGGTCGTGCGGCTGAGCGGCGGGTTGCCGCTGGCGCTGCGGCTGCTGGGCCCGTCGGTACGTGCGGGCGTGCTCCCCGGAGCCGAGGCCGGGGGCGAGGTCGAAGCCGGAGCCGGGGCCGGGGCCGGGGCCGGGGCCGGCGGTGCGCATCCGGTGGAGACCGCGCTGCGGGTCGCCGACGCCCGGCTCGCGGAGCCGGCGCGGCAGTTGCTGCGGCGGCTCCCGCTGGCCGGGCGGGCGTCCCTCGGCGGTGCGGCGGCGGCCGCGCTGGCCGACGTACCGGAGCAGGCGGCGCTGCGGCTGCTGGAGGAGCTGTGGGAGGCGGGGCTGATCGAGCGGGTGCGCGGTCAGCGGTTCCGGATGCACGACGCGGTACGCGCGTACGCGGCGGCGCGGCTGGCCGCGGACGAGGACCGGGAGTCGGCGGTGGCGGCGCACGAGCGGCTGATCCGCGTGTACGCGCAGCTCGCGGACTCGGTGATCCGGATGGTGGACGGGAAGATGTCGACGCGGGCCAACCAGTTCGGGGTGCACGGTTTCACCTCGCTGGACGCGGCGCTGCGCTGGCTGGACGACGAGTCGAGCTTCATCACGGCGGCGCTGCGGCATTCCGAGGGCGTGGACCAGCAGGCGGTGCTGGATCTGCTGGGCGCGCTGTGCGACTTCTGCCTGCTGCGCGGGGACCTGTACCGGCTGGGTGAGATCGACGAGCTGACGCAGGCCGTGGCGGCGGCCGGCCGGGCCGGGGACGCGAGCGCGGAGGAGGGCGGGGCCGGGGACGGCGGGGACCGGCAGGGGCGGCTGGTGCGGTCGGTGCAGTGGCGTACCGGTATCGCGGCCCGGCAGCTGGGCGAGCTGGACAAGGCCCGTACGACGCTGACCTCGGTGGTCGACCAGTACATGGAGGCGCACCAGGAGGCGGGGGCCGCGATGGCGCTGGTCTCGCTGGGCATCACGCTGCACCACCAGGGCAATCTGCCGGAGGCGGCGGCCCGCATCCGCGAGGCCCTCGTCCTGCAGGAGCCGGCGGAGCTGGCGGGCGACCGGGCGTGGGGTCTGCACGCGCTGGCGGCGGTCGAGCGGGACCTGGGGCGGCTGGCGGAGGCGACGGCGCTGCTGGAGCGGTCGCTGGCCCTGCACCGGGAGAGCGAGAGCGTGCACGGCGAGGCGTGGGCGCACTTCCAGCTGGGTCAGGTGCGCCTGCGGTTCGGCGACGTGGCGCGGGCGGAGTCGGAGCTGCGGCTGGCGCTGGACCTGTACGGGCGCACCCGCGACGACCGCGGTGAGGCCTGGGCGCTGACGCAGCTGGGCCGGGCCCGGGTGGTGGACGGGGATCCGGGGGCTGCGCTGGAGCGGCTGCGGGACGCGCTGGCGCGGCACCGGGAGGCGGAGGACGCGCGCGGTGAGGCGTGGACGCTGTACCACCTCGGACAGGCGCTGGAGGAGGCGGGCGAGCGGGACCAGGCGGTACGGGAGCTGGAACGGGCCCGCACGATGTTCTCGCGGATGCGGGACGTGTACGGGCTGGCGCACGCGCGGCACCACTCGGGCCGGGTGACGCGGGACCAGCGGGCGGCGCAGACGGGCAACCTGCGCAACTCCGGCTTCGCGCGGCAGCTGCTGGTGGACGCGCGGGCGGACTTCCGGCGGATCGGGCTGGCCCACGGCGAGGCGTGGACCTGTCTGGAGCTGGCCGTGGTGGACGCGGGCAACGGGCGGGTCTCGCAGGCGCTGGGGCTGTGCGAGGAGGCGGTACGGCTGTTCATCTCGTACGGGGACCGGCGCGGGGAGGACTGGGCGCGGTTCCTGCGGTGCACGATGCTGCCGTACGCGGTGCCGGCCGCGCCGGAGGAGGCGCGGGCGGAGCTGGCCCGCCTGTCGGCTGCGCCGCATGGCGCGCGGGACGGGCGGCTGGAGGACTGCCTGGAGACGTACGGGGTGATCCTGGGCCGGGGCGCGGACCCGGCGGAGGGCTGGCAGGCGTGGCGCCTGGGCCTGGTCCCGGACCTCGTGGCCCGCGAAATCATGGGCGTCCCGGGCCCGACCCCACCGTAAGCCCGACCCTTGCCTATGCACCCCGCCGGCGCTTGAGGCCCGGGGCCGGGGCGGAGCCCGATCCAGCCCCGCCCGGCGTCCGAGGCGCGGGCCCAGGCGGAGCCCGATCCAGCCCCGCCGGCGCTTGAGGCGCGTGCCCGGGGCGGGGCCCAATCCAGCCCCGCCCGGCGTCCGAGGCGCGGGCCCGGGCGGAGCCCGATCCAGCCCCGCCCGGCGTTCGAGGGCCGGCCCGGGGCGGAGCCCAATCCAACCCCGCCCGGCGTCCGAGGCGCGGGTCCAGGCGGGGCCCGATCCAGCCCCGCCGGCGCTTGAGGCGCGGGGTCTGAGGCGGAGCCCAATCCAGCCCCGCCCCGCGTTCGAGGCGCGGGGCCGGGCGGGCCCGATCCAGCCCCGCCGGCGTTTGAGGCGCGGGGTCTGGGGCGGAGCCCCAGGGAACGGTGGAAGGGCGGGTAGGGGACCGGCTCCGCGCAGCGGCACCCCGGCCCGGCCCGCCGGCATCGGCACCCCGGCCCGGCCCGCACGCAGGGACCGCCGGGCCCGGCCGCGCGCCGGGGCACCTCCTCGGGCGTCGAACCTGCAGAGGCACCGGCAAGCAGGGCGTGGTTGCGTTCGACGCCCTGCGGGGGCACCCCGCCGCACACCCGACCCCGACGGCGGGGGGGGGGTAGCAGCGGGGCCGACCCCGACGAGCAACCGCGTTCACGCCTTGCGGGAGCCGGCCGGGCACGCGTACGGCGCCCCGCGAGCCGCACCCCGCCGCGCCGCCGGGCGTGAAGCGCGGGCCGGGGTTCTACGGGGTCCGGGGGGACTCCGCCGGCGCGGAGGCCGGTTCCGGGGTCTCCTCGAAGTTCACCCGGCCCATGTGCCGGTTCATCGACTTCATCAGGGCCCACGTCCCAAGGGCGAGGACCGCGAACACGATGAACCCCAGGATTCCGGGGGTCACCTTGTTCTTGTCGAACGTGTCGGCCGCCAGCGGAAGGAACTGGGTGATTGCTGCCTGGGTAGCGCTCATGGCTATGCATTCTCCCGGATGCCGGCGAAGAGGTCGGACTCGGGGAGGGAAGTGTCGACGAGCGACTTGGCCAGCTCGTACTCCTCCGTCGGCCAGACCTCCTTCTGGATGTCCATCGGGACGCGGAACCAGCCGCCGTCCGGGTCGATCTGCGTGGCGTGCGCGATGAGCGCCTTGTCGCGGATCTCGAAGAAGTCGGCGCAGGGGATGTGGGTGGTCAGGGTCCGCTCCTTGCGCTCGAACTCCTTCCACCGCTCCAGCCACTCGCCGTAGGGGGACTCCATGCCGCGGGCGAGGAGGGCCTCGTGCAGGGCGACGGTGCGGGGCTTGTTGAAGCCCTGGTTGTAGTAGAGCTTCTGCGGCTGGTACGCCGGGCCGAACTCGGCCTCCGGGTACTTCTCGGTGTCGGCCGCGCCCTCGAAGGCCACCATGGAGATCTTGTGGGTCATGATGTGGTCGGGGTGCGGGTAGCCGCCGTTCTCGTCGTACGTCGTGACGACCTGCGGCTTGAACGCGCGGATCTTCTTCACCAGCGCGCCGGCGGCCTCGTCGACGTCCGCGAGGGCGAAGCAGCCCTCGGGCAGCGGCGGCAGCGGGTCGCCCTCCGGCAGGCCGGAGTCCACGTATCCGAGCCATTCCTGTTCGATGCCGAGGATCTGGCGGGCCTCGTCCATCTCCTTGGCGCGCACCTCGTGGATGTTCTCCTCGATGTACTTGTCGCCCTGGAGCTTGGGGTTCAGTACGGATCCGCGCTCGCCACCGGTGCAGGTGACGACCATCACGGGGATCCCTTCGGACACGTACTTGGCCATGGTGGCCGCGCCCTTGCTCGACTCGTCGTCGGGGTGGGCGTGGACGGCCATCAGTCGAAGCTGCTCGGTCAAGACAGGATCCTCTGTGATTCGGCGCGACGGTCGGCTTCTATAGTGACCGAACCGGGGGACGGAAAATTCCGGGGGTGCCTCACCCTTCCCCAGCGAGAGGAATCGATCATGAGCGGCGTGCGCGAGGGGCTGCCCGAGGGCCGGTACGGCCGGTCGGCGGACGAGCGTGCGGACCGGAAGCTCAAGATCGTCGGGTCGGTCCTGGGCGTCGTGCTGCTGGGTGTGATCGGCTGGATCGGCTGGGACTACATGGCCGGTCAGAGCGTCAGCGCCGAGGTGATCAAGTTCCAGGTGGTCTCCGACACCGAGGTGAAGGTGCACCTGGAGGTGCGCAAGGACGCCTCGCGGACCGGGGTGTGCACGCTGACCTCGCAGGACAAGGAGCACGCCGAGGTGGGCCGTGCCGACTTCACGTTCGCGCAGTCCGCGTCGCGGGTGGACGAGGTCGTGTCGCTGAAGACCACCGGGCGGGCTGCGGTGATCGAGCTGGTCGGCTGCCAGCCCGCCGCCGGGGGCTGACGGGTCCGCTCGCCGCGTCCGGGCGTCGGGTTCGTCACTCCGGCTCGTCCGCCACGCCCGGGTGGGTCATCCTGGAAGTGCGGGAGCCGCCGAGCCGCCCGCCCGGGCGAGGACGGCCCGGCCGGGCCTTCCCCGGACATCACGGAGGCGCTCGGGTCCTCCCCCTTTTCTTCCCGAATTGTTAGGCTCGTGGTTTCGCCCGCCGCTGGCGGCCATGTAGTCCCCTGTACCGACGAGGAGCACCCGTGACCCAGACGAGCGAGAGCGTCACCTGGCTGACCCAGGCGGCGTACGACCAGCTGAAGGCAGAGCTGGACTACCTCTCTGGTCCCGCACGCACGGAGATCGCCACGAAGATCGCAGCCGCCCGCGAGGAGGGCGACCTGCGCGAGAACGGCGGTTACCACGCGGCCAAGGAGGAGCAGGGCAAGCAGGAACTGCGCGTCCGCCAGCTCACGCAGCTCCTGGAGAACGCCAAGGTCGGCACCGCCCCGGCGTCCGACGGCGTGGTGGCCCCCGGCACCGTCGTGAAGATCGCCTTCGACGGCGACGAGGACGACACGATGGAGTTCCTGCTGGCGTCGCGCGAGTACGCGTCCGCGGACTTCGAGACGTACTCCCCGCAGTCCCCGCTGGGCAGCGGTGTGATGGGCAAGGCGGTCGGCGAGGACGCCGAGTACGAGCTGCCGAACGGCAAGACGGCCTCGGTCCGGATCCTCGACGTCAAGCCCTTCACCGGCTGATCACCCTGCCTCTTGCGCCGATGCCCGGCCGGACAGCTGACTGTTCCGGCCGGGCATCGGCGTTCGCGCGTGCGGTACGTGGCCCGTGCGCTACGCCGTCGCCGAGCGGTACTTGCGCACGGCCAGGGTGCGGAAGGCCGCGATGATCAGCACCGACCAGAGGATCGAGGCGATCACCGGGTGCTGCATGGGCCAGGCGTCCGGGACGGGGTAGCCCTCCGGGAGGTTGCCGAAGAGCACGCGGGCGGCCTGGACGGTGGCGCTGAAGGGGTTCCACTCCGCGATGGTCTGGAGGAAGGACGGCATGTTCTCGGACGGCACGAAGGCGTTCGAGATGAACGTCAGCGGGAAGAGCCAGATCAGCCCGCCCGAGGTGGCCGCCTCCGGGGTGCGCACCGACAGGCCGATGAGGGCGCCGATCCAGGAGAAGGCGTAGCCGAGCAGGAGCAGCAGGGCGAAGCCGGCGAGGACCTCTCCGAAGCTGGTGTGGGTGCGCCAGCCGACGAGCAGCGCGACGACGGCCAGGACGACGAGGGTGACCGAGGTCTGGACGAGGTCGGCCAGGGTGCGCCCGGTCAGGACCGCGCCGCGGGCCATGGGCAGGGAGCGGAAGCGGTCGATGAGGCCCTTGTGCATGTCGTCCGCGATGCCCGCGCCCGCGCCGGCGGTGGCGAAGGTGACGGTCTGGGCGAAGATGCCCGCCATCAGGAACTCGCGGTAGGCCTGCGGCGAGGTGCTGCCGCCGACGCTGATCGAGCCGCCGAAGACGTAGCTGAAGAGCACGACGAACATGACCGGCTGGATCAGCCCGAAGATGATCATCTCGGGGATCCGGGACATGCGGATCAGGTTCCGCTTGGCGATCACCAGGGAGTCGGCCGCGCTCTGGACGACGCCGCCGCGCGGGCGCGGTGCGGTCAGTTCCGGGGTGCGGGAGGTGAGGGTCACTTCGCCATCTCCTTCCGCGCCGCCCTGCGGCCCTGGGCGCCGGCCGCGCCGCTCTCGCCCGCGCTCGCGTGGTCGTCGCCGTTCTCGTCCGCCTCGCGTTCGGCGGCGTGACCGGTCAGGGATATGAACACGTCGTCGAGGGTGGGGCGGCGCAGGCCGATGTCGTCGATCTCGATGCCCCGGCCGTCGAGTTCGCGGATGACCTCGGCGAGCAGCTTGGCCCCGCCGGAGACCGGCACGGTCAGCTTGCGGGTGTGCTCCTCGACCGTGGTCTCGCCCTTGCCGAAGGCGGCGAGGACCTCGCGGGCGGTGGTGATGTGGTCGCGTTCGTGGACGACGACCTCCACGCGCTCGCCTCCGGTACGGGCCTTGAGCTGGTCGGACGTACCGCGGGCGATGACCTTGCCGTGGTCGACCACGCAGATGTCGTGCGCGAGGTGGTCGGCCTCCTCCAGGTACTGGGTGGTGAGGAGCAGGGTGGTGCCGCCCGCGACCAGCTCCTTGATGATCCCCCACAGCCGCTGCCGGTTGCGGGGGTCGAGGCCGGTGGTCGGCTCGTCCATGAACATCACGGGCGGGCTGACGACGAGGGCCGCGGCGAGGTCGAGCCGTCGGCGCATGCCGCCGGAGTAGGTCTTGGCGGGGCGGTCGGCCGCGTCGGAGAGCTGGAAGCGTTCGAGCAGTTCCTCGGCCCGGGCCTTCGCCGCCCTGGCCCTCATCTGGTAGAGCTGCCCGACCATCTGGAGGTTCTCGCGGCCGGTGAGGTATTCGTCGACGGCGGCGAACTGGCCGGAGAGACCGATGGCCCGCCGTACCTCGTTGGGGTGTTTGAGCACGTCGATCCCGGCGACGACGGCCTTGCCGCTGTCGGGCCGGAGGAGGGTGGTCAGGACGCGTACGGTCGTGGTCTTGCCCGCGCCGTTCGGGCCGAGCAGACCCAGGACGGTGCCTTCGGGGACATCGAGGTCCACGCCGTCCAGAGCCCGTACATCACCGAAGGTCTTGACCAGACCCTCGGCGTAGATGGCGCCTGGCATACGGATTCTCCCAGTGCGATTCGGGCCAGCAGAATCAGTGCAATCGGTGCAATCAGCGGGTTACTACGCAGATCATATGGGTGCCGCGCAGCCTCCGCCCGGCCGAACGGGGGATTTCCCCGTTCACCCGAGCGCACGCTATCGCGTCATATCGCGTACTACCAGTGGTCAGTCCATCACCGTGTAACCGGCGCTGTGCAGCGAGCGCGCGACCTCCGCGCAGTGCTCCGGCCCCTTCGTCTCCAGCTGCAGCTCCACCTCCACCTCCGTGAGGCCCAGCCGCGGGTCGGTCCGCACGTGACTCACGTCCAGCACGTTCGCGTCCACCCCCGACAGCACCCCCAGGAGTCCGGCCAGGGCCCCCGGCCGGTCGGCCACCCGCAGCCGCAGCGACAGGTACCGGCCCGCCGCGGCCATGCCGTGCCGCAGGATCCGCTGGAGCAGCAGCGGATCGACGTTGCCGCCGGACAGGACGGCCACCACCGGCCCGTCGTCGTACCGTTCGGGTTCGCTCAGCAGCGCGGCGACCGGACTGCACCCGGCCGGCTCGACCACCAGCTTCGCCCGCTCCAGGCAGAGCAGCAGGGCGCTGGAGAGCGCGTCCTCCGACACCGTGCGGACGTCGTCGAGGAGCTCGCCGATGATCCTGAAGGGGACGTCCCCGGGGCGGCCGACCTTGATGCCGTCCGCCATCGTCGTCGGGTTGTCGATGGACACCGGGTGCCCGACCAGCAGCGAGGGCGGGTACGCGGCCGCGCCCGCCGCCTGGACGCCGATGACCTTCACGTCGGGCCGCAGCGCCTTCACCGCCACCGCGACACCGGCCGCGAGACCGCCGCCCCCGATGCCGACGAGGATGGTCCGCACCTCCGGGCACTGCTCCAGGACCTCCAGGCCCACCGTGCCCTGGCCCGCGATGATGTCCCGGTGGTCGAAGGGGTGGATGAACACCGCCCCCGTGCGGTCGGCGTAGTCCTGGGCGGCCGCGAGGGTCTCGTCGACGACCTGCCCGTGCAGGCGCACCTCCGCGCCGTACTCCCGCGTCGCCGCCACCTTCGGCAGCGGCGCCCCGACCGGCATGAACACCGTCGAACGCACCCCGAGCAGGGAGGACGCCAGCGCCACGCCCTGCGCGTGGTTGCCCGCACTGGCCGCCACGACACCGGCCGCCCGCTGCTCCGGGCGCAGACCCGAGATGCGCACGTACGCGCCGCGCAGCTTGAAGGAACCGGTGCGCTGGAGGTTCTCGCACTTGAGGTGGACCGGTGAGCGCGTGAGGGAGGAGAGGTACCGGCTGCCCTCCATCGGGGTGATCCGGGAGACGCCGGACAGCATCTTCTGGGCTCCGCGGACGTCGTCGAGGATGACCTGCGGAACGGGATGGGGCACTCGGTAGACCATGCCGCCAGTCTCCCAGCCCGCGGACGGCCCGGCTCCGGCCGCGGACCGCTCCCGGCAGGGGTCCCGACAAGGGGCGAAATCTCGCCATCCGGGACACCTCCGGGCGGTCGTCCCGGACCGGCCGTATCAGTTCTCGTACGGGGCGTACGAGCCGCCGCACGGCCGCGTACTCTGTCCCCCATCCTTGTCGGACCCACGCGAAGAGAGCCCACGGCCATGCCTTCCTACCCGGCCAATTCCGACCTGCCCGCGGCGCCGGACGCGCCCGCCGGAGCGGGTCTCCTCGACGCGCTCCAGCACCAGGTCGCCGTCTTCGCGCGCCGCGCCGAGCAGACCCGCCTGGGCGGCGTCGGCCAGGCCCGCAACTCCATGGACCGGGCCGCGTACCTGCTGCTGAACCGGCTCGACCTGGAAGGCCCGATGGGCGTCAAGGCGCTCGCCGGCGGCATGGGCATCGACTCCTCCACCGTCACCCGGCAAGTCGCGCCGCTCGTCGACAGCGGCCTGGTCAAGCGGACTTCGCACCCGGAGGACGGGCGGGCCGTGGTCCTCGCGCTGTCCCCGCGGGGGCTCGCGCGGCTGGAGGAGGTCCGTTCCTCGCGGCGCGAGCTGATGGCACGGGTCACGGAGGGATGGAGCGAGGGGGAGCGCGAGTCGTTCACGACGCTGCTGACGCGCTTCAACCTGTCGCTGTCCGAGCTGATGGCCGCCGTGGCCGACGCCGGCCCGGCCTCCTGACGTACGTCATACCCCTTGACCTGGACGGTCCCGCTGCCCGCACTATGTGACCCATGCGGGCGGTGGAGCAACGCTTGGGCCCCTACGCGGAGTTCGAGGCCTTCGTCGCGGGTGCGGCGGGGCGGCTCCTGCACGTCGCGGTCCTGCTGACCGGTGAACCGGAGGCGGCCCGACGGCTGCTGGCGGGCGCGCTGGCCCGGACGTACGCCGACTGGCGGCGCGTGCGCGGGGACGACCCGTACGACTTCACCCGCCGGGAACTGTGCGCCGCGTTCGCCCGTACCGGCCGGCGCCACGTCCGGGGCACGGGGCTGCTGGCCCGGCTGAGCCCGCTGGAGCGGCTCGTACTGGTGCTGCGGATCTACGAAGGGGTCGCGGAGGAGGTCACCGCGGCGCAGCTGGGGCTGCCGCCCGAGCGGGTCCGCGTGCTGTGCAACCGGGCCGTGGCGGAGCTGCGGTGAGCGGCTTCCCGGACCGCAGGGAGGCCCGGGTGCGGGACCTGATGGAGGGCCCGTACCCGGTGGTCCCGCCGGGCCTCGCCGCGGGCGCGGCGGCGCGCGGGGGCCGCATCCTGCGCCGCCGGCGGGCCCTGCGGCGCGTCGGCTGGGCCGTCCTGCTGGCGGCGCTGGCCGCCTTCACGATCTGGGCCGCCGCGACCCGGCCGTGGGCCCTCCCCCCGAGCGACATCTCCCCGCCGCTGGAGGGCTGGTAGAACCCCGAGGCCCCGCCGGCGTTTGAGGCGCGGGGCCCGGGGCAGCGCCCCGGCAGCGGCGCCGCACGGGCTCCAGCCGCCGCCATTTCAGGCCCAGGGGCCCGGGGACAGCGGCCCCGCACGCCTCCAGCCCCGCCGGCGTTTGAGGCGCGGGGCCCGGGGCAGCGCCCCGGCAGCGGCGCCGCACGGCGACACCGCGCCCACCCCCGCCGGGCAGCCGGGGCGGAGCCCGGCGGGGGTGCGGGGCGTCAGCCCAGGGCCTGGGTCAGGTCCGCGAGGAGGTCGTCCGCGTTCTCGATGCCCACCGACAGCCGCACCAGGTCCGCCGGAACCTCCAGCGCCGACCCCGCCACCGACGCGTGCGTCATCCGCCCCGGGTGCTCGATCAGCGACTCGACGCCGCCCAGCGACTCACCGAGCGTGAACAGCTTCGCCCGGTTGCAGACCTCGACCGCCGCTTCCTCGCCGCCGACGACCTGGAACGACACCATGCCGCCGAAGTTCCGCATCTGCTTGGCCGCCACCTCGTGCCCCGGGTGCTCCGGCAGGCCCGGGTAGAGGACCTTGTGCACCTTCGGGTGCCGCTTCAGCAGCTCGACGACCTTCGCCGCGTTCTCCGCGTGCCGGTCCATCCGGACCGCCAGCGTCTTGATGCCGCGCAGCACGATCCACGAGTCGAAGGGCCCGGCCACCGCGCCCATCGCGTTCTGGTGGTAGGCCAGTTCCTCACCGAGCGCCGCGTCCGCCGTGACCAGCGCGCCGCCGACGACGTCCGAGTGCCCGCCCATGTACTTCGTCAGCGAGTGCACGACCACGTCCGCGCCGAGCGCGAGGGGCTGCTGGAGGTAGGGGGAGGCGAAGGTGTTGTCCACGACCAGCTTGGCGCCGGCCGTCCGCGCGATGTCGGCGACGACCGCGATGTCGGTGATGCCGAGGAGCGGGTTGGAGGGGGTCTCGACCCAGATGACCTTGGTCTTCGGGGTCAGGGCCGCGCGCACGGACTCCGCGTCGGAGGTGTCGGCCACCGACCACTCCACGCCCCAGCGGGAGACGACCTTCGCGAAGAGGCGGAAGGTGCCGCCGTACGCGTCGTTCGGGATGACCACGTGGTCGCCCGGGGAGAGCAGCGTACGCAGCAGGCAGTCCTCCGCGGCGAGGCCGGAGGCGAAGGCGAGCCCGCGCCGGCCGCCCTCCAGCGCCGCGAGGTTCTCCTCCAGCGCGGTGCGGGTCGGGTTCGCGCTGCGGCTGTACTCGTAGCCGCCGCGAAGTCCGCCGACGCCGTCCTGCTTGTACGTGGAAACCTGGTAGATCGGGGGTACGACCGCGCCGGTCAGCGGGTCCGCCGTGTTGCCCGCGTGGATCGCGCGGGTCTCGAAGCTCTGGTGCTCGTGGCTGTCGTCGCTCATGGTCAGATGCTATGCCCCGGCGCGGGGTACGGCCCCAGGTCAGCCCCCTGTTGGCATCCGGCCATGTCGGTCTGGTTCGCTTGTGGCATGGAGATTCTGTGGTTCCTGTTCGCGGTCGGCTGGCTCGCGGTCATCGTCGCTGTGTTCGTACGGCGCAAGCGCGGCGGCGGCTTGCGCCTCGTCGAGCCGGGCAGCCCTGACGCTGCGGATCCGGCGGACTACGGTTTCGACCGGCAGGAGGACCTCGACATCCGGGTCCCCGGGCCCGACCAGGACCTGATGGACGCCCTCGACAACGTGCAGCGCACCGGCCAGTGGCAGGCGGCCTCCCAGCTGCTCGCCGGGACCCCGGTCGAGGGCGAGCAGCGCTGGCAGCGCGTGCAGGCCTTCGGCGGGGCCGCGGCGCTGGAGCTGGTGCGGGAGCCGGGTGTGGGCGCGCAGTGGCTGAAGGGCTGGCGGCTGGAGGCGGAGAAGGACGCGGGCGGCGCGCAGGTGCACGCGGAGCTGCTGGTGCAGCAGGCGTGGCGGGCCTCGGGCGGGGTCGGCTCCGACGACCACCGGATCATCCTGGAGGAGGCCCGCGAGGCGTGCCGCAAGGCCGCCCTGCTGGCGCCGGGCGACCCCGTCCCGTACATCACGGAGCTGGCGATCGCGCGGGGCCTCGGCTACTCGGAGGCCGAGTTCGACGCGCTGTGGGCGAAGGTCATCGACCGGGCGCCGGCGCACATGGGCGCGCACCTGGCGGCGCTGCACTACTGGTGCGAGAAGTGGCACGGCTCGCGGGAGAAGGCGGACGCGTTCGCGCACGCGGCGGCGGCGCGCGCCCCGCAGGGCTCGCTGCTGGCGGCGCTGCCGCTGTTCTCTGTGTACGAAAACCTCCCGGACGTGGTTCTGACCGGCGGTTTCTACCAGAGCGCGGTGGTGACCCGGGCCGTGGAGGGCGCGCTGTACGCGGTGCACCAGGCGCGGCCGGACGACCCGATGCTGGCGCACGTGCGGCACATGCTGCTGTCGTTCCTGGTGAACATGGAGCGGTGGGCGGAGGCGATGGAGCAGGTCCGGCACGTGGACGGCTACGTGGGCGCCCTCCCGTGGTCCGCCTCGCCGGACCCGGCGGCGCACTACGCGGTCTTCCGCGCCCTGGCGGTGGCGGGCTACGAGGCGAACGGCGGCTCCCCGGCCACTCTTCCCCAGTAGGTGCGGATGACGGGGCGTGCGGCGCGGGAATCCCGGCACGCCCCGGTCCGTTGAGGGGGTACCGAAGGAGGCGACCCATGTTCTCGTACCGCCGCACGCCCGAGCTCCCCACCCGCGAGGAGGCCCTGACGGGCCGCGCGGAGCCGCTGTTCACGCTCCCCGACCGGCACACGGTCCTCGGCAACCCGCTGGCCGGCCCCTACCCCGCCCACCTCGAAGTGGCCGACTTCGGCCTGGGCTGTTTCTGGGGCGCGGAGCGCAAGTTCTGGCAGACCCCGGGGGTGTGGACCACCCTGGTCGGCTACCAGGGCGGCTTCACCGAGAACCCGACGTACGAAGAGGTCTGCTCGGGTCTGACCGGCCACACCGAGGTCGTCCGGGTCGTCTTCGACCCGTCCCTCGTCTCCTACGAGACGCTCCTGAAGGTCTTCTGGGAGTCCCACGACCCCACCCAGGGCTTCCGCCAGGGCAACGACGTCGGCACCCAGTACCGCTCGGCGGTCTACACCCACTCCCCCGCCCACCAGAAGACGGCGGAGGCCTCCCGCGACGCCTACCAGAAGGTCCTGACGGGTTCGGGCTACGGCCAGATCACCACGGCCGTCCTCCCGGCGTCGGAGCGCCCCTTCTGGAACGCGGAGGCGTACCACCAGCAGTACCTGGACAAGAACCCCGGCGGCTACTGCGGCATCGGCGGCACGGGTGTGAGCTGCCCGATCGGTGTGGCCGCCGCGGAGTGATTGACGCCCTGTGACTAGACCACCGTCACGTACGGCAGCGCCCAGGACGTGTGGTCGTAGGAGGTGCGGGCGTTGGCGTCCTCCACCACCAGGTGGAGGACGCGGACGCCCGTCACGTCCAGGTCGATGCGGGCCGGGCCGCCGGCGCCCGTGAGGGTGGCGGTGGTGTGGAGGGTGCGGCCGTCGCCCCGGACGATGGCGCGGGTGGCGCCGACGGAGGACTGCTTCGTCGAGAAGTCGTCGATGCCGACGAGCGCGGTGAAGCGGGACACTCGCCCGCCCAGGTGGTAGACGATCTCCGAGGGGGCGTGGACGCCGAGGCCCTTGGGGTACGTCACGCCGCCGAAGGCGATCGGGGTGCCGTCGCCCGCCGCCTGCTTGCCGTTGGAGCGGTCGATCTCGACCGGCCCCCAGCCGTTGGTGGCCGAGACCCACGGGAGGTCGCTGAGGTAGCCGTCCCGCGCGGGCGGGGCCGGGAGCGGGGCGTAGCGGGTGGGGGCCGTGAAGGCGAGGGCGGACGAGGTGGTGGCCCGCGGGGTGAGCAGCGCGGCCGTCGTCGAGGGGGCGGTCACCCGCCAGGTCGTGGTCAGCGCCTCGCCGGGTGCCAGGGAGGTCGCGGTGGCCGGTGAGGCCGGGGTGGCCGTCCAGCCCGCGGGGGCCGGAAGGGTCACGGCGACGTCCGGCCAGGGGCGGGCGGTGCCGTTCGAGACGGTCGTGGTGACGGTGCCGGCCGAGGCGTCCGCGAGCGCCGTCAGGCCCCACGCGCGGCGCACGTAGGTGTCCGCCCACGAGGCGCGCAGGAGGGTAGTCAGGGCCGAGACCACCGACGGGTTCGCCGCGGCCACGTCGTTCTTCTCGGCGAGGTCCGTCTTCAGGTCGTACAGCTCGAACGCCCACTGGGCGTCCGGCACGGTGCGGTCCCGCGCCGGGGCGAACCGTACGGCCTTCCACTGGTCCTTGCGGATGGCCTCGGCCACCTGCTTCGCGCGGCCACCGTCCTGGGTGTTGGCCCGGCTGGTGACGCCCTGCTCGTCCCGGTACCAGTACAGGTGGTTGTGGAGCGGTGCCAGATCCGGCCGGCCGGTCAGGACCGCGGCCGCCGAGAGGCCGTCGATGTCGGAGGGGGCCGGTGCGCCGCCCGCGAGTTCGGCGAGGGTGGGCAGGACGTCGTGGAGCGGGGTGGGGCGGGCGCTCGTGGTGCCCGCAGCGATCCGGCCGGGGGCCCAGGCGATGAGCGGGACGCGTACGCCGCCCTCGTACAGGTTGCGCTTGTAGCCGCGCAGCGGGCCGTTGGCGTCGAAGAGGTCGGGGTTGACGCCGCCCTCCTCGTGCGGGCCGTTGTCGGAGGCGATCAGGACCACGGTGCGCTCGGCGATGCCGAGGGCCTTCAGCCGGTCGACGACCGCGCCGACCTGCGCGTCGAGGTGGCTGATCTGCGCCGCGTGCGCCTTGTTGGCCTGGGTCCAGGACTGCGAGGCGTACGCGCCGGTGTCGGGGATCTCGCTGGGGGCGTGCGGGAGGTTCGGGGCGAGGAAGAGGAGGAAGGGGTCGGTGCCGGCCGCGTGGGCGTCGATGAAGGCGAAGGCGCGTTCGGCGATGGCGTCGGGGGCGAAGGTGCCCGCCGGGACGGTCTCCTTGGCGCCGTTGTGCCACAGGTACGCCGGGTAGTACTCGTGGGCGTGGCTGTGGTCGATGTACCCGTAGAACTCCTCGAAGCCGCGCGCTCCCGGGTGGCTGGGCTGGTCCGCGACCTCGGGGCCGAAGCCCCACTTGCCGAACAGGCCCGTACGGTAGCCCCGCGCGCGCAGCACCTCCGCGAAGGTGGTGTCCCCGGGGCCGAGGCTGCCCTGGCCGCCGCTGGACGGGTTGGCGCGGACGGCGCAGTGGCCGGTGTGCAGGCCGGTGAGCAGGGCGGCGCGGGAGGGCGCGCAGACGGCGGCCGCGGAGTAGGCGTCGGTGAACCGGAGTCCCTCGGCGGCGAGCCGGTCGATGCGCGGGGTGCTGATCAGCTTCTGCCCGTACGCGCCCAGGTCGCCGTAGCCGAGGTCGTCGGCCAGGACCACCACCAGGTGGGGGAGACCGGCGGGGGCGGTGCCGTCCGCCGCGGCCGCCGGGGCCGCCGCCGGGAGCTGCGGAAGGGTGGCGAGGCCGACGGCGGCCGCGGAGCCGGCGAGGAAATTGCGGCGGCTGGGCATGGGAACTCCTCGGCGGTGGAAGGGCGTTGGAGTGATCATCCGCGGCGCGCGGCGCCGGGACCATGCACGGGGCATGAAGAGCGTGTGACACCGGGCGCGGGCGCCGCCGCACCCCGCCCGGCCGGGCCGGTCCCGGGTCAGATCGTGGAGGTGTCGATCACGAAGCGGTAGCGGACGTCGCTCGCCTCCACCCGCTCGTACGCCTCGTTGATCTGCTCGGCGGCGATCACCTCGATCTCCGCACCCAGCCCGTGCTCCGCGCAGAAGTCCAGCATTTCCTGGGTCTCGGCGATCCCCCCGATCATCGACCCGGCGAGGGTCCTGTTGCCGCTGATGACGGAGAACAGGCTGAGGGAGACGGGCTCCTCCGGGGCGCCGACGTTGACGAGCGCGCCGTCGACCTTCAGCAGGCCGAGGTAGGCGTCCAGGCGCAGCGGCGCGGAGACCGTGGACAGGACCAGGTCGAAGGTGCCGGCCAGCTTCTCGAAGGTGGTCTCGTCGCCGGTGGCGTAGTAGTGGGAGGCGCCCAGCCTGAGACCGTCCTCCTGCTTGCGCAGCGACTGCGACAGGACGGTGACCTCCGCGCCCAGGGCCGCGGCGATCTTCACGCCCATGTGGCCGAGGCCGCCGAGGCCGACGATCGCGACCTTCTTGCCGGGGCCCGCCTGCCAGCGCCTGAGCGGGGAGTAGAGGGTGATGCCGGCGCACAGCAGCGGGGCGGCGGCGTCGAGGGCGAGGCCGTCGGGGATGCGGACGGCGTAGTTCTCGTCGACGACGAGATGGGTGGAGTAGCCGCCGTACGTGGGCTCGCCGTTCCTGTCGCGGGCGTTGTACGTGCCGGTCGCGCCCTGGACGCAGAACTGCTCCTGCCCGCCCAGGCAGTACGCGCACTCCCGGCAGGAGTCGACGAAGCAGCCGACGCCCACCCGGTCCCCGACCGCGAACCTGGTGACGCCCGGGCCGGCTTCGGTGACGACACCGGCGATCTCGTGGCCGGGGACCATGGGGTAGATGCCCTCGCCCCAGCCGTCGCGGGCCTGGTGGATGTCGGAGTGGCAGATGCCGGCGTACTTGATGTCGATGAGGACGTCGTGCTCGCCGACGGGGCGGCGCGGGACGGTGGTGCGCTCCAGCGGGGCCTTGGGGGCCGGGGCCGCGTAGGCGGCGACCTGGGTGACGGACATGGGTGGGGTGCTCCTCGTCGGCGGTGGGGATCGGGGTGTCGCTCCCCGGTGACGTCGTCCACACTGCCCGCCGGGGCGGCGGACACCCAGCACCCTGCTCTTCCTAGGACTGGCGTGCCTACCAATGGCGGGGTCAGGCTCGGCCCCGCACCCGCATCCGCCCTCCCGGGATACTGGCGGCATGGACCAGCTTGATCAGCGTGCCGAGCTCGGTGAGTTCCTCCGCTCCCGGCGGGCTCGGCTGCGCCCTGCGGATGTGGGCCTGCCGGACTACGGGCGTCACCGGCGGGTGCCGGGGCTGCGCCGCGAGGAGCTCGCGCAATTGGCGGGGGTGTCCGTCGCGTACTACACGCGGCTGGAGCAGGGCGCCGGGCACAACGTGTCGGCGGAGGTGCTGGACGCGATCGCGCGCGCCCTGCGGCTGGACGGCACCGAGCGGGCGCACCTGACCCATCTGGCGCGCCCGAGGGCGCGCAGGCGCCGCCAGGGGCACCGCCCGCAGCAGGTGCGGCCGGAGCTGCGGACGCTGCTGGACGCGATGGACGGCGTACCGGCGTATCTGGTGGGGCACCGGCAGGACGTCATCGGCTGGAACCGGCTGGCGGCGGCGGTCTTCGGAGACTTCGGGAGGCTGCCGGCGGCGGAACGGAACCTGGTGCGGCTGGTGTTCCTGGACGAGTCGACCGCCGAGCTGTACCGGGACTGGGAGTGCCGGGCGTGCGAGGTCGTCAGCAATCTGCGGATGTACGCCGGGCGCAACCCGGACGACGAGCAGCTGTCGGCGCTGGTCGGGGAACTGTCGGTGAAGAACGAGGAGTTCAGGCGGCTGTGGGCGGCGCACACCGTGGCGGACAAGACGCACGGGGTGAAGGTGCTGCGGCATCCGCTGGTGGGTGAGCTGCGGCTGTCCTTCGAGACGCTGCGACTCCCGGACGACCCGGGGCAGTCGCTGGTGGCCTTCCACGCGGCGCCGGGCTCCCCGTCCGCGGACGCGCTGCGGCTCCTGGCGTCCTGGTCTGCCCCCGGGGAGGGGGCCGACCAGGACCGGGACCCCGCTGCTACAGCTTGAGCTGGTAGTAGGCCGTACCGCGTTCGCGCCGGTAGCCGAGGGCCTCGTTCACCCGGCGCATGGGGGTGTTCTCGTCGGCGACCGTCGTGGCGATCTGCCGCAGGGCGGGATGGCGGTGCACGGCCAGCGTCTGCATGTGCCGCTTCACGGCCCGGCCGAGGCCGCGGCCCCGGTGGGCGGGGACGACGACGGTGTCGTACTGGAGTGCCCGCGGGCCGGCCGGGTCGGGCAGGACCAGTTCCGTGTAGGCCGCGACCTCGCCTTCCGGGGTCACGGCCGCGACGGTGGTCAGCTCGCCGCCGCGGTCGAGGATCAGCTGCTGCGCCGCGTGGAGCCTGCTCGCCGTCCAGGTCTCCGTCCGCTCGTCCACGTCGCCGGTGGGCGCGTCCTCCATCGCCCCGTGGGCGTGGGCGAGCGGCCCGGCCCAGTCGTCCGGGGCGAGGCCGTGCCAGACCTTCAGCTCGTACCCGGGGACGGGCTCCTCCCGCACCTGGGGCCGCGTCACTTCCTGTACGTACCAGGCCATCGGCAGGACGTTCTCGAAGCCGAGGGACTCCGCGAAGGCCTGCCCCGGGCCTCCCAGGTCCACCATCGTGGAGACCGAGGTGCGGCCGTCGGCGAGGAGTTCCTCCCGGACCCGCTGCCACAGGGCCGTGCCGGTGCCCCGGCGGCGGGCGTCGGGGTGTACGGCCAGCACGTCGAGGAACGCGGTCTTGGCGTTGGCCTCGTCGCTGAACAGGAGCAGCCCCGCCACGGCGGCGCCGTCCGCGGACGCCCATCGTGCGGCGCGCCCGCGCGCCGGTGCCACGCGCAGCCGGCCGCCGACCTCGACGCGGGAGGGCGGTGGCAGGTCGGTGGCCGCGGCGGCGGCCAGGACGGCGAGCCAGGCGTCCACTTCGGGGTCGGTCGGGGGCACGGCGAGGGATCGGATCGTCATGCCGGGACCCTAGAACGGCGCCCGCCCCGCCGGCCGGGGATTTTCCGCCGCCGGGCGCGCCGCGCCGCCTGAGCCTGGGCGACGGCCACGGCCACGGCCACGGCCACGGCCACGGCCACGACAACAAGGAAGGCGGGGACCCCGTTCGGGATCCCCGCCTTCCTCGGCGGTTCATTTCGGGCGGATCACGGTCGTCAGACCGCGGAGCCCGCCTTCCAGTCGGCCCAGCTCATGTTCCAGCCGTTGAGGCCGTTGTCGGGCGTGATGGTCTTGTCCGGGGAGTTGATCACCGTCACCACGTCGCCGATGAGCGAGTTGTCGTAGAACCACGCCGCCGGCTGGTTGGGGTCGTTCGCGCCCTTGGCGTCGTTCAGGCCGACACAGCCGTGGCTGGTGTTGACGCTGCCGAAGACCGAGTCCGCTCCCCAGTAGTTGCCGTGGATGAAGGTGCCGGAGGTCGACAGCCGCATCGCGTGCGGGACGTCCTTGATGTCGTACTCGCCCTTGCCCTCCTCGTTCTTGAAGCCGACGGTCGAGCCGTCCATCCGGGTCTCCTTGAACTTCTCGGAGATGACCATCTGGCCGTTGTAGGTCGGGTTCTGCGGGGAGCCCGCCGAGATCGGGATGGTCTTGAGGACCGCGTCGTCCCGGGTGACCGTCATCTTCTTGGTCTTCGTGTCGACCGTGGAGACCTGCTTGCGGCCGATCTTGAAGGTGACGGTCTTGTTCTGGACGCCCTGGACGCCGGGCGCGCCCTGCACGCCTTCGAGCGCGAGCTTCATCGTGACGGTGGAGTTCGCCTGCCAGTAGTTCTCGGGGCGGAAGTCCAGGCGCTGCGGGTTGAACCAGTGGCCGACGACTTCCTGGCCGCTGCTGGACGTGACCGTGATCGCCGACTGGACGGCCTTCTTGTCCTTGATCGGCTTGTTGAAGGTGATCGAGACCGGCATGCCGACGCCGACCGTCTGGCCCTCGTCCGGGATGAACGAGCCGACGAAGCTGTTCTCCGGGGAGACCGTGGTGAACGAGGCGTTCTCGTGGGCCTCGCGGCCCGCCTCGTCCTTCGCGGTCGCCGACAGGGCGTACTTCGTCGAACGCTTCAGCGCGCCGTCGGGCTTCCAGCTCTTGCCGTCGGCGGCGATCTTGCCGGCGACGGCGGTGCCCTCGGAGGTCTTGAGCTCGACGGCCGTGAGCGTGCCGTCACTGACGGCGACGGTGGTCGCGTCGTTGAGACCGACGTTGGTGGCGCCGTCCTTGGGCGTGATCGTTATCTTGGCCTTGGAGGCGTCCTTCGCCGCCGCGGCGTCGACGTCCGCCTGGGACTTGCTGCTCTCGCCCGCGTTCGGCTTGTCACCGCCCCCGCCGTCGTTGCACGCCGAGAGCACCAGTACGCCACCGAGCACGGCGGATATGGCCATCAAAGACCTTCTCCGCCGCTTGCTGTCCGTCCTCACACGCCACTCCATCGTTGCCGGAGACCCCGGGGCTGCCGTCCCGGGGTTGGGCCGGGCAGGGGGAGATCACCCCTGCCCCGCCCTGACAACGCGCTAACTCCGCGGATCGGTTCCACATTCCCTTCGGATGTGGGCAACCACACGGTCAGACGTTGTCGGGTTGTTCGTCGAAGTCCCCATCTTCCTCGTCGATGTCCCACTCCATGGACTCGGGGTCGTATTCGACGGGCTCGCTGCTCCAGGAGGCCTGCGCGAGCTCCACCCCCGGGATGTCCGCGACCAGGTCAGTGGGGTCGACGAGGTAGGCCAGGGCCTCCGATTCGTCCTCCCGTACGGCGGCTTCGGCGTGGCCGCGCTCCTCGTCCGGCATGAACTCGTCGGCCTCGATGTGGGCGAGCGCGGCTCCGGTCAGTGCCTGGGCGTCCGGCACCTCCAGCACCAGATCGACCCGAAGCCGTACATAGCGTGATGTCTCAGTGGGGTTCATACGACGGAGAGTAAGCCCGCGGAACCCCCGGCTTTCCCACGACCCGCCCCTTTCCGTAGCATCACCGCACACGGCCAATTCGCTGCTTCCACAAGGGGGATCGCACCGTGTCCGCACGCCGTCCGCTGCTCACCGCTCTCGGAGCGACCACCCTCCTCGGCGCCCTGTGGTTCGTGCCCTCCGCGGGCGCCGCCGCACCCGGGCCCGCGACGGGCCGCTCCGGCGCGCCGACCGCCGCCAACGCCCCTACCACCGCCCCGCCGGCCGCGCGCCGGGATTCCGCTACGGCTCCGCAGCTGGAGTCCGTCTCGCTCGCCGACACCGGCTCCGTCGACACCACGCCGTACCTCCTGGGCGGCACGCTGTTCCTCGGCGCCGGGGCCGGCTTCGTGGCCTTCTCCGTGCGCCGCTCCCGCACCTTCTGACCCGGCCCGCTCACGTACGCGAAGAGCCGCCCGGGCAACACCCGGGCGGCTCTCACGCTCGTCCTCGTACGCTCACGCGTCCTCAGGCCAGCGGACCGGTCTCCGTCTCCACGGCGGCGACGAGCGCGCCGCTGCGGACGAACGCGTCGGCGGCGGCCAGGTCCGGGGCGAGGAAACGATCCGGCCCGGGGCCCTGCACACCCGCCGCACGGGCGGCCGCGATCGCCGCCCGGCTGGCCGGGGCGGCGGTGAGCCCGTAACGCAGCTCGATGGCCCGGGTGGCCGCGTACAGCTCGATCGCGATGATCCGCGTCAGGTTGTCGACGGCGGTACGGAGCTTGCGCGCGGCCGACCAGCCCATCGAGACGTGGTCCTCCTGCATGGCGGAGGACGGGATCGAGTCGGCCGAGGCCGGCACCGCGAGCCGCTTCATCTCGCTGACCAGGGCGGCCTGCGTGTACTGGGCGATCATCAGACCGGAGTCCACGCCGGCGTCGTCCGCGAGGAACGGCGGCAGGCCGTGCGAGCGGTTCTTGTCGAGGAGCCGGTCGGTGCGCCGTTCGGCGATCGACCCCAGGTCCGCGGCGGCGATGGCCAGGAAGTCCAGGACGTAGGCCACTGGCGCGCCGTGGAAGTTGCCGTTCGACTCCACGCGCCCGTCGGGCAGCACGACCGGGTTGTCGACGGCGGAGGCGAGCTCGCGGGAGGCCACCAGGGCGGCGTGCGCCATGGTGTCGCGGCCGGCGCCGGCCACCTGCGGGGCGCAGCGCACGGAGTACGCGTCCTGCACGCGCGGGGCGGACTCCTCCTGGAAGTGCCCGGTGAGCCCGGAGCCCTTCAGTACGGCCAGCATGTTGGCGGCGGAGGCGCCCTGGCCGGGGTGCGGGCGGATGGCGTGCAGCTCGGGCCGGAGCACCTTCTCGGTGCCGAGCAGCGCCTCCAGGGTGAGCGCGGCGGTGATGTCGGCGGAGGTGTAGAGCTTGCGCAGGTCGGCGAGGGCCATGACGAGCATGCCGAGCATGCCGTCGGTGCCGTTGAGGAGGGCGAGGCCCTCCTTCTCGCGGAGCTCGACCGGCTCGATGCCGGCCTCGGCCAGCAGTTCGCCGGCGGGGCGGACGGTCCCGTCCGGGCCCTCCGCGTCGCCCTCGCCCATGAGCGCGAGCGCGCAGTGGGAGAGCGGCGCGAGGTCGCCGGAGCAGCCGAGGGAGCCGTACTCGTGGACGACGGGGGTGATGCCGGCGTTCAGCAGGTCGGCCATGGTCTGGGCGACGGAGGGCCGCACGCCGGTGTGGCCGGAGGCGACGGTCTTGAGCCGGAGGAACATCAGCGCCCGGACGACCTCCCGCTCGACGCGCGGGCCCATGCCGGCGGCGTGCGAGCGGACGATGTTGCGCTGGAGCTGGGCGCGCAGCTCGGGGCTGATGTGCCGGGAGGCGAGTGCACCGAAGCCGGTGGACACGCCGTAGACCGGCTCGGGCTTGGCGGCGAGGCCCTCGACGATCTCGCGGGCGCGGGCGAGCGCGTCGAGCGCCTCCGCGGACAGCTCGACGCGGGCGTTGCCCCGGGCTACGGCGATGACGTCCTCGGCGGTGGTCCCGGACGTCCCCACCACGACAGTGTGCATATCCATATTCAGCAGCGTACGGACTGAATCGCGCCATGTCACTAGTGACTTCCACCAGGACCCCTTACGGCCGCAGCCGGCGAAGTCCGGCCCCTCCGGTGTCTGAGGAGCGGGCTCCGGGGGCGGAGCCCCAGGGCCCGGGCGCGGCCCGGGGGGTTAGGGACGGCCCCGGAAGCGGCGGCGTTCGCCCGAGGCGGCCTCCGCGGCGGCGTCCGCCAGGGGGACCACCGCGGTGTCGCGCCCCGCGACGACCGGCTTCGCGGAGCGCGCCGCCTTCGCCTTGTACTGGGCGGCGTCCGCCAGCCGGAACAGCCGCCGGGAGGACTTCACCGGCCCGATCGGATCCCCGGTGGAGGCCACCCCGCACGCCACCCCCTCCCCGAGCTCCAGCTCCGCCGCCCGCGCGCACAGCTCGTCCGTGACCCGTACGACCTCGTCCGCGCTCGGCCCCACCCCCACGAGGCAGAACTCGTCCCCGCCCAGCCGCGCCGCCAGCGCGCCGGGGAGTATGGCCCCGCACAGGCTCAGCACCGACCCGAACCGCTCCAGCAGCCGGTCGCCCATCGCGTGGCCCAGGGTGTCGTTGACCTTCTTCAGCCCGTTCAGGTCGCACACGACGAGGCTCACCACCACCCCCGTGCGCCGGTGCTCCTCCAGCGCCTCGTCGAGCCGCATGTCGACGGCCCGCCGGTTCGCGAGACCGGTCAGCGGGTCCGTGAAGGCCAGGCGCCGGGCCTCCTCCAGCCGCTCGTTCTGGGCCAGCCCGGCCGCCACGACGGCCGCCAGTACGGTCGCGAACTCCGCGTCGTCCGCGTCGAAGCCGGGCAGCCCCTCGTCCCGGGCCACGTACAGCTCGCCCCAGGCCCGCCCGCTGAGGACGACGGGCGCGACCACGCAGGTCCCGCGCCCCCGGCGGCGCAGGGCGGCGCCCCGGCGCCCCGGGCGGTCGCCGGCTGCGCTCTCGACCCAGGCGTGGGGGCCGCCGCCGCCCGCCCAGCGTTCGTGCAGGAACTCGGTGATCTCGGGGAAGTCGTGCACGGGGTAGGACTCGTCCTCGGGGAACTCCTCCTCCCCCTCCCGCCGCTCCCCCTCGTTCACGAGCACCCGCAGGCGCCCCCGCTCCCGCTCCCACGCGGAGATCGCGGCGAACGACCCGTCCAGCGCCACCCGCGCGCCCCGCGCGGCCGCCCGCACACTGTCCCGCGGCGTCGAGGCCGCGGCCATCGCCTGAGCGAGGCCCACCACTGCTCGCAGCCGCCCGTCAACTCCCATCACCACAGGTTAGGGACTTTTGTCCGATTAGTAACAGTCGGCGCGACGTGAGGTGCCGGGAAGATCACGAACACTGGAGGGGCGCGGTCAGTCGGCTCTCACTCCCCCGGCCAGTTCGGCTTGCGCTTCTCGTTGAACGCCGCCACGCCCTCGGCCCGGTCCCCGGAGAAGGCCACCGTCCGCCAGGCCGCGTCCTCGATCTCCAGGCCCGCCGACAGGTCCATCCCGTGCCCCAGCCGCAGCGCCCGCTTGGCCGCGCGCAGGCCCACCGGGGAGTTCGCCGCCATCCGCGCACCCAGGGCGAGGGCCTCGGCCCTGTCGCTCCCGGCTTCGACGACCGAGTCCACCAGACCCAGCGACAGCGCCTCGGCCGCCTCCACCCGGCGCGCAGTGAAGATCAGCTCGGCCGCCCGCGCCGCCCCGACCCGGCGCGGCAGCAGCTGCGTACCGCCGCCGCCCGGGATCACGCCCACCGACACCTCGGGCAGGCCCACCACGGCCGTCTCGTCGGCCACGATCACGTCGCAGGCCAGGGCCAGCTCGAAGCCGCCGCCCAGCGCGAAGCCGTGCACGGCGGCGATCGTCGGCATCGGCAGCTCCAGCACGCCCCCGTACGCGCCGCGGGTGGTGGGGCGCTGGCGCACGAGCTCGGCGTCGGACAGCGAGTTGCGCTCCTTGAGGTCCGCGCCGACACAGAAGGCCCGCTCGGCGGTGGAGGTGAGCACGACGACCCGCACGGACGGGTCCGCCGCGAGGGCGGCGCAGGCCGCGCCGATGGACCGGGCCATCTCCGTGGACACGGCGTTCATCGCCTTGGGCCGGTCCATGGCGAGCTCCGCGACGTGCCCGTCGCCTTCCCGCCGTACCGCGACGAACTCTCCGAAGCGCTGCTCAGACATGCCTGCGACCCTCCCGGTTAACGAGCGTTATCACCGCACTGTAGTCCGCGTTCCCACCCCCTTCCAGCCCCACCGGCCCTCAAGGCGCGGGATCGACCCGGCCTCGCCGACGCCCGAGGCGCGGGCCCGATCCAGCCCCACCGGCGTCCGAGGGGCGGGGCCTATCCAGCCTCGCCGGCGTTTGAGGCGCGGGGTCTGGGGCGGAGCCCCAGGGAACGGTGGAAGGGCGGGTAGGGGACCGGCTCCGCGCAGCGGCACCCCGGCCCGGCCCGCCGGCATCGGCACCCCGGCCCGGCCCGCACGCAGGGACCGCCGGGCCCGGCCGCGCGCCGGGGCACCTCCTCGGGCGTCGAACCTGCAGAGGCACCGGCAAGCAGGGCGTGGTTGCGTTCGACGCCCTGCGGGGGCACCCCGCCGCACACCCGACCCCGCCGGCGCGCGGTAGGAGACCGGCACCCGCCACGCAGCCGGGGACGACTCAGCCCCGCGTCCGCGGCTTCCTGCGGCTCAGGGACCACGGCTCCACCACACCCAGCCCCCGCACCGGCCGCTGCCACATCGGCTGGAGCGCGAACCGGTAGGACCCGCCGCCCTCCTCGGCCTCGGCCTCCTTCTCCGAGACCGGCGCCGCCCCGGTGCGGCCCAGTTCCTCGGCCATCGCCCCGTCCACCAGCACCGCGTCCTTCGGCGCTATCGAGGTCAGCCGGCTCGCCAGGTTCACGGTGGTCCCGAAGACGTCGCCCATGCGGGTCGTCACCGTGCCGAAGGCGATCCCGACCCGCAGCTCCGGCATCTGCGGGTCGACTTCCATCGTCTCGATCAGCCGCAGCGCGATCTCCGCCGCCGTCGCGGCGTCGTCGGCGGCGTACAGGACCTCGTCACCGAGGGTCTTGATCAGCCGGCCGCCGTACGCGGCCACCAGGTCCGCCGAGGTCGTCTCGAAGGACTCGACCAGCTCGCCGAGCTCCTCCTCCTCCAGGCGCCGCGTCAGGCGGGTGAAGCCCACCAGGTCGGCGAAGCCCACCGCGAGGCGCCGGTCGACCATCTCCTCGTCGTCCGCCACCTGCACCACCCGCCCCGTCGCGGCCGCCAGCTGGCGCCGCCACACGTAGACGAGGAACTCCTCCAGCTCCGGCAGCAGCAGCTCGACCAGCGGGTACGTGACCTCCGTACGGGTCATCCCCGGCTCCGGCGGCTCCGTGAGCCCTTCCAGGAAGGAGTCGATCTGCCATTCGGCCAAGCGGGCGGTGGTCTGCCCGGTGGACCGCGCCACCTGCACCGCCATCGGCTCGGACAGCAACCCGGCCTCCACCAGACCGGCGAGCCGGCGCAGCGCCAGTACGTCCGCCTCGGTCAGGGCCTTGGCCTGACCGATGTCGGCGAAGCCCATGGCCCGCCAGAAGCGCGACGCCAGTTCCATCGACACGCCCGCGCTGCGGGCCGCCTGGAAGGGCGTGTACCGGCGCTCGGCGCCCAGGATCAGCTGTTCCAGCCGGATGGCGAGCGGATCCGCCGTCGGCTGGACCGTGTGGTCGACCTCGTGGTGCGGGGTGTGCTGGTCCCGCCCGATCGGGGTGCCGTGGCCCGAGGGCCCGGGGGCGGGCGCGCTGGACGTAGAGTCGTCGACGGTCAAGGGCCGCCTCCTGTCCATTCCGTACGCACTGCCCTGCCGAACCGGTGGTCACCACGAGTACCGGGATCGCCTAAACCATACGGCAGGTGTGCCGTAGCTCACTCCCCGGTCGGCGGGGAATTCCGCGCCACGGGCGCGAGCGGCCCGCGCCCGCGCCCGAGCGGGAAGAACCCCGAGGTCAGTGGACGGACCGGAGGTGCACCACATCACCCGCGGTGACCGCCTCGTGGCGGTCCTCGGAGGTGCGGATGACCAGGCGTCCCTCCGCGTCGACCGCTTCGGCCGTTCCGGTGAGGGTGCGCCCGCCCGGGAGCTCCGCCCGGACGTGTCGGCCGAGCGTCGCGCAGCCCGCCGCGTAGGTCTCCTGGAGCCCGCTGGCCGCCGGGTCGCCGCCGGCCGCGCGCCAGTTTCCGTACCACTGCTCCAGCGAGCGCAGTACGGCCCTCAGCAGCGGGTCCCGGTCGGTGACGGCCGCCTTGGCCAGTGCCAGCGAGCCGGCCTCCGGCACCGGCAGCTCGTCCTCGGTCAGCGTCACGTTGAGCCCGATGCCGATGACGACCCCGTCGGCGACCCGCTCGGCGAGGATCCCGGCGGTCTTGCGCTCCTCCCCCTCCACGGTGACGAGCAGGTCGTTGGGCCACTTGAGTGCGGTGTCCACGCCCGCCGCCCGGGACAGCCCCGTCGCGGTGGCCACCCCGGCGAGCAGGGTCAGCCACCCCCAGCGCTCCTGCGGCACCGCGTCGCCCGGCTTGAGCAGTACGGAGAAGAACAGCCCCGACCGGGCCGGCGCGACCCAGCTCCGGTCGAGCCGCCCGCGGCCCGCGGTCTGCTCCTCTGCGACGAGCACGGCCCCGTCGGCGAGCTGCGCCGCCCGGGCCGCGAGATCGGAGTTGGTCGACCCGGTGGCCGCGACGACCTCCAGGGAGGACCACAGCCCCCCGTCGGTGACGAGGGCCCGCCGCAGGGCCTCTGCGTTCAGCGGCGGCCGGTCGAGGCTCGACCAGCGTCCGCCGGGAGCTCCTGCTGATGCGTCTGACGGCATGATCGGACTCCAAATGTCACTGTGTGCAACCCGTTGACCCGAGATCGCGTTCGGATCTTGACCGACCCTAGCTTCCGGCCTGTAGGGAATTCTCCGGCAAAGCGGGCTTCCGCGTTCCGTTTCTACCTCGACGACACACGAGCGCCTCGTTCCGGGCCCCGGAGGAAGCGACACGAGGCCCCGGCCGGCGATGGCGGGATCGCCTTCCCCTAGGGAAGGGAGCGGGGCCAAGCAAGCCAATGCAGGTGTGTCAAACGCCGCACTGCCGAGCGCCATGCCCGCCGATACGCTACGCACCAGTAGCCAGCAGTAGTCAATCAATTGACCAGGCCGTTGACACCACGCAGGGAGCCGCGACCCCGATGCCAGAACCGTCAGAGCCGATCGACATGCACACCACCGCGGGCAAGATCGCGGATCTGCAGCGCCGTATCGAGGAAGCCACTCATGCCGGTTCCGCCCGTGCGGTGGAGAAGCAGCACGCCAAGGGCAAGCTGACGGCTCGTGAGCGAGTGGCCCTGCTGCTCGACGAAGGGTCCTTCGTCGAGCTCGACGAGCTCGCCCGGCACCGTTCCACCAACTTCGGGCTGGAGAAGACCCGTCCGTACGGCGACGGCGTCGTCACCGGCTACGGCACGGTGGACGGCCGCCCGGTGGCCGTGTTCTCGCAGGACTTCACCGTCTTCGGCGGGGCCCTCGGCGAGGTGTTCGGCCAGAAGATCATGAAGGTCATGGACTTCGCGCTGAAGACCGGCTGCCCGCTCGTCGGCATCAACGACTCCGGCGGCGCCCGCATCCAGGAAGGCGTCAGCGCGCTCGGCATGTACGGCGAGATCTTCCGCCGCAACGTGCACGCCTCCGGTGTCATCCCGCAGATCAGCCTGGTCGTCGGGCCCTGCGCCGGCGGCGCCGTCTACTCCCCCGCCATCACCGACTTCACGGTCATGGTCGACCAGACCTCGCACATGTTCATCACCGGCCCGGACGTCATCAAGACGGTCACCGGCGAGGACGTCGGCTTCGAGGAGCTCGGCGGGGCGCGGACCCACAACAGCACGTCCGGCGTCGCCCACCACATGGCGGGTGACGAGAAGGACGCCATCGAGTACGTGAAGTCCCTGCTCGCGTACCTGCCGTCGAACAACCTCTCCGAGCCGCCCGCCTTCCCCGAGGAGGCGGACACCGAGGTCAGCGACCTCGACCGCGAGCTGGACGTGCTGATCCCCGACAGTGCGAACCAGCCGTACGACATGCACACTGTGATTGAGCACGTGCTGGACGACGCGGAGTTCCTGGAGACCCAGTCGCTCTTCGCGCCGAACATCCTGACCGGCTTCGGCCGGGTCGAGGGCCACCCGGTGGGCATCGTCGCCAACCAGCCGATGCAGTTCGCCGGATGCCTGGACATCAACGCCTCCGAGAAGGCCGCGCGCTTCGTGCGGACCTGCGACGCCTTCAACATCCCGGTGCTGACGTTCGTCGACGTACCGGGCTTCCTCCCGGGCACGGACCAGGAGTACAACGGAATCATCCGGCGCGGCGCGAAGCTGATCTACGCCTACGCCGAGGCCACCGTCCCCCTGATCACCGTCATCACCCGCAAGGCCTTCGGCGGCGCCTACGACGTCATGGGCTCCAAGCACCTCGGCGCGGACCTCAACCTGGCCTGGCCGACCGCCCAGATCGCCGTCATGGGCGCGCAGGGCGCGGTGAACATCCTGCACCGCCGCACCATCGCCGAGGCGGAGGCCAACGGCGACGCGGAGGCGACCCGGGCCCGGCTGATCGCCGAGTACGAGGACACGCTGCTGAACCCGTACACGGCGGCCGAGCGCGGTTATATCGACGCGGTGACCATGCCGTCCGAGACCCGGGCGCACGTGGTGAAGGGACTGCGGCAGCTGCGCACCAAGCGGGAGTCCCTGCCGCCGAAGAAGCACGGGAACATCCCCCTCTAGGACCGGGAGGCAAGTCCAGTGGTCATCAAGGTCGTCAAGGGGAACCCCACCCCGGAGGAGCTGGCCGCCGCACTGGCGGTGGTCCAAGCGCGCGCGGCGGTGCTGGCTTCGGCACCGTCGGGCGCTCCCCGGGTCGCGGACGAATGGTCGCGGCCGGCCCGGGTGGCGCGCCGCCGCGTGCCGCACCCGGGGCCGCGCGCCTGGGGCCGTACGTACTGGCCCGCGTGAGCGGATCTGATGCGAAAGGACGGTGGCGCCTGAGTACCCGTACTCAGGCGCCCCGCCCGTCCGCGGGGCCAGGATCGGGGCATGCTCTGGTCCGACCCTGAGAACGAGCCGCCCAAGGACATGCGCGACGCGCAGGCGATGGTCCGGCGGATGACGGTGGTGCTGCTCCTCGCCATGCTCGTGGCGGTCTACGTCCTGGGCGTAGGACCTTTCTGAGGGCTGTCCCCGTCGGCCTACGATGGCGGGCATGACGACGCCTTCCCCCCGCCAGCTCGTGCTCGCCTCCGCCTCCCCCGCCCGTCTGAACCTGCTGCGGCAGGCGGGGCTCGCCCCGCACGTGATCGTCAGCGGTTTCGACGAGGACACCCTGAACCACGACGAGCCCGCGGCGCTGGCACTGGCGCTGGCCGAGGCCAAGGCGGCGGTCGTGGCGGGCCTGGACGAGGCCTCGGGCGCGCTGGTCATCGGCTGCGACTCGGTGCTGGAGCTGGACGGCGAGGCGCTGGGCAAGCCGGCGGACGCCGAGGAGGCCACCGCGCGCTGGAAGTCGATGCGCGGGCGGTCGGGCGTACTGCGCACCGGGCACTGCGTGATCGACACGGTGAGCGGCCGTCAGGTGTCGGCGACGGCCTCCACGACGGTCCACTTCGGCGAGCCGACGGACGCGGAGGTCGCGGCGTACGTGGCCAGCGGCGAGCCGCTGCACGTGGCGGGGGCGTTCACCCTGGACGGTCTGTCGTCGCCGTTCATCGAGGGCATCGACGGGGACCACGGCAACGTGATCGGGCTGTCCATGCCGATGCTGCGCTCGCTGCTGGGCGAACTGGGTGTATCCATCACGGATTTGTGGGCCTGAGCTCCCCGGGCGCCGCGCCCCGTCCGGCCTGCGGCGCCCGGTCCTCGTAGAGGAGCAGGGTCAGCACCAGCAGGCACAGGATCAGCATCATCGCCGCGAAGGCGGTCCAGCCGACCAGTACGACGGTGAGGATGCCGAGCACTCCGTGGGTGACGGCGGCGGCGACGATCACGATGCGCGCGAAGCGGCCGGGCCTCCGGTCGCGGATCGCGGCGGAGGCGGCGAACACCGCGCACAGCAGGAGGAAGGCGCCCATGCCCGCCCCCAGCCCGTAGGTTGCCTTGGACATGACATCCGGGTCGCTGCCCGCGATGGACATCGACTGGTTCTCCGTGGTCCGGCCCAACACGAGGTGGACGAGTACCAGCACTGCCGCTTCCGCGACCAGTACGATCGCGGCCAGTCCGGCCACGAGTCTGCGCAGCACCCCGCCCCCACCCCCACGCGTCACGAGCCCGTTCGACGCCTGGAGGCTACTAACGGGTAAACGTGCGGACAAGGGGTCCGGGCCGCTTCGTTACGCGAGTGCCCCGGCACAGCGATCAAGCAAAGAAAAGATGGACCGTTCGTAGGGACTCGACAAAGAATCACCCGGGGCGGCTGACCCGCAGGACAGAGACCTCGGCTACTCGACGGGGTTACTGTGCAGTCGGGGATCCCCCTGACCTGGGGCGCCACAAGGGTTCTCCAGCGGGACGCTGCTCGCATCACACTCTGTGTGGGCAAGCTCACCACTGGGGAAGGGTCGAAAGGCCGTGTGGGCTGTCCCTAAACTCAGCTTGTTTCAAGGAGGGAGCCATCGTGCGCAAGGTGCTCATCGCCAACCGTGGCGAAATCGCTGTCCGCGTTGCCCGGGCCTGCCGGGACGCCGGGATCGCGAGCGTAGCCGTCTACGCCGATCCGGACCGGGACGCTCTGCACGTCCGCGCGGCCGACGAAGCGTTCGCGTTGGGCGGTGACACCCCGGCCGCGAGCTACCTGGACATCTCCAAGGTCCTGCAGGCCGCCGCCGACTCCGGTGCGGACGCCATCCACCCGGGCTACGGATTCCTGTCCGAGAACGCCGACTTCGCGCAGGCCGTCATCGACGCGGGCCTGACCTGGATCGGCCCGCCCCCGCAGGCCATCCGCGACCTCGGCGACAAGGTCGCCGCCCGCCACATCGCCCAGCGCGCCGGCGCCCCGCTCGTCGCGGGCACCCCGGACCCGGTCTCGGGTGCCGAGGAGGTCGTGGCGTTCGCCAAGGAACACGGCCTGCCCATCGCGATCAAGGCCGCCTTCGGCGGCGGCGGACGCGGCCTGAAGGTCGCCCGCACCCTCGAGGAGATCCCCGAGCTCTACGACTCCGCCGTCCGCGAGGCGGTGGCCGCGTTCGGCCGCGGAGAGTGCTTCGTCGAGCGCTACCTCGACAAGCCGCGCCACGTCGAGACCCAGTGCCTGGCCGACTCCCACGGCAACGTGGTCGTCGTCTCCACCCGCGACTGCTCGCTCCAGCGCCGCCACCAGAAGCTCGTCGAGGAGGCGCCCGCGCCGTTCCTGAGCGACGCTCAGAACGCCGAGCTGTACGCCGCCTCCAAGGCCATCCTGAAGGAAGCCGGCTACGTCGGCGCCGGCACGGTGGAGTTCCTGGTCTCCGCGGACGGCCTGATCTCCTTCCTGGAGGTCAACACCCGCCTGCAGGTCGAGCACCCCGTCACCGAAGAGGTCGCCGGCATCGACCTGGTGCGCGAGATGTTCCGCATCGCCGACGGCGAGGAGCTCGGCTACGGCGACCCGGTCCTGCGCGGTCACTCCTTCGAGTTCCGCATCAACGGCGAGGACCCGGGCCGCGGCTTCCTCCCGGCCCCGGGAACGGTCACCAAGTTCTCCCCGCCCACCGGCCCCGGCGTCCGCCTGGACACCGGCGTGGAGTCCGGCAGCGTCATCGGCCCCGCCTGGGACTCCCTGCTCGCGAAGCTGATCGTCACCGGCGCCACCCGCGAGCAGGCCCTGCAGCGCGCGGCGCGCGCCCTGGCGGAGTTCGAGGTCGAGGGCATGGCCACGGCCATCCCGTTCCACCGCGCGGTCGTCACCGACCCCGCGTTCGCGCCGACCGACGGCAACCCGTTCACGGTCTACACCCGCTGGATCGAGACCGAGTTCGTCAACGAGATCCCGGCGTTCACGGCCCCGGCCGCGGAGGACACCGAGGACGAGCCGGGCCGCGAGACGGTGGTCGTCGAGGTCGGCGGCAAGCGCCTCGAGGTCTCCCTGCCGTCGTCCCTGGGCATGACCCTGGCCCGCACGGCCGCCGCGGGCGGAGCCAAGCCCAAGCGCCGCGCGGCCAAGAAGTCCGGCCCGGCCGCCTCCGGCGACACCCTCGCGTCCCCGATGCAGGGCACGATCGTCAAGGTCGCCGTCGAGGAGGGCCAGCGCGTCGAGGAGGGCGAGCTGATCGTCGTACTCGAAGCCATGAAGATGGAGCAGCCGCTGAACGCGCACCGCTCGGGCACCATCGTCGGCCTGACGGCCGAGGTCGGCGCGTCCCTCACCTCGGGCGCGACGATCTGCGAGATCAAGGACTGACGCCCTTGGCCCACGGGTGAGGCCCGGGACCCCTTCGGGGGTGCCGGGCCTCACCCGTGCTCGGACACCGCCGTACGCAAGCGCGCCACCCCTCCGGGGGCTCCGCCCCGCGCCCCCCGCGCCTCAAACGCCGGTGAGGCCGGGACATGCCGCAACGCGGCCGGCTCCAGCCCTGCAGGGGCAAGCCCAGCGCCTCGCGGCGATTGAGGCGCGGGGTCCGGGGCAGAGCCCCGGCAGCGAGGCCGCACCCGCGACCCGGGGCCGGTCACACCGCGGCTAGCGGCGCCGCATGTCCGCCACCCGTGCCCGCTCCGTCCCCGGCTGGGGTTCCGGGAGCAGGCCCGCCGTGCGGAGCTGGGCCGTCGGGCCGCCGCGGCGCTGGACCGGGAGGGGGGACTCCCGGCGGGGGCGGCGCGTCGGCATGCCGTCCACCGGGGCCCCCGCGGAGGCGCCCGCCACCGTGATCTGGACCCCCTGGTCCGCCAGGGCCTGGAGTTCCGTGGCCGCCCGGTCGTCGTGCGGCGGGGGCTCGTCCGTCACCAGGCGGGTCATCACGTCCGTCGGCACCGTCTGGAACATGGTGTCGGTGCCCAGCTTGGTGTGGTCCGCGAGGACCACCACCTCCGACGCCGCCTGGACCAGCGCGCGGTCCACGCTCGCCGACAGCATGTTGGAGGTGGAGAGGCCGCGCTCCGCCGTCAGGCCGCTGCCCGACAGGAAGGCGCGGGAGACCCGCAGGCCCTGCAGCGACTGTTCCGCACCACTGCCGACCAGCGCGTAGTTGGAGCCGCGCAGGGTGCCGCCGGTCATGACGACCTCCACCCGGTTGGCGTGCGCCAGCGCCTGGGCGACGAGCAGCGAGTTGGTCACGACGGTGAGGCCGGGCACCCGCGCGAGCCGGCGGGCCAGCTCCTGGGTCGTGGTGCCCGCTCCGACGACGACGGCCTCGCCCTCTTCGACGAGGGAGGCCGCGACATCGGCGATGGCGGTCTTCTCCGCCGTCGCGAGATGGGACTTTTGCGGGAAGCCGGATTCACGGGTGAAACCGCCCGGCAGCACCGCACCGCCGTGCCGGCGGTCGAGGAGTCCTTCTGCCTCCAGTGCCCGCACGTCCCGCCGTACGGTCACTTCGGAGGTCTGGACGACGCGGGCGAGCTCCCGGAGCGACACCGCTCCGTTGGCCCGCACCATTTCGAGGATCAATTGGCGACGTTCTGCAGCGAACACGAAACTGACAGTAACCCCAACGACCGTCTGGTTTCAGCTCCTTGCGCCGGAATACCGAAGTTGTCCATATGGCGGGGCGACTAGTGGTATACGCAGCCCGAGACTTGGGTGAACGTCCGGCCACGCCACTGCGCCCCGCCCTCAACTTCCCTGTGGTGTGCGGTGGTTGGAGGCGAATCAGGCCTCCCCGGCGGCCTTCCGCGTGTGCAGCTGGCGGGCCACCTCGGCGATCGACCCCGACAACGAGGGGTACACCGTGAACGCGTTTGCGATCTGCTCGACCGTCAGGTTGTTGTCGACCGCGATCGAGATCGGGTGGATCAGCTCGCTGGCGCGCGGCGAGACGACCACGCCGCCCACCACGATCCCGGTGCCCGGACGGCAGAACAGCTTCACGAAGCCGTCCCGGATGCCCTGCATCTTCGCGCGCGGGTTGCGCAGCAGCGGGAGCTTGACGACCCGGGCGTCGATCTTGCCGGCGTCCACGTCCGCCTGCGTGTAGCCGACGGTGGCGATCTCGGGGTCGGTGAAGACGTTCGAGGAGACCGTCTTCAGGTTCAGCGGGGCCACCGCGTCGCCGAGGAAGTGGTACATCGCGATGCGGCCCTGCATGGCGGCGACGGAGGCCAGCGCGAAGATGCCGGTCACGTCGCCCGCCGCGTACACGCCGGGCGAGGAGGTGCGGGACACCTTGTCGGTCCAGATGTGACCGGACTCCTTGAGCCGGACCCCGGACTCCTCCAGGTTCATGTCCTTGGTGTTCGGGATCGCGCCGACGGCCATCAGGCAGTGCGTGCCGGTCAGCACGCGGCCGTCCGAGAGGGTGACCTCGACGCGGTCGCCCACCCGCTTGGCGGACTCGGCGCGGGAGCGTCCGACGACGTTCATGCCGCGGCGGCGGAAGACGTCCTCCAGCACGGCGGCCGCGTCGGGGTCCTCGCCCGGCAGCACCCGGTCGCGCGAGGACACCAGGGTCACCCGGGAGCCGAGGGCCTGGTACGCACCGGCGAACTCGGCGCCGGTGACGCCGGAACCGACCACGATGAGCTCCTCGGGGAGCTCCTCCAGGTCGTAGACCTGGGTCCAGTTCAGGATGCGCTCCCCGTCGGGCATCGCGTCGGGGATCTCGCGCGGGGTGCCGCCGGTCGCGATCAGTACGGCGTCGGCGGTCAGGATCGTCTCGGTGCCGTCGGCGGCGGTGACGATGACGTCCCGCGTGCCGTCGATGCCCTGCGGGCCGCCGAGCTTGCCGCGGCCGCGGATGACGCGGGCGCCGGCCCGGGTGACGGAGGCGGTGATGTCGTGGGACTGGGCGAGCGCGAGGCGCTTGACGCGCCGGTTCACCTTGCCGAGGTCGACGCCGACGACCCGCGCGGCCTGCTCCAGCGGCGGGGTGTCGTCCGCGACGACGATGCCGAGCTCCTCGTACGACGAGTCGAAGGTCGTCATGACCTCGGCGGTCGCGATGAGCGTCTTGGAGGGCACGCAGTCGGTCAGGACCGACGCCCCTCCCAGACCGTCGCAGTCCACGACGGTCACCTCCGCACCGAGTTGGGCGCCCACCAGGGCTGCCTCATACCCGCCGGGTCCGCCGCCGATGATCACGATCCGGGTCACGAAAAGTCCGCCTCACGTCTACCCGGCCGGCTGCCGCCCCGGCCGGTGTTCCGGGGGGTCTCCCCGGGGGATGCATTCCGTGCTCCATTGTCCCGCACGCATCAAGGTGCTTCGCGCCCGGTCCCTCTCCGGGACTCCATCCGGGGTACCCCCGCGCCGCGACGGGCCCGGGCAGCGGTACCCCGCCGGGACGGCAGCCGGAACGCGTCCACCGGCGCCCCTCCCGTACCCTCGGACTCATGTCGCTCTACGCCGCGTACGCCGGCAACCTCGACCCGCGGCTGATGACGCGCCGCGCCCCGCATTCGCCGCTGCGCGGCACGGGCTGGATCAACGGCTGGCGGCTGACCTTCGGCGGCGAGCAGATGGGCTGGGAGGGCGCACTCGCCACGATCGTGGAGGCGCCGCGCCAGCAGGTCTTCGTGGCCCTGTACGACATCGCCCCGCTGGACGAGGACTCGATGGACCGCTGGGAGGGTGTCGGCCTCGACATCTACCGCCGCATGCGCATCCGCGTCCACACACTGGACGGCGAGGAGGCCGCCTGGTGCTACGTCCTCAACGGGTACGAGGGCGGACTGCCCTCCGCCCGCTACCTGGGCGAGATCGCCGACGCGGCCGAGTCCGCGGGCGCCCCCCACGACTACGTGATGGAACTCCGCAAGCGCCCCTGCTGACGCCCCTGCCCGCGCCTCCCCCCTCCTGACCAGGCACGCAGGGCCACCCGGGGACGATTCGGCGGAAACGACAAGGCAACGATCCGAACACCGTGAGCTGTGCCATCTACGCGCGTAGGCCGGAAGCGGCTACGCTCGTCAGCGTGAACGCATCTGTTACCGACCCCTTCGCCGCCGCCGACGCCGCCGCCGCCCGCCTGAGCGAGCTCACCGGCGTCGAATCCCACGATGTCGCCCTCGTCATGGGCTCCGGCTGGGCCCCCGCCGCCGAGGCCCTGGGCGCGCCCGAGGCCGAATTCCCGGTCACCGAGCTGCCCGGCTTCCCGCCGCCCGCCGTCGAGGGCCACGGCGGCAAGATCCGCTCGTACAAGATCGGCGACAAGCGCGCGCTGCTCTTCCTCGGCCGGACCCACTACTACGAGGGCCGCGGCGTCGCCGCCGTCGCCCACGGCGTCCGCACGGCCGTCGCGGCCGGCTGCAAGACCGTCGTCCTGACCAACGGCTGCGGCGGCCTGCGCGAGGGCATGAAGCCCGGCCAGCCGGTCCTGATCAGCGACCACCTGAACCTCACGGCCACCTCGCCGATCGTCGGCGCGAACTTCGTGGACCTCACCGACCTCTACTCGCCGCGCCTGCGCGCGATGTGCAAGGAGATCGACGAGACCCTCGAAGAGGGCGTCTACGTCCAGTTCCCCGGCCCGCACTACGAGACCCCGGCCGAGATCAACATGATCCGCGTCATGGGCGCCGACCTGGTCGGCATGTCCACCGTGCTGGAGGCCATCGCCGCCCGTGAGGCCGGCGCCGAGGTGCTCGGCATCTCCCTGGTCACCAACCTGGCGGCGGGCCTGTCCGGCGAGCCGCTGAACCACGAAGAGGTCCTCCAGGCCGGCCGCGACTCGGCCGCCCGCATGGGCACGCTCCTCACGCAGGTCCTCGCCCGCATCTGATCGACTGGTCGACGTACGAGGCAGACCACGGAAGGTCACGAGAGGTAAGGCGGAAGCAGTGCAGGAACAGGACGACCTGATCACCCGGGCCCAGGCCTGGCTGGCGGAGGACCCGGACCCGGAGACCGCGGCCGAACTCGCCGCGCTCATCGAGGCGGGCGACACCGCGGAGCTCGCGGACCGGTTCTCCGGCACCCTGCAGTTCGGCACGGCCGGGCTGCGCGGTGAGATCGGCGCGGGTCCGATGCGGATGAACCGCTCGGTGGTCATCCGGGCCGCGGCGGGCCTCGCGGCCTACCTGAAGGCACAGGGCCACGACGGCGGCCTCGTCGTCGTCGGCTACGACGCCCGCTACAAGTCCGAGGACTTCGCGCGCGACACCGCGGCCGTGATGACCGGCGCCGGGCTGCGTGCGGCCATCCTGCCCCGCCCGCTGCCGACGCCCGTCCTCGCGTACGCCATAAGGCACCTGGGCGCCGTCGCCGGCGTCGAGGTCACCGCGAGCCACAACCCGCCCCGGGACAACGGCTACAAGGTCTACCTCGGCGACGGCTCTCAGATCGTCTCCCCCGCGGACGCCGAGATCGCGGGCCACATCGCCCGCGTGACGACGCTCGACTCGGTCGACCGCCCCAAGGACGGCTGGCTGCAGCTCGACGAAGAGGTCCTGGAGGCCTACCTGGCCCGCACGGACGCCGTCCTGACCCCCGGCTCCCCCCGGGGCGTGCGGACCGTCTACACGGCCATGCACGGCGTCGGCAAGGAGGTCGTCCTCGCGGCCTTCGCCCGCGCCGGCTTCCCCGACCCGGTCCTCGTGGCCGAGCAGGCCGAGCCCGACCCTGCCTTCCCCACCGTCGCCTTCCCCAACCCGGAGGAACCGGGCGCGATGGACCTGGCCTTTGCGAAGGCCGCAGAGGTCGGCCCGGACATCGTGATCGCCAACGACCCGGACGCCGACCGCTGCGCGGTGGCCGTCCCGGACAACGGCGGCTGGCGCATGCTGCGCGGCGACGAGGTCGGCGCGCTCCTGGCGTCCCACCTGGTCCACAAGGGCGCGCAGGGCACGTTCGCGGAGTCGATCGTCTCCTCCTCCCTGCTCGGCCGTATCGCGGAGGCCGCGGGCCTGCCGTACGAGGAGACCCTCACGGGCTTCAAGTGGATCTCCCGCGTGGAGGGCCTGCGCTACGGCTACGAGGAGGCCCTCGGCTACTGCGTGGACCCCGAGGGGGTCCGCGACAAGGACGGCATCACGGCCGCGCTGCTCGTCGCCGAGCTGGCCTCGGAGCTCAAGGAGCAGGGCCGCACCCTGACCGACCTGCTGGACGACCTGGCCATGGCCCACGGCCTGCACGCCACCGACCAGCTCTCGGTCCGCGTCTCGGACCTGTCGGTCATCGCCTCGGCGATGGCGGCCCTGCGCGCCGAGCCGCCGACGTCCCTGGCGGGCCTGCGGGTCGTCTCGGCGGAGGACCTCGCGGTCGGCTCGCCGGCCCTTCCGCCGACCGACGGCCTGCGTTACTACCTCGAGGGCGACTACAAGGCCCGCGTGATCGTCCGCCCGTCGGGCACGGAGCCGAAGCTGAAGTGCTACCTGGAGGTGGTCGTCCCGGTGGCCGAGGCCTCCGACCTCGCCCCGTCCCGCACCCGCGGCCAGGAAGTCCTGGACGCCATCAAGAAGGACCTGGCGGCAGCAGCGGGCATCTGACCCTGCCCGCAAGCCCCAACAGCGGCCCCCTGAGCCTTCGGACTCGGGGGGCCGTTGGCGTGGGGGGCGTCGGCGGGGGGCGTCGGCGGGGGGCGGGCGTACGCCGCCCATCGCGCGGCCCGCCCATCACCCCCTCGACCCCGCGCCCCGGATCGGCGCCTGCCCACCCACCCCCCGGTGCGGGGTGGTGGCCCGGCGGCCCTCACCGGGCCGGAGGCGAACAGCCGACCGGCACCGGGCGACGGCGGTGCCCCGCCCGGTCGGCAGCGAGGAAGGGTTGGGGGTTTCCCGTCAGTCCCATCGTCCTTCCGCGTCGGGCCGGCCTGTCAAGGGCGCTCCTTCGTCGCGTCGCTTCGCGATGTCGCTGCGCTCCACCCTTGACAGGCCGTCCCGCCACGGAAAGACAAGGACTGTCGGGAAACCCCCAAAAGAACGGGCCGGGCGGAAGAGGCCATAAGCGGCCCAGCCAGAGATGCGCGAGGCGGTCGAGGTGGGGGCGCGCTCCCCCTCGGGCCGTCTGTCCGGGCCTCGGGGCCGGGCAGACGGCCGAGACCCCTCCCCACCTCGGCCACAAGAGCCTGACCGGCAGGAAGGGCGCGTCAAATCGCTACGCGCTCCTCACGTCTCGGCGTCTGACCCCCGTCCGGGGCTGGTCACGCCCCAGATCGCTACGCGCTCCTCTTCGACGGCGTCCGACGACCGCCTGGGGCCGGACATAGGCCGCAAAAGGCCCCTTCAGGCCCTCAATGACGGCGCCTGCGAGCAGCCTTGGGTGGAAAACGCCCCAAACAGCGGCCAGACCGAGGTGTACTCGGGTCAGACACCCGAGTGCACGGAAAGACCCATCGAAATGCCCCAATTGAGGCGATATGGGGATGGGTTTGCGGTGACGGCCTCGCCCTGTGGCGGATTCAGCTCGGCCAGGCCGAGGTTCCTCCCTGCTGCCCCCTTCCCGGGCCCCTTTTGCCTCCTCTTGCGTCCCCCTCGTCCCCCTCAGCCCCAGACGGGGGCCGGACGCCGTCGTCGAGAAGCGCGTAGCGATCTGGGGCGGCCTATGTCCGGCCCAAGACGACCGTGGACGCCGTCAAGGAGGAGCGCGTAGCGATCTGGGGCGAGATCAGCCCCGGACGGGGGCCAGACGCTGAGAAATGAGGAGCGCGTAGCGATCTGGTGCGCCCTTCCTGCCGGTCAGGCTCTTGTGGTCGAGGTGGGGAGGGGTGCCGGCCGTCTGCCCGGCCCGCAGGGCGAACAGGCGGCCCGAGGGGCCGCGCCCCCCCTGGACCGCCTCGCGCATCGCTGGCCGGGCCGCTTATGAGTTGTTCCGCCCGGCCCGTTCTTTTGGGGGTTTCCCGGCAGTCCTTGTCTTTCCGTGGCGGGACGGCCTGTCAAGGGTCGCCGCAGGCGATCGCGAAGCGACGCGACCGCAGGGAGCGCCCTTGACAGGACGGCCCGACGCGGAAGGACTATGGGACTGACGGGAAACCCCCAACCCTTCCTCGCTCCCGACCGGCCGGGGCACCGCCGTCGCCCGGTGCCGGTCGGCTGTTCGCCTCCGGCCCGGTGAGGGCCGCCGGACCACCACCCCGCACCGGGGGGTGGGTGGGCAGGCGCCGATCCGGGGCGCGGGGTCGAGGGGGTGATGGGCGGGCCGCGCTACGGGCGGGCCCGCACATGGCGGCCCGCCCCCTGCGCGGCGTACGACGCCCCGGCCCCCGCCGCCCCCGCCCCTCACCCCGCCGTGGCGGGCGTGCGGGCGATTTCGCCCAGCGTCGGGACCGACTCCGGGCGGGAGCGGACGGCGTCCGTGCATTCCCACGTGCGGGGCGGGTCCGCGTCCGGGCCGCCCAGGGTGACCGGCCGGCCCGGGCCCGCCGAGACCGTCTCGTTGCCCGCCAGCGTGCACACCAGCTGCGACAGCGCCACCGGCGGGAGGTCCTCCGGCTTGCGGCTCAGCCGTACCGTGCCCGCCGGGTCCCCGGCCCTCGGGACGGTGGCCGTCAGCTGGTCCGGGACACCGGTCGTGAAGCCGGCGTCCCGTTCCTGCGCGGACAGCGGCTTCTCCAGCGCCTCCAGCAGCGCCTGCGCGATGATCGACACCTGGTCCTTCAGCGCTCCGCGCTTCTCCGGCACCGCCACGACCCGTTCCACTCCGACGAGCTGCGATCCGCAGACCAGTTCCACCGTGGCCCGGAAGCCCTGCGCCCCGCCCTGCGCGCTCGGCTGCGCCGGGGTGTCGCAGGACACCCGGGAGGGCGCCGGGCCGACGTCCACGGGCACGGTCGTCGCCCGGATCCCGCATCCCGACAGCGTCACGGCGGCGAGCACGGCCGAAGCCACCGGCAGCGCCCTACGCATCCTGCTCACCCGCCAGTACCTTCCCCACGTCCATGGGCAGCCGCAGCGTGAACAGCGCGCCTCCCCCGGCCACGTTGGCGGCGGTGATGTCGCCGCCGTGAATGTGCGCGTTCTCCATGGCGATGGACAGGCCGAGACCGCTGCCGTCCGACTTGGGGCGGGACGCGCTCGCCTTGTAGAAGCGGTCGAAGACGTGCGGCAGGACCTCCTCTGGGATGCCCGGGCCGTTGTCCTGGACCGCGATGACCAGCCACTCCTCCTCCACCGACACCGACACCCGCACCGGCGAGCCGCCGTGCTTGAGCGCGTTGCCGATGAGGTTGGCCAGGATGACGTCGAGGCGGCGCGGGTCGAGGCGCGCCACGATGTCGCGTCCCGCGTCGAGTTCGACCGCGTCGAGCCAGGCCCGGGCGTCGATGCAGGCCGTGACCTGGTCGGCGACGTTGACGTCGTCCAGTACCAGCTTGGCCGTTCCCGCGTCGAAGCGGGTGACCTCCATCAGGTTCTCCACCAGGTCGTTGAGACGGCGCGTCTCGCTGACGACCAGCGCCACCGCCGGCGCGATCATGGGGTCGAGGTCGTCGACCTCCTCCTCCAGCACCTCGGCGACGGCGGTCAACGCGGTCAGCGGCGTCCGCAGTTCGTGGGACATGTCCGCGACGAAGCGCCTGCTCGCCTCCTCCCGCGCGCTCATGTCGGCGACCTTCTTCTCCAGCGCCTCCGCCGTCTTGTTGAAGGTGTGGGAGAGGTCGGCGAGTTCGTCCGTGCCGCGCACGTCGAGCCGGGTGTCGAGTTCGCCCTCGCCGAGCCGTCGCGCCGCGTCGCCGAGGCGCTGTACGGGCTTGAGCACGGTCCTGGCCGCGGCCTGCGCGAGCAGCGCCGAGCCGAGCAGGGCGACGATCGTCGCGATCGTGAGGGACCAGCCGAGCGCGTTGAGGTCGTCGCGTTCCTGCGCGAGCGACTTGTACATGTAGCCGGTCGGCCCGCCGCCCACGACCCGCGTCCCGCCGACCAGGTAGGGGTTGCCGTTGGGCTTCGTGCGCTGCCAGTACATGTGGTACTCGGCGTCGTTGGCCGAGGTGGTCTTCTGACGGTCGTTCACCGCGTGCTGGAGCGACTTCGGTACGTCCTCCAGCCCGAAGGAGTCGGAGCCCGCGGAGCCGGTCACCTGGCGGTGGTCCTTGGTCTCGTCGACCAGCAGCACGCTGTAGCCGGGGCTCTTGCCCGCCATGAGTTCCGCGGTGCGCTGGAGCTCGTCGGCCGTGGGGTCGGCGGGCAGGGCGGCGGCCCGGTCCTGCATCTCCCGCCGGAAGTCGCCGAGGGCGGCGTCCTGGGTGCGGGTGAGGACCGCCTCGCGGTTGAGCCAGTACGCGATCCCGGAGGCGGAGACCGCGGCGGTGAGTGCGACCAGCGCGAAGACGATGAGGAGCCGCAGCCGCAGGCTGGTCCAGCGCCGGCCCGCGAGCAGCGCGCGGATCACTGCGGGGAGTCCAGGCGGTATCCGACGCCCCGGACCGTGCGGATCAGGGTGGGCGAGGACGGTACGTCCTCGACCTTGGCGCGCAGCCTCTGCACGCACGCGTCGACGAGCCGCGAGTCGCCGAGGTAGTCGTGTTCCCAGACGAGGCGCAGCAGTTGCTGGCGTGACAGTGCCTGTCCGGGCCTGCGGCTGAGCTCCAGCAGCAGGCGCAGCTCGGTCGGGGTGAGCTGGAGGTCCTCGCCGTTCTTGGTGACCGTCATGGCGGCGCGGTCGATGACGAGGGAGCCGAAGCTCGCGGAGTCGCTGGACTCGCGCTCGCCACGGCGCAGCACGGCCCGGATGCGGGCGTCGAGGACCCGCCCCTGGACGGGCTTGACCACGTAGTCGTCGGCACCGGACTCCAGCCCGACGACCACGTCGATGTCGTCGCTGCGCGCGGTGAGCAGGATGATCGGCAGCTGGTCGGTGCGGCGGATCCGCCGGCACACCTCGAAGCCGTCGATCCCGGGCAGCATGACGTCCAGCACGATCAGGTCCGGCCGCTGCTCGCGCAGCAGTTTCAGGCCGTCCTCGCCCGTCGCCGCGGTGACCACACGGTGGCCCTGGCGTGACAGGGAGAGTTCGAGGGCCGTGCGGATGGCGTCGTCGTCCTCGATCAGCAACAGGAAAGGCACGGGCTCATTCTGTCCCATCGGCCGTCGGGAGTTCGACCGTCGGGAGGACGTGATCTGCGCGGAGGCGCTGTGACAGTGCTGTGACAGTCGACGGACACCCCGGTTAAGTCGGCCGGGCAGGCTTCTGTCAACGCACCGAGCACAACGGTCCGAAGCAGACACACTCCACGACGGGGGGCGCGAGATGAACACGCTGCACAGCACCACGACCAGCGCGGTTGTCACGCGGCTGCACGATGTGAACCGCCGGGCGGGTGTCCGATCGGTGGCGGTCGCCCGTCCCCGGCCGGCGCACGTCGTAGCCATTGACGCTCAGAAGTACGAGGCGGTTCCCGCGCAGCGCACCCCGTCCTCGACGTCCGAGGCGGAGTTCACGGCGTACGTCCAGGAGCGGCGTGCCGCCCTGTACGCGACGGCCTTCCACCTGACCGGTGACCGGCACGAGGCCGAGGACCTGCTGCAGAGTGCGCTGTTCTCGACGTACCGCGCCTGGGACCGGATCAGTGACAAGGCGGCGGTCGGCGGCTACCTGCGGCGGACCATGACGAACCTGCACATCAGTGCCTGGCGCCGGCGCAAGCTGAACGAGTACCCGACGGAGGAGCTGCCGGAGACGGCCTCCGACACGGACGCGATGCGCGGTACGGAGCTGCGTGCGGTGCTGTGGCAGGCGCTGGCCCGGATCCCGGAGCCGCAGCGCACGATGCTGGTGCTGCGCTACTACGAGGGCCGTACGGACCCGGAGATCGCGGAGATCCTCGGGATCAGCGTCGGCACGGTGAAGTCCAGCATCTGGCGCTCGCTGCGGCGGCTGCGCGAGGACGAGGCGCTGAGCTTCGGCGCCGACGAGGCGGAGTCCTTCGAGGAGCTCGTCGCCTGAGAGACCAACGGCCGGGGGGCCGTCCTGCGGGGGTGGGACGGCGGCCATGGGGGGAGAGCGCGGGATCGGTCGGACGGGGGTCCGATCGGTCCCGCGCTTCCATGTGTGCGGCCGGGGCCGCTCAGGCGGCCTGTGCGGCGGCGCTCGGTGCGCGGTGGCGGCCGGCGGCGGCTGCGGCGAGGCGGCCGAGTGCCTCGTCGGGGCCGCAGGCGTGGGCGCCGAGGGCGGTGTGCCGGGCCACGATGCCGCGCTCGGCGCGCATCAGGCGCCAGCCCCTGCGCAGCAGGAACGGCAGGGACTTGCGGCCTTCGCGCAGGTCGCGGGCGAGGCGGCGGCGGAAGGTGGTGGAGGGCCGGCCGCGCAGGCAGATCGCGTCGGCGAGGAGGCCGAGTTCCTGGCAGCGTGCGGCGATGTCGGCGGCGAAGATGCCCTCCGCGATGAACAGCGGGGTGCGGGAGATGTCCAGGGTCTCGGCGCCGGTGCGGGAGCTGGTCGCGATGTCGTAGACCGGGACCTCGGTGCGGCCGGTGCGGCACAGTTCGGCGACGGCCGCGACGGCGACGTCGGCGTCCCACGAGCGCGGGGAGTCCCAGTCGATGTCGGAGCTGCCTTCGACCAGGGGCAGGGTCGGGTCGTCGCCCTCCTTGTAGAAGTCGTCCAGGCGCAGCACCGGCAGGCCCGAACGGGCGGCCAGCGAGGACTTGCCGGAGCCCGAGGGCCCGGTCAGCAGTACGACGCGTGTGGGAAGGGGAGATGAACAGCTCACGGGAGACCAGTGTGAGGCATGACCGGGCGTATCGACACACTGCCGACAGCCCCTGCGACCCGTCTCACATGGCGGGTTGGAATCCGGGAAGCCGCCTCGACTACTCTGTGTGCGCACGCGACTACGACCACAGGCGGGAACCATGGCACGTCACGCAGCTTCCGACCCATCGCCGAAGCGGCTCCGCTCCGCCGGGCTGACCCTCTCCATGGCCGGTGCGGCCCTGGCGATGGCCGCCGGCGGGGCGCAGGCCGGTGAGCTCGACGTCCCGGCCGCGCTGGCCGGGGTCGCGAACCCGGTCTCCCATCTCAAGGTCAACCCGCTCGCCAACACCGGAGTGGACCCGCTCGACAACGGGGTGGCCACGCAGGTCGCGGACTTCCCCGCGGTCGGCACGGACATGGTCACCGGCAGCCTGACCCGCGGGTCCTCGGTCGGCGAGCTGCCGACGGCCGCGGTGTCCTCGCTGCTGGGGCCGGTGCTGCCGAAGGCGTAGCCGGACACGGGAAGGCCCCGGCAGGCGGGGGAACACTGCCGGGGCCGGTCTCGGGGGGCGCCGTACCAGGAGGACGGTCCTGGTACGGCGGTCCCGGTGGGGCGGTCCTAGTACGAGGATCCGCCCGAGCCCAGCGACCCCGTGGGGTGCCAGACGGTCTTGGTCTCCAGGAAGGCCGTCATGCGCGCAGTGCCCGGGTCCGCGTTCCAGTCGTCCACAGGCTGTGGACGCAGGACGCGCTTGAGGTTGTCCGCGGCGGCGATCTCCAGCTCCTTGGCCAGGGCCGTGTCGGCGCCGGCCAGGTCGATCGCGTTGACGTCCTGGTGGGAGGCCAGGTGGGGGCCCATCTCGGCGGCCTTGCCGGACAGGATGTTGACCACGCCGCCCGGCAGGTCGGAGGTGGCGAGCACCTCGCCCAGGGAGAGCGCGGGGAGCGGGGCCTTCTCGCTCGCGATGACGACGGCCGTGTTGCCGGTCGCGATCACGGGGGCGATGACCGAGACCAGGCCCAGGAAGGACGAGGCCTGGGGGGCGACGACGGTGACGACGCCGGTCGGCTCGGGGGTGGAGAGGTTGAAGAACGGGCCGGCGACCGGGTTGGCGCCGCCAACGACCTGGCCGATCTTGTCGGTCCAGCCCGCGTACCAGACCCAGCGGTCGATGGCCGCGTCCACGACGGCGCCGGCCTTCGACTTGGACAGGCCCTCTGCCTCGCCGACCTCGCGGACGAACTGCTCGCGGCGGCCCTCCAGCATCTCGGCGATGCGGTAGAGGATCTGGCCCCGGTTGTAGGCGGTCGCGCCCGACCAGCCGCCGAAGGCCTTGCGGGCCGCGACGACGGCGTCACGCGCGTCCTTGCGGGACGACAGCGGGGCGTTGGCCAGCCAGTTGCCCTTGGAGTCGCTCACCTCGTACACCCGGCCGCTCTCGGAGCGGGGGAACTTGCCCCCGACGTACAGCTTGTAGGTCTTGAAGACGTTCAGACGGTTCGCAGCAGACTCAGACATCGAGGTAGCCCTCCAGGCCGTGGCGGCCGCCCTCGCGGCCGAAGCCCGATTCCTTGTAGCCGCCGAACGGCGAGGTCGGGTCGAACTTGTTGAACGTGTTGGCCCAGACGACGCCCGCGCGGAGCTTGCCCGCGACCGCGAGGATGCGGCTGCCCTTCTCCGTCCAGATGCCGGCGGACAGGCCGTACTGGCTGTTGTTGGCCTTGGCGACGGCCTCGTCGGGCGTGCGGAAGGTCAGTACGGACAGCACGGGGCCGAAGATCTCGTCGCGGGCGACGGTGTGCGCCTGGGTGACGTTCGTGAAGAGCGTCGGGGCGAACCAGTAGCCGGCGGACGGCAGCTCGCAGGCCGGGGACCAGCGCTCCGCGCCCTCGGCCTCGCCGGTGTCCGCGAGCGCGGTGATCCGGGCGAGCTGCTCGGCGGAGTTGATCGCGCCGATGTCGGTGTTCTTGTCGAGCGGGTCGCCCAGGCGCAGGGTGCTCAGGCGGCGCTTGAGGGAGTCCAGCAGCTCGTCGTGGATCGACTCCTGGACCAGGAGGCGGGATCCGGCGCAGCAGACCTGGCCCTGGTTGAAGAAGATGCCGTTGACGATGCCCTCGACGGCCTGGTCCACGGGTGCGTCGTCGAAGACGATGTTGGCGCCCTTGCCGCCCAGTTCGAGGGTGACCTTCTTGTCGGTGCCGGCGACGTGGCGGGCGATCTTCTTGCCCACGGCCGTCGAGCCGGTGAAGGCGACCTTGTTGACGTCCGGGTGCTCGACGAGGGCCGCGCCCGCGTCGCCGTAGCCGGTGAGGATGTTGACGACGCCCTTGGGCAGGCCCGCCTGGCGGCAGATGTCCGCGAAGAACAGGGCGGAGAGCGGGGTCGTCTCGGCCGGCTTCAGCACGACCGTGTTGCCGGTGGCGAGCGCCGGGGCGATCTTCCACGCGAGCATGAGCAGCGGGAAGTTCCACGGGATGACCTGGCCGGCCACACCGAGGGGGCGCGGGTTCGGGCCGTAGCCGGCGTGGTCGAGCTTGTCGGCCCAGCCCGCGTAGTAGAAGAAGTGCGCGGCGACCAGCGGGAGGTCCGCGTCGCGGGTCTCCTTGATCGGTTTGCCGTTGTCCAGGGTCTCCAGGACGGCCAGCTCGCGGCTGCGCTCCTGGATGATCCGGGCGATGCGGAAGAGGTACTTGGCGCGCTCGGAGCCGGGCAGCGCGGACCACTTCTCGAAGGCCTTGCGGGCGGCCCTGACGGCGCGGTCCACGTCGGCGGCACCGGCCTGGGCGACCTCGGAGAGGACCTCCTCGGAGGACGGCGAGACGGTCTTGAAGACCTTGCCGTCGGCGGCGTCGGTGAACTCGCCGTCGATGAAGAGCCCGTAGGAGGGGGCGATGTCGACGACCGAGCGGGACTCGGGTGCCGGTGCGTAGTCGAAAACAGATGCCATGGTGATCAGTCCACCGTCACGTAGTCGGGACCGGAGTAACGGCCGGTGCTCAGCTTCTGGCGCTGCATCAGCAGGTCGTTGAGCAGGCTGGAGGCGCCGAAGCGGAACCAGTGGTTGGTCAGCCAGTCCTCGCCCACGGTCTCGTTGACCAGGACGAGGAACTTGATCGCGTCCTTGGTGGTGCGGATGCCGCCGGCCGGCTTCACGCCGATCTGGATTCCGGTCTGCGCCCGGAAGTCGCGTACGGCTTCGAGCATGAGCAGGGTGTTGGCCGGGGTGGCGTTGACCCCCACCTTGCCGGTCGACGTCTTGATGAAGTCGGCGCCGGCGAGCATGCCGATCCAGGAGGCACGGCGGATGTTGTCGTAGGTCGACAGCTCGCCGGTCTCGAAGATGACCTTCAGGCGGGCGGCGCTGCCGTCCTCCCGGACGCAGGCCTCCTTGACCGCCTTGATCAGCTCGTACGTCTCCAGGTAGCGGCCGGCGAGGAAGGCGCCACGGTCGATGACCATGTCGATCTCGTCGGCTCCGGCGGCGACGGCGTCACGGGTGTCCGCGAGCTTGACGGGCAGCGCGGCGCGGCCGGCCGGGAACGCGGTGGCGACGGAGGCGACCTTGACGTCGGCGCCGTTCAGGGCGGCCTTCGCGGTGGCCACCATGTCGGGATAGACGCAGACGGCGGCCGTCATCGGGGTCGTGCGGTCGGTCGGGTCGGGATTGACGGCCTTGGCGGAGAGCGCCCGGACCTTGCCCGGGGTGTCCGCGCCTTCCAGCGTCGTCAGGTCGATCATCGAGATGGCCAGGTCGATGGCGTACGCCTTGGCCGTCGTCTTGATCGAACGGGTTCCGAGCGAGGCCGCGCGGGCCTCCAGGCCGACAGGGTCTACGCCGGGCAGCCCGTGCAGGAAGCGGCGCAGCGCACTGTCGGACGTCGTCACGTCGGCGAATGCGGAGAGGGTGGTGGGCATGGTCACCACATGAGCATATCTACGCGCGTAGCGGCCTGTCACCCCCCACCGCTGCACATCTGCGCGGACCCGGCCCCATCCGGGCGCGGCGGGGGTCCCGGCCGCGCCCGGTCGGCGGACCGCTGACCTCCGCTTTTCCCGTCGCGCGGCACGGCCGGGAACCCGGTCGTGCGGCGCGGACAGGATCCGTGAATTTCTCTTCGGCAGTCCGCCGGACCCGGGTCCACCGGCCCCGCGGCGTCATCCTGTACGCCGATCTCGTCAGCTGAGACGGCGTGGGGCAGAATCGACCGCATGAGCAGCCAGCAGCCCCCTGATGAGCCTGTGTACGCGGACCGGGTCTACCGCTCCCCCATGGCCGTGGTCACCGGCGTGCTGCTGCTGGCGCTCACCGCCTGGCTGTGCGGGGACGCGGTGGTGCGCGGCACGGGGAACACCCCGTGGATCGCGCTGGCCCTCGCGCTGTGCGCCGTCCCCCTGATCGTGGCGTTCACGATCCGCCCGGCCGTCTTCGCCAATGCCGACCGGCTGCGCGTGCGGAACCCCTTCCGGGTCATCGAGCTGCCCTGGGCGTCCGTGGACGCCGTGCGCGCCGGGTACTCGGCGGAGGTGCTGGCCGAGGGTTCGAAGTTCCAGCTGTGGTCGGTGCCCGTCTCCCTGCGGGAGCGCAAGAAGGCGAACCGGCAGCAGCTCAGCCGCCGCGGCGGGCTCACCGGGCGGGGGCTGAACGCCTCCGACGACAAGGACAAGACCACCGCCGCCGCCTCCGAGGGCCCGCAGCGGGCCCGGGCCGACCAGGTGGTGGACGAGCTGCGGGAGCTGGCGGAGCGCGGCGCCTCACGGGCCGGTGCGCAGGGTTCCGTGCGGGTGCAGTGGTCGTACGAGATCATCGCTCCGGCCGTGGCCGGAGCGGTGCTGCTGATCGTCCTGATCGCCCTGCGCTGAGCCCGGCGCGGCTGCGCAGGGGTGCGCCGGTGCGGTCGCCGGCGTGCGTTCTCAGCGGATTCTCATACATTCCCCGGCGAGCCCGCCCGGCCGGCGGAACCGGCGCCGCCGCATGGCGCGTCCTCGCAGGTGTGCAGCGCAATGAGGCCGGCGAAAGCACCGGCACCGCCCCCGCCGTCTCCCTTCGGCTCCGGCTCCTGGCCGCGGCCCTGCTGGCCGCGCACCTCCTGGTCGTCGGCTGGCTGACCCTCCGCCCCCTCGACGTGCCGTGGGCCGCGGCCGCCAATCTGACCCCGCTGGAGGGGATCAGGGCGGCCTTCGCGGCCGGGCCCCTCGAAGGTGCCCGGCGGCTCGGGGAGGGGCTGGCCCTGCTGGCCCCGCTCGGGGTGCTGTTGCCGCTGGTCAGCGGGAGGCTCGCGCCGTCGGCGCTGTCGGCGTGGTCCTCGCTGGTGCGGACCGCCGCCGCGGGCGCGCTGGTCTCGGCGAGCATCGTGATGTTCCAGACCGCCGTCCCCGGGCAGGTGGTCGACGTGGACTCGGTGCTGCTGAACACCGTCGGCGTGGTGCTCGCCCACGTGGCCGTCGTGCCGGCACTGCGGGCCCGGGCGCGGGTGCGCCGCTCACGCGCCGCTTATCAGGGGGCGACCCCGAAAATTACCAGGGTCGGGCTCGGCCCCTGGACCGACGTCCTGTCAGCGGTTCCCCGGGAGTATTGAGACATCGCAATCGAGCGATCCCGACGAAGGAGAACCCATGAGCGCCATTGTCCGCCCCCGTGACGGCCGAATGATCGGTGGAGTGTGCGCGGGGCTGGCGCGCCGCTTCGGAATCTCGGCGAACACGATGCGCGTCATATTCGTGGCCTCGTGCCTGCTGCCCGGTCCGCAGTTCCTGATCTACCTGGCGCTCTGGCTGCTGCTGCCGAACGAGAAGCCCGCGTCCACCGCCTGGTAGCGGACGCGGGGTGACCCGGGGAGGGGTCAGGCGGCTCGCTTGATCTTCTCCAGTTGCTTGTCCGCCACTTCCTGGGGCACCCGCACCTGCTTCTGGCCGGAGGCCACGTCGAGGGCCATCAGCCGCACGACGGTGTCGCCCTCGCGCACGACGACGAGGTGGACCTGGGCGGAGACGCCCTGGCCGGCCGCGGTCGTGGTCCAGCTGACGCTCTCGTCGCCCGCCGTGCGGTAGTCGGCGGCGCGGACGTCGCGGTAGCCGGCGGTCTGCTTCTCGACGGTGGCGGAGAAGCCCGTGCCGCAAGCGGCCACGGCGGCCTTGAGCCGGGAGATGAGCGCCTTGGCATCGCTCTCGGCGTAGGAGCTGACGGAGGCGGAGACGGCGAGGCCGAGCTGCTTCTGGGAGCCGATGCCCCGGTTGACGGTCTCGCGCGCCGCAGGGTCCGGCTTGTCGCCCATGATGTCGGCGAGCGGCTGGCAGGCCTTCTTGTCGGCCTGCGGCTGGCCGTCCGGGGCGTTGGGGTTCTTGCCCTGGGCGGAGATCTGGTAGCCCGCGAGATCGCCCTGTTGCAGCGCGGACCGTTCCAGCCTGCTGCCGGCGCCCTCGGCCGGGGCGGAGCCCGCCGGGGCCGGTGCGGAGGCCGATGCGGCGGGCGTGCCCGGGGACCCCTTCGGGTCCGGGGTCCTGCCGCCCGCGGGGGCGTCCGTACTGCTGCATCCCACGGCCGCGAACAGCAGGGCGGGGAGCAGCGCGACCGTCGTCGCTCGTGCCTTCATGCGCATGACCGGAACCTCATACCCCGTACCTGGATGGGCAGTTGGCGATGATCGTGGCATACGACGCGGCGTGGCGCCCACCCGCTCAGACGGGTGTGCGCCACGGGTACGCGCGTACGGATCAGGCGCCGAGACCGCTGGTCGGCAGACCGCCGAGCAGGCCGGTCACCGGACCGAGCGCGGCCGCCGGGTCGCTGGACTGCTGGCCTTCCTCGGCGCCCATGTGCTGCTGGCTGGTGAGGCCCTGGACAGCGGTGGTGGCGGTGCCCAGCGTGTCGGTGAGGCCGACGGCCGGCACGGCGGCGGCCGAGGCGGTGCCCGCGGCGACGGCGGCGAAGGCGGCACCGAGGGCGGCGACACCGAGGGTCTTGGCAGCTGACTGCTTCATGAAGGATCGTCCTTGCGACGGGGAATTGGGCGGCTCCGCAAACTAGTCACTTCAAACCCCGGCCCGCAAACATCCGTAAATACGAGAAAGCGCCCGGGAATTGCTCCTCCCGGGCGCTTTCAGTACGTCAAGCCGTGGCCTACGCCGAGACGGAACCGCTGGTGGAGGCGGTCTGCTGGAAGAGCCACTCGGACTTCAGCTCCGCATAACCCGGCTTGATCACCTCGTTGATCATGGCGAGTCGTTCATCGAAAGGAATGAACGCGGACTTCATCGCATTGACGGTGAACCACTGGATGTCGTCCAGGGAGTACCCGAAGGCGTCGACCAGGTGCTCGAACTCGCGACTCATGCTGGTGCCGCTCATCAGGCGGTTGTCGGTGTTGACCGTGAGCCTGAAGTGCAGCTTCCGCAGCAGACCGATCGGGTGCTCGCCGTACGAGGTGGCCGCGGCCGTCTGCAGGTTCGAGGTCGGGCACATCTCCAGCGGGATGCGCTTGTCCCGGACGTACGAGGCCAGCCGGCCCAGCGTCACGGAGCCGCCCTCGGCGACCTCGATGTCGTCGATGATGCGCACGCCGTGACCGAGGCGGTCGGCGCCGCACCACTGCAGGGCCTGCCAGATCGACGGCAGACCGAAGGCCTCGCCCGCGTGGATGGTGAAGTGGTTGTTCTCGCGCTTGAGGTACTCGAAGGCGTCGAGGTGGCGGGTGGGAGGGAACCCGGCCTCGGCGCCGGCGATGTCGAAGCCGACGACGCCGTGGTCGCGGTAGCGGTTGGCCAGCTCCGCGATCTCCAGCGCGCGGGCGGCGTGGCGCATCGCGGTCAGGAGGGCGCCGACGCGGATGCGGTGGCCGTTGGCCTTCGCGCGGCGCTCGCCCTCGCGGAAGCCCTCGTTCACGGCCTCGACGACCTCTTCGAGGGTCAGCCCCTTCTCCAGGTGCTGCTCGGGGGCGTAGCGGATCTCGGCGTACACGACGCCGTCCTCGGCCAGGTCCTCGGCGCATTCCGCGGCAACCCGGTACAGGGCCTCCTTGGTCTGCATGACCGCGCAGGTGTGCGCGAAGGTCTCGAGGTAGCGGGGCAGGGAGCCGGAGTCGGCGGCTTCGCGGAACCAGATGCCGAGCTTGTCGGCGTCGGCCTCCGGCAGGTTCTCGTAGCCGACCTCGCGGGCCAGCTCGATGATGGTCCCGGGGCGCAGGCCGCCGTCGAGGTGATCGTGCAGGAGCACCTTCGGGGAGCGGCGGATCTGGTCCGGGGTCGGCAGGGTGGGGGTGTCGCTCGTCATCTGGGCACTCTAGCTCCTACGCGCGTAGAGCGGGATGCCGACGGCGTCCGCCGATATGTAACAGTGACCGCGCGGACGGATGGCGTACACCTCCGCGTCTGAGACTGTTCCGCCATGGCACAGCATGCGCCGCCGGCGCGCGGGGCCCGTCTGGGACGGGTGGCCGGCGCGAACGGCTCGGTATCGACGGTCAGTGGTGTGGTGCTCCTGCTCCCCGGGGCGTCCAGATGGTTCCCCGGTCCGCTGCGCCCGCTCGGGCGGGCCCTGGCCCGGGCGGGCGCGGCGGACGGGCTGGTGGCGCACACCGTCGTGCACGGCGGGCAGGCCTCCCGGGAGGAAGAGGCGCGGTGGGCCGCGGAGGAGGTGGGGCGGCGGTACGGGGACGTGCCGGTGTGCCTGGCCGGATACGACGCGGGAGGGCTGACGGCGCTGCGGGCGGCGGGGCACGGGGCCGTCAACTCCGTTCTGCTGATGGCCCCTTCGTTAGGGGACGCGGCCGGCGCCGACTCCCCTGAACCGGTGAAACAGCTGTCGGGGCGGCAGGTGCTGATCGTCCACGGCACCAACGACGCGCGCAGCGACCCCGAGGGGTCGTTCCGGCTGGCGGCGCGGGCGAAGAAGGCGAATCGTTCTACCTGCCGGTTCGAGGTGCATTCGGACGGGCACCGGCTGGACGGGCACCGGGCGGAAGTGGTGGCGCTGGCCGTGGACTTCGTCCTGGGCGCCCTGGGTTCGGGCCACTACTCCCGCCCGGTGACGGACGCCTTCGCCGCTCCCCCGCCGCTGGGTCTGCGGATGCCGCTGGCCTCCGGGTTCGGGCGGTCGCTGAGGGGGTGAGCGGAGGGGGTGCCCCGGGCGTACCGTGAGGAATGGACTCGGGGTGCTGTTCCTCTCCCGGAGGGCGATGGGCCATGAGCGGACTGCGGTACACGAACTTCGACAAGCCGGACGAGACGCGGCCTTTCGAGGCGGGCACGGGCAGGCTGGACCTGTTCAACACCGAGGGCGGCGCCGTGGGGCGCGCGGTCTTCGAGCCCGGCTGGCGCTGGTCGACGCACGTCAAGCCGATCGCGGGCACGGACAGCTGCCAGTCCGCCCACACCGGCTACGTGGTCAGCGGCCGGATGAAGGTCGTCATGGACGACGGGGAGAGCGGCGAGATCGGCCCCGGAGACTTCATCCAGATCGCGCCCGGGCACGACGCCTGGGTGCTGGGCGACGAGCCGTGCGTCGCGCTGGACTGGACCGGATACGTCGACTACGCGAAGCCGGCGTCCGGCTGAGGCGCCCGCCGGGCCGGCAGGCCCTGGCCGCGGCTCCGCCCGAGGAGCGCGACCGCGCGGTCCAGGGTGCGGGCGAGGCCTATCGCCGTGGGGCCGGCCGCGAGGACGTACGCGTGGTGCAGCGCGCCCGTCGGGGCGCGGTGGACCACGGCGCCCGGCGGGATCTCCAGCTGCACCCGGACCACGCCCGGCACCCGCCGGGCCGCGGCGAGCCCGGGGTGTACGCCGCCGGGCAGCGGGCCGGGCGGGAAGTCCACGTACCGCAGTCCGGCGTGGGTGGCGCGCGGGCTGCGCACCGGGTCGGGCAGGCCCAGCCCGGCGGCGAGGGCCAGGCCGAGGACGTCGGTGCCGTTCCCGAGGCGGAGCAGCCGGGCGAGTTCCTCGCCGCCGGGGCGGGCGTGGGCCTCGACCAGGCGGGGGCCGTGCGCGGTGAGGATGACCTCGGTGTGGGAGGGGCCGTCGCGGTGCCCGGCGAGGTCGAGGACCGCGCGTACGAAGGTGCGTACGGCCTGCGCGGTCGCGGGGTCGAGGGCGACGGGCAGGTCGTGGCCGGCGGCGGTCAGGCAGGGGCCCGGGCCGGTGCGGCGGCGGGCCCAGCCGAGGATGCGGTGGCAGCCGTGGCGGGAGAGGGCTTCGACGGTGAGCTCGGGGCCTTCGAGGTACTCCTCGACGAGGAGGTCGGTGACCTCGGGGTAGCCGTGGGCGGCGGCGCGGGCCTCGGTCTCGTCGTGGACGAGCCGGACCCCCTCGCCGTCGGCGCCCGCGCGGGGCTTGATGACGCAGGGGTAGCCGATGAGGGTGGTGATGAAGGGGAGGGTGTCGGAGCGGCCGCAGCGGGCGAAGGAGACGGGCCGGGTGGGGTGCAGGGCGTTGGAGCGGGCGCGCAGGGCGGCCTTGTCCATGAGGGCGGTGACGGCCGCGGTGGGGGTGCCCGGGAGTCCGAGTTCCTCGTTGGCGCGGGCCGCGGCGAGGGCCCCGGCGGCGTCGAAGCCGAACACGGCGGCGCGGCCCCGGCGGACGGCCTCCATGCTGCCTAACGCCCCGATGAGGCGGCGGTGGTCGCGCCAGTCCGTCCGTACCCGCCGCTCCGCCCCCTCACGGTCGGAAGACACCGATGGAACCGGCGCGACCACCACGGTGTGCGCACCCGCACGGCGGGCGGCCGCCACCACGGCTGGTCGCGGGCTCAGCAGGACGGCAACGGGCCCCCGTCCCCCGTCGGGTGTCCCTTGCTGCCGCATACCGCGCTCCCCCCTCACGCCGTCCTGCCACTGTGCCTCTTCGGCATATGCCGAATGCGTCGGGGCAGGGGTCGTCTTGCCGCCTTGCGGGAACACGAGGGGTTTACAGATCATCGCGTACAGGGACGAATACGCATATGCGACCCGATGAAACTGGAGCGGCCGGGGAAGCCCGAGCGACCGGGGAACCCGGGGAACTGAGCCCCGCCGCGCGGCGCCTGTACGCGTACGCGGTCGAGCGGCATTCGTTCGACGTCTGCGAGGCCACGGAGGCGCTGGGCGTGCGCGCGGCCACCGCGGTCACCGAGCTGGCCGCCGCGCACCTGCTCCAGCGCGCCCCCGGCGCCGGTCCCGAGCGGTGGAGCGCGGTGGCCCCGCGCGCGGCGGCCGCCCGCGCGCTGGCCCCGCTGGCGCTGCTCGTACGGGAGACCCACGACGAGATGGACCGGCTGCGGGGGCGGCTGGAGGCACTGGTGCCCGAGTACGAGGCGGGGACCGCGCACCGGGACCTGAGCGCCTCGGGACGCCTGGAGCTGGTCACGGACCTCGGGGCGGTGCGGGGGCTGATCACGGAGCTGGTCGCGGCGTGCGAGCAGGAGCTGCTGACCTCGCAGCCGGGCGGGGGCCGCCCGCTGGAGACCCTGGAGGAGGCGATCGGGCGGGACGAGTCGCTGCTGGCGCGCGGGGTCCGGATGCGGACGATCTACCAGCACACGGCGCGCTACTCACGGCCGACGGCGGCGTACGTGGAACGGGTGACGGCGCTGGGCGCGCAGGTGCGGACGCTGGGCGACGGGCTGATGCGGATGCTGGTCTTCGACGGGCACACCGGCCTGATGGCGGTGCCGGACCGCAGCGGGGCGGCGCTGGTGGTGCGGGAGCCGAGCGTCGTCCACTTCATGACGGCGGCGTTCGAGCGCTCCTGGCTGGGCGCGGAGCCCTTCCTCACGTCGGTGAGCCCGGACGCGGCCCGGTCCATCTCGGACGAGCTGCGGCAGACGATCGTACGGCTGCTGTCGGAGGGCCTGGAGGACAAGGTGATCGCGCGCCGGCTGGGCATGTCGGAGCGGACCTGCCAGCGGCACATCGCCGAGATCATGCGCGCGGTGGGCGCGAAGTCCCGCTTCCAGGCGGGGTACTTGCTGGGTCCGCCCGCCCCCTCGTCCCCCGCCCCGCCGGACCTGGGGGACACGTCCCGCTAGGGCCGGTCGTACCGGTCGTAGTAGGCGCGCAGCTCCGGGCGTCGGATGCCGGGGAGCTGCGCCAAGGTGTCACCGAACGCCCGGTGGTGGGGCAGGAATCCGCGCCGGGGGCGCGGCGGCAGGGGGTAGTCGTCGCGCAGGACGCCTTCCGGCACTCTGCCGGAGGCGGGCAGTGGCGAGGTCTCCCCCGGGAGTGCCAGGTGGGCCCAGACCCCGATGTCCAGCGGCACCACGGTCGCCGAGCCGTGCGGGGGCCGCCACGGCTCCCCCGTGACCGGGTGGCGGGGAACGAGCAGGACGTCGTCACCGGCCGGGAGCGGGGGCGCCCCCGGCCCGGCGAGCCTCGTGGTGAGGACCGGGGGCCCGGCCGGCAGGCAACCGGCGACGGCGTCGCCGAGCAACCCGGCGAGAGGGCCGGGCAGCGCCACCGGGCGGCCCTGGACGGCCACCACCAGGTGCGCGAGGGCCACCGGAACCGCGGCCTCCCAGCGGAAGCTCCAGGAACCGTCGGGTTCGACGGGCGGCACGGCGTACGAGTCCAGGTCCAGCTCGTCCCAGCCGGGGACCGGGACGGCCGGCAGGCCCGAGGGCACGCGCCGCACGGCGTCGGGCTCCAGCCACACCGTCTGCCACAGCCCGCAGTCGTCCATCCGCGTCGCCACCGCGCGCCCGCAGCCCTCGCACGCCAGGTTGGGTCCGTCCCTGCCGTCGATGCCCCTGCAGTAGCCCGCGCACTTCTCGGGGATCAGGACCATGCCCCGGGAGTCGCCGGGCGCGATGACGACCCTGTTCCGCGGCCCGAAGGAGACGGCGTACTGCGGCACGTACACACCCTGCTCAGCCGCCAGGTCCTCCCCCACCTCGTCCCACGGCCGCCAGGGCGGTCCGGTGGGCCGGGGGTCGACGGCGTACGTGGCCGGCTCCATCAGCGGGGGGTGCAGTTGCTCCCACGCCCCGTAGTCGGTGTGGACGGGGAGGGCGGCCCGGGAGACCGGCGCCGTCAGCTCCGCACCGCACCCGGCGCACGTGAACACGTCCAAACAGCTTCCCCCTCGACCGCGGCAACCCCGGTGATTCTGCTTGCCGGAGCCGTGGACGGCCATCAGTTTTCGGGCCGGCGGCCCTCCCGCGCCGCGGGCGGTTCCAGTTCCGGGATCAGGCGTCCGCGGCGGGAGAGGAGGAAGCGTTTGAACTCCGCCACCGGGGGGGTGTCCGGGTGGCCGTCGAGCCAGGCGACGCCGATCTCGCGGACCGCGCGCGGGGCGGTGACCGTCAGTTCCACCACGCCGGGGCGGGCCACCGCCGGCGGGGGCAGGAGGGCCACGCCCAGGCCCGCGGCGACCAGGCCGCGCAGGGTTTCCGCCTCCTCGCCCTCGAAGGCGACGCGGGGGGTGAAGCCGGCCTCCGCGCACAGGTTGTCGGTGATGCGGCGCAGGCCGTAGCCCGGTTCCAGGGTGACGAAGGTTTCCTCGGCGGCCTCGGCGAGGCGGATGCGCTTGCGGACGGCGAGGCGGTGGTCGTCGGGGACGACGAGGCGAAGGCGCTGTTCGTCGAGGCGGCGGGCGACGAGGTCGGGGGCGTCGGGGACGGGTGAGGTGAGGCAGAGGTCGAGTTCGCCTGAGCGCAGCTTCTCCAGCATGGCCTCGCCGTAGTTCTGGACGAGGGAGAAGCGGATGCGGGGGTGGTCGGCGCGGAAGGCGCGGATCAGGCCGGGTACGGTCTCGGAGCCCAGGGTGTGCAGGAAGCCGAAGGCGACTTTGCCGTAGGCCGGGTCGGCGTCCTGCTGGACGGATTCGGCGGCGCGGGCGATGCCGTCGAGGGCCTGTTCGGCGGAGGCCAGGAAGGTGCGGCCGGCCGGGGTGAGGGCGACGGTACGGCCCTTGCGGGCGAACAGCGTGACGCCCAGGTCCTGTTCGAGGCGGACCATCGCCCGCGAGAGGGTGGACTGCGGGACGCCCAGTTCGTGGGCGGCGCGGGTGACGTGCTCGTGCCGGGCGACGGCCGCGAAGTACGCGAGGCGCGGGGCCAGCAGTTGTGTCACGGACAAGTCTTCTTCGTAACGGTTCATCGACGTGCGCCGCCCTGAGCTGTGCTGATGCATGAGTGGATCGATTATCGCGATTCTGTGCATTGGACGCATGAAAAGGACCGGCCTACCGTCGAAGCATGCCTCCCGCTCATACCGGGGCATCCGTCACCACGGGTGCCTCCACCCCGTCGTCCCCGGCCACTCCGGCTCACACCCGCGAAGCCCTCTCGCCCGGCCGCCCCGGCTACCGCCGGATGAGCATCGCGCTCTTCGCCGCCGGACTGGCGACCTTCGCCCTCCTCTACTCCACCCAGGCGCTGCTGCCCGCGATCTCCGCCGGTTTCGGCGTGACGGCGGGTCAGGCCAGCTGGACGGTGTCCGCGGCCACCGGTGCGCTCGCCATGTTCGTCCTGCCGCTCAGCGCGCTGTCCGAGCGCTTCGGGCGGACCCGGATGATGACCTGCTCGATGGTCGTGGCCGTGGGCGTCGCCCTGCTGATCCCCCTCGCGCCGAACCTGGAGTGGCTGATCGGGCTGCGCGCCGTCCAGGGCGCGGCGATCGCCGGCATCCCGGCCTCCGCGATGGCGTACCTGGCGGAGGAGGTCAAGCCGAAGGCGCTGGTCGCCGCGATCGGCCTGTTCGTGGCGGGCAATTCCATCGGCGGCATGAGCGGCCGTCTCGTCACCGGCTGGGCCGCGCAGCTGTGGGGCTGGCGGGCCGGGCTGGGGGCCGTCGCGCTGATGTCGCTGGTCTGCGCGGTGGCGTTCCTGGTGCTGCTGCCCCGGGCGCGGTTCTTCCGGCCGGCGTCGCTGAACCCGCGCGCGGTGGGCCGTACCGTCGCCGGCCATCTGCGCGATCCGCTGCTGCTGCGGCTGTACGGGATCGGCGCGCTGTTCATGACCGTCTTCGGCGCGGTGTACACCGTCATCGGCTACCGCCTGGTCGAGGAGCCGTTCTCCCTCGGGCAGGGCGTGATCGGCTCGATCTTCCTGATCTACCTGGTCGGTACGGTCTCCTCGGCGGCCGCCGGCCAGCTGGTGGCCCGGACGGGACGGCGCGGTGCGCTGTACCTGGCGGTGACCACGACCGCGCTGGGGCTGCTGCTGTCGCTGTCGGATTCCCTGGCCGCGATCCTGGCCGGGCTGATTCTGATCACGGCGGGCTTCTTCGCGGGCCACGCGGTGGCCTCCTCGGCGGTGAGCCGGACGGCGAAGACGGGCCGGGCGCAGGCCTCCGCCCTCTACCAGTCGGCGTACTACCTGGGCTCCAGCGCGGGCGGCACCCTGGGTGCGCTCGCCTACCACTCGGCGGGCTGGGCGGCCACCGTCGGCATCGCGCTGCTGGCGGTGCTCGGCGTCGTGTCGATCACCCTGTACGGGTCGCACGCGGCCCGTACGGAGCGGCGCCTGCCGGCCGGGGCGGCGGCGGCCGCGCGCTGAGACACGCCCGGACGGCCCTTGGGCCGTTCGGGCTGCCGTTGTCAGAGGCCTCCGGTAGTTTCCGAAGTATCGGATCCGTCTGGGGGAAGGCACCATGAGCGAGCTCGCGACGACACCACAGGACCTCGACCTCGACGCGGCGATGGACCGGTACCGGGTGGAGCTCACCGGCTACTGCTACCGGATGCTGGGCTCCTCCTTCGACGCCGAGGACGCCGTGCAGGACACCTACGTCCGGGCCTGGCGCAGCTACGAGAAGTTCGAGGGCCGCTCCTCGCTGCGGTCGTGGCTGTACCGGATCGCGACGAACGTGTGCCTGGACCTGCTGAACGCGGGGAACAAGCGGGCCCGCCCGATGGACCTGACCGCGCCGCAGCACCAGGCCTCGGCCGTGCTGAACGAGCGCTCCGAGGTGACCTGGCTGGAGCCGGTACCGGACGGCCGGGTGCTGCCGCAGACCGCCGACCCGGCGGAGATGGCCCTCGCGAGGGAATCGGTGCGCCTGGCGTTCGTGGCGGCGCTGCAGCACCTGCCGGCGAAGCAGCGGGCGGTGCTGATCCTGCGCGAGGTGCTGGCCTGGAAGGCGGACGAGGTCGCCGTACTGCTGGAGACCACGGTGGCGTCGGTGAACAGTGCGCTGCAGCGGGCGCGGGCCACGCTGGCCTCGCACGGGATCCGTGACAGCGATCCGGCGGACCCGCTGGACGCGGACCAGGCGAAGCTGCTGGAGCAGTACCTGTCCGCCTTCGAGGCCTACGACATCACGCGGCTGACCACCCTGCTGCACGAGGACGCGGTGCTGTCGATGCCGCCGTTCGACCTGTGGCTGCGGGGCCACGCCGACATCGCGGCGTGGCACCTGAACCAGGGCATCGGCTGCAAGGGCTCCCGCCTGGTCCCGACCACGGCGAACGGCATGCCGGCCTTCGGCCAGTACCGTCCGCGGCCCGACGGGGAGCCGGGGCACGTGCCGTGGGCGCTGCAGGTCCTGGAGATCTCGGAGGGCAAGATCGTCGGTCTCAACGCCTTCCTGGACACCGCCCGCTGGTTCCCGCTGTTCGGCCTGCCGGAGGAACTGGCGTAGGCGCCCCGCCGCTGCGCAGGCGTGAGCCCCCTGGAGGTGTCCAGGGGGCTCACGTGTGTGGGTGGCTTGCCGTCAGACGGTGCAGCCGGTTCCGGTGGTGGGGTTGGTGCAGGTGTTCCTGCCGGGGCCGCCGTTGTTGGTGTTGGTGCCGGTGCCGCCGTCGAGGGTGTCGTTGCCCGCCTCGCCGAACAGCGAGTCGTTGCCGGCGTTGCCGCTGATGGTGTCCTTGCCGTCGCCGCCGAGGAGGGTGTCGTCGTTGTCGTTGCCGCTGATGGTGTCGTTGCCGTCGGCGCCCTCGATGCGGTCGTTCCCGGTGCCGCCCATCAGGACGTCGTTGCCCGGGCCGCCGCAGATGAGGTCGTCGCCGCCGAGTCCGTTGACCGTGTCGTTGCCGCGGAGGGCGAAGATCACGTCGTTGCCGGGGGTGCCCACGAGGTTGTCCGCGCGGTCGGTGCCGACGATCGTGGGGGTGGCGTTGCCGCAGGTCAGCGGGTTCACGACCTGGTTGACGGTGTTGCTGGTGGAGGGTGCGTACGTGGTGTTCCCGCCGTACTCGGCGGTGATGGCGTGGGTGCCGGCGGTCAGGGTGCTGACGGGGAGCGAGGCCGTGCCTGTGCCGTCGAGGGCGTCGATGCCCAGGGTGGTGGCGCCGTCCTTGAAGGTGACCGTGCCGGTCGGGGTGCCCTCGGCACCGCTGACCGTGGCGGTGAAGGTCACCGTCTGGCCGACCACGGACGGGTTGACCGACGAGACCAGAGCGGTGGTCGTCGGGGCCCTGACGCCCAGCAGCACCGACACGTCGTTGCCGTTGGCGTTCGCGGTGGCCAGGTCGAGGCGGCCGTCGCCGTCCAGGTCGCCGACCGCGAGCCCGGTCGGCGCATCGCCCGCGGCGTGGTTCTCGGCGGGGCCGAAGACGGCGCCCCCGGTGTTCGGCAGCACCGACACGTTGTCGCTGCCCTCGTTCGTCACGACGATGTCGGAGTCGCCGGCGCCGTCGAGCTGGGCCACCGCCACGGTGAACGGCATGTCGCCGCCGGCGGGGAGAGGGCTCCCGGCCGCCGGGGCGAACGTGCCCGAGCCGTTGTTCAGGAGCACCGACACCGTGTCGTCGCCGAGGTTCGCGACGGCCAGGTCGGGACTGCCGCCGTTGAGGTCGCCCACCGCCACCGAGAACGGGTTGTCGCCCACCGGATAGTTGACGGCCGGGGCGAACGCGGCGGACCCGGTGTTCAGCAGCACCGACACGTTGTCGCTGCCCGAGTTCGCGACGGCGAGGTCCTGGCCGGCGTCGCCGTTGAGATCGCCCACCGCCACCCAGAACGGGTTGTCGCCGACGGCGACAGGGCTCCCGGCCGCATTGGTGAACGTACCGGTCCCGTTGTTCAGCAGCACCGACACGCTGTCGCCGCCGGCGTTCGCGACGGCCAGGTCGGGACCGTTGGCACCGTCGAAGTCGCCGACCGCCACCGAGACCGGTACGTCGCCCACGGCGAAGTCCGTGCGCGTCGGGAAGGCACCGGACCCGTCGCCCAGCAGCACCGACACGTCGTCGTCGAGCGCGTTCGCGACGATGAGGTCGGCCTTGTTGTCGCCGTTGACGTCCGCCACGGCCACGCCGACCGGCAGGTCGCCCACCGCGGTGTTCGTGGCCGCGCCGTACGTGCCCGAGCCCGTGTTCAGCAGCACCGAGACGTTGTCGCTGTTGGGATTCGCGGTGACCAGGTCGAGGCCGTTGACGCCGTCGAAGTCACCCGTCGCCACCGACTGCGGGGCGAGGCCGGCGGGGTAGTTGACCGGCGGGGCGAAGTCCTGGGCGTGCGCCGCCGGGGCGCCGACCAGCGCCGTGAGGAACAGCGCGCCGGTCACGCCGGCCAGGACGCCCCTGCGTCTGCGCCGTACGGCGTGGGCGCCGTCCGGTGCCCGGGATCCGGTGGTTCTGGTTGCGCGGCAGACCGACAGATGGAACACGCGACACCCTCATTCACGGCTGACCGGCCGGGAACACCAGAGCATGAGCACCACACCGTGCACCCGACACCTGGACATTGCGGCGGCGGGCGTGCGGAGGCGGACGGGCGTGAACCGCCGCCCTCTCCCGCAGCCCGGCAAGGCAGCACTCTGACAGCCCCGCCAGGCCGGGGAGCACGGCACCACGGCGCCCGCGCTCGGATCCACTCAGAAGGCCCTTCTACTCCCTGCGACCGAGCGGTGGTTCCCGCTCTCCGGACTCCCCGAGCAGCTCGACGAGGCCCACGAGGTCCAGCAGCGCGCGCAGCGCGGGGCCGGCGCCGGTCACCCGCAGCGGGCGGCCACGGGCGGTGAGCCGCAGCCGGGCCAGCACCTCGACGGTGCCGAGGCCCGGCGCGGTGACCGCCCGCGCATCGCATTCCACCGCCCGCGCCCCGTCGTCGTACAGCCGGGCCAGGCGTGCGCACAGCCGCGCGGTGTCCTGTGCGGTCGGGGCGGGTCCGGGCAGCACGAGTCGTCTGATCGTCACGAGAGGGTGACTCCCCGGGCCGCCCGAACTCATCGGCGCCGCGCGAGCCCTCAGGGCGTCGGGAAGGCGGAGGTGTCCAGCTTCATGTCGAAGGGCGCGGGCAAGTGGAAGGTCTCGCCGAACTTGCCTGCCTGAAGGATCCGGTAAACGCCGTCGCTGGGCTCGCCGTAGAGGGTGATGGTCGCGCCACCAGGCGCATGAGCGTCGATGAGCAGGTAGAGCGGGATGCCTGCCTGGGCATACCCAGCCGCCTTGGCGATGCGGTCGTGCGAAGCATTCGACTTCGAGGTGATCTCGACGGCCAGCTCGGCAGCAGCGGCGGGGATGAAGTTGCCGTCATCCTCGAGGACCAGATCCTCTGGGACGACCACCACATCCGGGATGTACAAGCCACTGCGAGACGGAACCGCCACGTTGAGGGTCTGGAAGATCTCCCAGTCCTCGGGAATCGCGGCCAGCAGGCACCGATGCACCTTGGCCGCGATGAAGTTGTGGTGGTTGGCAGGCGGTGGCGCCACGGTGATGATCCCCTCGATGATCTCCACCTTGCAGCCCTCCGGCCCGTCCGTCGCCTCCCAGAGGCGGACGAGATCGTCCCAGCCGTCGCCACCGCGTGGCTCGTGCTGGACGGTGAGTGCGCTCATGGTGTGCTCCTCAAGCTCTTGGCACCGAGCCCAGCATGACGAACGGGACCGGTGGGCGTCCACCGGTCCCGTTCAGCCGTACGAGTGAGCGTGCGGGGCTACGCGATGCGGTCCAGCACGATCGGCGTGGCGGTGAAGGCCGTGCCCGCCGGGGCGATGTCGTACGTGCCCTCCAGGGAGGCCAGGGCGTAGTCGAACTTCTCCGGGGTGTCCGTGTGCAGCGTCATCAGCGGCTGGCCGGCCGTCACGGTGTCACCCGGCTTCGCGTGGAGCTCGATGCCCGCGCCCGCCTGCACCGGGTCCTCCTTGCGCGCGCGGCCGGCGCCCAGGCGCCAGGCGCCGACGCCCACCCCGTAGGCGTCCAGGCGGGTCAGCACGCCGGACTCGGGGGCCGTGACCACGTGCTGCTCGCGGGCGACCGGCAGGGCCGCGTCGGGGTCGCCGCCCTGGGCCGCGATCATCCGGCGCCAGTGGTCCATCGCGGAGCCGTCGGCCAGGGCCTTCGCCGGGTCGGCGTCCTTGATGCCGGCGGCGTCCAGCATCTCCTTGGCCAGGGCGATGGTCAGCTCGACGACGTCCGCGGGGCCGCCGCCGGCCAGGACCTCGACCGACTCGCGGACTTCGAGGGCGTTGCCGGCCGTCAGGCCGAGCGGGGTCGACATGTCGGTGAGCAGGGCGACCGTCCTGACGCCGGAGTCGGTGCCGAGGCCGACCATGGTGCGGGCGAGCTCGCGGGCGTCCTCGATGTTCTTCATGAAGGCGCCGGAGCCGACCTTCACGTCCAGGACGAGCGAGCCCGTGCCCTCGGCGATCTTCTTGGACATGATCGAGGAGGCGATGAGCGGGATCGCCTCGACCGTCCCGGTGACGTCGCGCAGGGCGTACAGCTTCTTGTCCGCCGGGGCCAGGCCGTCGCCCGCCGCGCAGATGACCGCGCCGGTGGTGTCGAGGACGTGCATCATCTCCTCGTTGGACAGCAGCGCACGCCAGCCGGGGATGGACTCCAGCTTGTCCAGGGTGCCGCCGGTGTGGCCGAGGCCGCGGCCGGAGAGCTGCGGTACGGCCGCGCCGCAGGCGGCGACGAGCGGGGCCAGCGGCAGGGTGATCTTGTCGCCGACGCCGCCGGTGGAGTGCTTGTCGGCGGTGGGGCGGGAGAGCGCGTCGAAGTTCATGCGCTCGCCGGAGGCGATCATCGCGGCGGTCCAGCGGGCGATCTCGGTGCGGTTCATGCCGTTGAGCAGGATGGCCATCGCCAGCGCGGACATCTGCTCGTCGGCGACGATTCCGCGCGTGTACGCGTCGATGACCCAGTCGATCTGCTCGGGGCTCAGCTCGCCGCGGTCCCGCTTGGTCCGGATGACGGAGATGACGTCCATGTGGTGCTTCCTTCTACGCGCATAGAGAGAGGGGTTTGCGGAAGTACGACGGCCCTCCGCCCAGGGGGTGGAGGGCCGTCGGCACGGTTATCTCAAGTGGTCGGGCCCGAAGGCCTGCGGCAGCATCTCCGCCAGCGGGAGGATCCCCTTCGGGGTTTCCACCAGCAGGTCCGGTCCGCCGAATTCGAAGAGCAGTTGCCGGCAGCGGCCGCACGGGACGAGGATCTCGCCCCGGCCGTCGACGCAGGTGAAGTGCGTCAGCCGGCCGCCGCCGGTCGCCTGGAGGGAGGAGACCAGTCCGCACTCGGCACACAGGCCGAGGCCGTAGCTCGCGTTCTCGACGTTGCAGCCGACGACCGTCCTGCCGTCGTCGACCCGTGCGGCGACGCCGACCGGGAAGCCCGAGTAGGGGGCGTACGCCCGGGACATGGCGTCCCGGGCCGCCTCGCGCAGGGCCTCCCAGTCGACGGCGGGCACCGACGTCACTTGCCCTCGCCCTTGCGGTACGGCATGCCGTCCGCCTTCGGCATCCGCAGTCGCTGCGAGGACAGCGCGAGGACCAGCAGCGTGGTCACGTACGGGGCCGCGTCCACGAACTGGCTGGGCACCTGGTCGGTCAGCGCGTACCAGACGAACAGCCCGCCGGCGCAGGCCAGCGCGATGGCGGCCTGGAAGTGCTTGCGCTTGTACAGCTGCCAGACGCACACCAGCACCAGCACGATCGCGAGGAGCAGCAGCATCGCGTGGACGTTGGTGGCGCCGCCGCGCAGCTTGAGGCCGTCGATGTAGCCGAACATGCCCGCGCCCAGCGCCATGCCGCCCGGCATCCAGTTACCGAAGATCATCGCGGCGAGACCGATGTAGCCGCGGCCGCCGGTCTGGCCCTCCTGGTAGATCGGGCTGGCGACGATCGACAGGAACGCGCCGCCGAGGCCAGCGAGGCCGCCGGAGACGATCACGGCGATGTACTTGTACTTGTACACGTTGACGCCGAGGGACTCCGCGGCGGTGGGGTTCTCACCGCAGGAGCGCAGCCGCAGGCCGAAGGCGGTGCGCCACAGGATCCACCAGGTGCCCGGGATCAGCAGCAGGGCGACGACGGTCAGCAGCGACAGCTCGGTGACCAGGCCGCCGATGACGCCGGCGAGGTCCGAGACGAAGAACCAGTGCTTGGCCTGGAGGTCGGACATCCAGTCGGACAGCCCCGGCACCGTGATCTTGTAGATCGGCTCGACCTGCGGCGACTGCTTCGAGGAGCCGCCCGGCATCTCGTCGAAGGTGAAGTTCGACAGGTACTGGGTGAAGCCCAGGGCGAGGATGTTGACCGCCACACCGGAGACGATGTGGTTGACGTTGAAGGTGACCGTCATGATGGCGTGCAGCAGGCCGCCGATGGCGCCGCCGACGATGCCGGCGATGACGCCCGTCCACGGGCCCCACTGGTAGCCGGCCCAGGCACCGAACCAGGTGCCGAGGATCATCATGCCTTCGAGGCCGATGTTGACGACGCCCGCCCGCTCGGCCCACAGACCGCCGAGACCGGCGAGGCCGATCGGCACGGCGAGCGAGAGGGCGCCGGAGACCTGGCCGACGGAGGTCAGGTCGTTCGCGCCGCTGATCAGGCGGACCACCGAGACCAGCGCGAGGCCGCCGGCGATGATCAGCATGATCCACGGGAGGGTGAGCTTCTTGCGGCCGGCCGACTTCTTCGGGGCGGCGGCCGTCGCGGAAACGGTGCTGGTGCTCACGCCGCGACCTCCTTCTCGGTCTTGATGGCGTGGCCCGCGGCCAGTTCCTCGCCGACCTTCTGCTGCTGGCGGCGGATGCCGTAACGGCGGATGAGCTCGTACGAGACGACGACCGCGATCACGATCAGGCCCTTCATGATCGTGCCGATCTCCTTCGCGTACCCGGCCTGGTCGAGCGAGGCCGAGGCCTTGTCGATGAAGGCCATCAGGAACGCGGCGAAGAAGATGCCGACCGGGTTGTTGCGGCCGAGCAGCGCGATGGTGATGCCGGTGAAGCCGACACCGGTCGGGAAGGCCAGGTTGTACGTGTGGGTCTCGCCCAGGAGCTGCGGCATGCCCGCGAGGCCGGCGACCGCACCGGAGATGAGCATCGCGGTGATGATCATCTTCTTGGCGTCGACGCCGGAGGCCTGCGCGGCGGACTCGCTGGCGCCGGTGGCGCGCAGGTCGAAGCCGAAGCGGGTCCGGTTGAGCGTGAACCAGTAGACGATGCCGAGGGCGAAGGCCACGAAGGTGAAGCCGTAGATCTCCAGTCCCTCGCCGAGGTCGACGGCCGGGAACCAGCCGGACTCGGCGATGTCGCCGGTCGTCAGGTCGTTGGAGCCGGCCGGCTGGACGCCGAGGTTCTTCGTCAGCATCAGCCAGGCGATCAGGGCGGTCGCGATGGCGTTCAGCATGATCGTGGAGACGACCTCGCTCACGCCCCGCTTGGCCTTGAGGACACCGGCGATGCCGGACCAGAAGGCACCGACGAGCATCGCCACGAGGATGATCACCAGCAGGTGCAGCGGGCCCGGGAGGGTCACGGCCGCACCGACCACGGCGGACAGCATCGCCGCGAGGCGGTACTGGCCGTCGACGCCGATGTTGAAGAGGTTCATGCGGAAGCCGATGGCCACGGCCATGGCCGCCAGGTAGTACGTACCGGCCTGGTTCACGATGAGGACCTGGACGTCCTCGTAGCCGGCGTTCTCCACCATCAGGCGCAGCGGCTCGATCGGGTCGATGCCCGTCGCGGCCAGCACGATCATGGTCAGGAGGAAGGCGCTGACCAGCGCCGCCACGGGTCCGGCGATGCCGAGGATCAGCCGGTCCTTGTCGAATTTCTTCATCGGGCCTCGTCCTCCGGGGCATCGGTACCGGTCTCGGTACCGGCGGCGGAGTGGTTGTCGGTTGCTTCCAGGTGCCCGGACGCGGCACCCGTCATGGCGGTACCGAGGGCCTCCGGGGTGATGGTGGCCGGGTCGGCCTCCGCCACCAGACGGCCCCGGTAGATCACGCGCAGGGTGTCGGACAGGCCGATGAGCTCGTCCAGGTCGGCGGAGATCAGCAGGACGGCCAGGCCCTCGCGGCGGGCCTCGCGGATCGCGTCCCAGATCTGTGCCTGCGCGCCGACGTCCACACCGCGGGTGGGGTGGGCGGCGATGAGGAACTTCGGGTTGTGGCTCATCTCGCGGCCGACGATCAGCTTCTGCTGGTTGCCGCCGGAGAGCGAGGCCGCGGTCACGTCGATGCCGGGCGTGCGGACGTCGTACTCGACGACGATGCGCGCGGTGTCCTTGCGGGCGGCCTTCGTGTCGAGGATGCCGCGCTTGGAGTTGGGCGCCTCGGTGACGTGGCCGAGGATGCGGTTCTCCCACAGCGGGGAGTCCAGCAGCAGGCCGTGGCGGTGGCGGTCCTCGGGGATGTAACCGATGCCGTCGACCCGGCGCTTGCGGGTCGGGGCGGTGGAGATGTCGGTGCCGTCCAGAGTGATCGTTCCGCCATCGGGGATGCTCATGCCCATGAGGGCCTCGATGAGCTCCGTCTGGCCGTTGCCCTCGACGCCGGCGATGCCGAGCACCTCACCCTTGTGGATGGTGAAGTCGATGCCGGCGAGCACCTCGCGGACGACGCCGTCCGGGTCGGTGGCGGCCAGCCGCAGGCCCTCGACCGCGAGCATCGGCGTGGTGGTCACCGTGGACTCGCGGGTCTCGGGCGAGGGAAGCTCGGAGCCGACCATCAGCTCGGCGAGCTGCTTGGTGGTGGCCGTCTTCGGGTCGGCGGTGCCGACGGTGGTGCCGCGCCGGATGACGGTGATGTCGTCGGCGACCTTCAGGACCTCGCCCAGCTTGTGCGAGATGAAGATGACGGTCAGGCCTTCGGCCTTGAGCTCGCGCAGGTTGTCGAAGAGCGCGTCCACTTCCTGCGGCACGAGCACGGCGGTCGGCTCGTCGAGGATCAGGATCCGGGCGCCGCGGTAGAGGACCTTGAGGATCTCCACGCGCTGCCGGTCGGCCACACCGAGGTCCTCGACCAGGGCGTCGGGGCGTACGCCGAGGCCGTACGCGTCCGAGATCTCCTTGATCTTCTTACGGGCCTTGGCACCGATGCCGTACAGCTTCTCGCCGCCGAGGACCACGTTCTCCAGGACGGTGAGGTTGTCGGCGAGCATGAAGTGCTGGTGCACCATGCCGATGCCGCGGGCGATGGCGTCGCCGGGGCTGGCGAAGGAGACCTGCTCCCCGTCGATGGCGATGGTGCCCTCGTCCGGCTTCTGCATGCCGTAGAGGATCTTCATCAGGGTCGACTTGCCGGCGCCGTTCTCGCCGATCAAGGCATGGACCGTGCCCTTGCGGACGGTGATCGCGATGTCCTTGTTGGCGACGACGCCGGGGAAGCGCTTGGTGATGCCGTGCAGTTCTACGGCGGGGGGCGGGCTGGACGCGTTGATGACGCACTCTCCTTGGCGCGGAAGGAGCGGAAGGCAGGGGGACAGGGCGGGGAGTGAAAGTATCGCGTCCACGATGCTTCTACGCGCGTAGCACTGTCGGAAGTGAAAACTTGCGGCCAACTGGCCACGAGCCCCACAGAACGCGGCTCGGGGCCCGGGAGCGGATGAGACCACTGCCCGGACCCCGGAGACCACGACTACATGTCAGGAACGGCCTTACGGGGCGGTCTTGACGTTGATCTTCTTGGCGATGATGTCGGCCTTGGCCTTCTCCACCGCGGCGACGACGTCCGTCATCTCCTTGTACTTCGGGTTGGAGTCGGCCAGGCCGACGCCGTCCTTGTCCAGGCCGTAGCGGATCTCACCGGTGGTCGGCTTGCCGTCCTTGACCGACTTGATCAGGTTGTAGACGGAGTCCGAGACGTCCTTGGTGACCGAGGTCAGGATGGCGTCCTTGTACTTCGCCAGACCGGCCTGGTTGTACTGGTCGGAGTCGACGCCGATGGCCCACTTGCCCTTGGCCGAAGCGGCCTCGATGGCACCGGAACCCGCGAGACCGGCGGCGGCGTAGACCACGTCGGCGCCCTGGTCGATCTGGCCCTGCGCGGCGGCCTTGCCGAGGTCGGGCTTCGAGAAGCCGTCGAAGTTCGGCGGCTGGGTCAGGTACTGGACCAGGACCTTGGCGTTCGGGTTGGTGTCCTTGACGCCCTGCGCGAAGCCCGCCTCGAACTTCTTGATCAGCGGAACCTCGACACCGCCGATGAAGCCGACCGTGCCGGTCTTGGACGCCTTGGCGGCGGCGACGCCGGCCAGGTAGGAGCCCTGCTCCTCGTTGAAGACGAGGTTGGCGATGTTCGCGCCGGTCACCGAGGTGTCGTCGATGATGCCGAAGGTGGTCTTCGGGAACTTCGGCGCGACCTTCTTGATGGCCGGGGCGTAGGAGAAGCCGACGCCGATGACCGGGTTGTTGCCCTTGCGGGCCAGCTCGGTGAGGCGCTGGACCTTGTCGGCCTCGCCCTCGCCGTCGGTGGGCTCGGCTTCGGAGGTGGTGACCTTGAGGTCGGTCTTCGCCTTCTCCATACCGGCGTAGGCGGCGTCGTTGAACGACTGGTCGCCGCGGCCGCCGATGTCGTACGCGATGGCGACGCTCTCGGCCTTCGACGTGCTGTCGGAGGAGGTGTCAGACGACTTCTTACCGCCACAGGCGGTGGCCGAGAGGGCCAGCGCCGCGGACGCGATGCCCACGGTGGCGATCCTGGTGATCCGGCGCAAGGGGAGGCTCCTTCAAAACCTGACCGAAGCGCCACGACCGGCGCTGGTTTCGCGGCGATCGTAACGCGCGTAGATGTCAGTTAAAGGCCCGTTCATGAGTCGTTATCGGATCGTCGCGAATCAGACAGTGACCGATCGGTAACGAGTCACACGCCCAACCCTTGTGTACCAAGGGCTGGACGCGTGCGCCGGGAGGCTCGCCGATGGGGTAGGAATTTCGGTTCGGCCCGGCCCGGATCCCGGCTAGCCGGACGGCCTGGCCCGCCGCGCGTCGAGCAGCGCGGCCGCCGTGAAGAACTCGACACCGACCGCGATCGCGGACTCGTCGACGTCGAAATCGCCCCGGTGCAGGTCCCGCTTGGCGAGGTCACCGGGGGTGCGGACACCCAGCCGGGCCATCGCGCCGGGGACGTGCTCCAGGTACCAGGAGAAGTCCTCCCCGCCCAGGCTCTGCTCGGTGTCCTCGACCGACCCGGGCCCGCAGCGGGCCGTCATCGCCTCGCGGAGCAGCTCGGTGACCATCGGGTCGTTGACCACCGGCGGCACCCCGCGCACGTGGTTGATCTCGAACTTCGCCCCGTACATCGTGGCGACCTCGTCGATCGCCGCGTGGATCATGTCCGGGGCCTCGTGCCAGGCGGCGAGGTCGAGGCACCGTACGGTCCCGGACAGCTCCGCGTGCATCGGGATGACGTTGCAGGCGTGCCCGGCCTCGATCCGGCCCCAGGTGACGGACATGCCCGAGCGGGCGTCCATGCGGCGGGCCAGCAGCGCCGGTACGTCGACGGCCACGCGCGCGGCGGCCGTCACCAGGTCGGTGGTCAGGTGCGGGCGCGCGGTGTGCCCGCCGGGGCCGGAGAGCGCGACCTCCAGCCGGTCGCAGGCCGAGGTGATGGGCCCCGGCCGCAGACCGATCTTCCCGGCGTCCACCCGGGGGTCGCAGTGGACGGCGATGATCTTGCCGACGCCGTCCAGCACGCCGGAGTCGATGGCCTCGGTCGCCCCGCCGGGGAGCACCTCCTCGGCGGGCTGGAAGAGCAGCCGCACGGGGTGGGGCAGCAGGCCCTGGCGGTCGAGCTCGGCGAGGACCAGGCCGGCGCCGAGGACGACGGAGGTGTGCACGTCGTGGCCGCAGGCGTGGGCGCGGTCCGGGAAGGTCGAGCGGTACGAGACGTGCGTCTTGGCATCCGGGATGGGCAGGGCGTCGATGTCCGCGCGCAACGCCAGCATGGGACGAACCCCGCCCGCCCGTCGCCCGCCGCCACCCTCGAAGGAGCTTCGCGCCCCCTCTTCTTCGGTGCCGACGTCACAGATGAGTCCCGTGCCCGACTTCAGTACCCGTGGTCGCAGGCCGGCTTTCTCCAGGCGGGCCTTGATGGCGGCCGTGGTCCGGAACTCCTGGTGCCCGAGCTCGGGATGCATGTGCAAGTCCCGGCGGAAGGCGATCAGTTCGGCACGCAGGTGGTCCGGAAGCTTGCCGGGCAGCTCGGACCGGTCGGACGCGGCGGGCTGGGCGGTCTGGGACTCGCGGGACATCAACTGGTTCACCCGTTGAAGCCTAGGCGCACGGATAGGTCAACTGACGGGGGATCCACAAAAGTTCATGCCGTTAGGGGAAAGATTCCCGGCCTCTGGACGCATGACCGGGTCGGCCCGCGGGTACACTCGCGCGCTCATCCGGCCGCGGGTGCCGCCTGAGCAGGAAGTCTGTGGACGTCGCGGGCCGTGTCGGTGACTCCCGCGAGGAATCCGCGGGCCCGGGGCGAGGCGGCGGCGGTCAGCCAGTCCGGGTCCACATCGCATACGGCCACGGTGACGCCGGTCCCGGCCAGGGCGTACGGCAGCGTGTGCACGACCGTGGAGGGGAAGCTGACGACGGTCCGGCCGACGGGGCCGCGCCGGGCGATCAGCTCCAGCGGCAGGTCCGGCCGTACGATCTCCAGCCCGGTCGCCTCGCTCAGCGCGCGCAGCTTCTGCGCGGACTCCCTGCGGTGGGCGAAGTAGCGGGTGGCGCCGTGCTCGCGGGTCAGGGCGCGCACCGCCTCCAGGTAGCGGTCCGGGTCCACCACGCCGGTCTCCACCAGGGAGGTGCCGACCAGGTCGGTGCCCCTGGTCAGGCGCGGCGGGCCGAACCGGGCGCGGGTCCAGGCGAAGTCGTTGAGCCGCAGCGTCATGCCGCCGTGCGGGGTGACGGGCATCGAGCTGAACACCTCGACGGTGCGGCCGCTGCCCGCGGCCGGGGTGAAGCGGCGCCGCGCGGTGGCCGAGACCGGCGCGTACGCCAGCTCGCGCACGCGGGCCGGCAGTCCGCCGCCGCCGACGCGGTGCCAGCGGACAAGGCGTTCGCCGCGGGCGGTCTGGGCGATGAACTCCATGGTGGCGGTGCCGTCGTCGACCACCACGAGCTCCTCGGCCCGTACGAGGGTGAGCAGCAGCTGCACGTAGCGCGAGAACGGGTCGCCGACGACGACCGTGCGGGCGGCGCGGACGTCGCGGGCCAGTGCCGCGAGCGCCTTGAAGGGGGCGAGACGGCCGCCGCGCGCCTCCTGCCAGCGGACCTCGTACCCCTCGTCCCGGGCCAGCGCCGCCATCCGGCGCAGCTGGCCGCGGGACATGGGGTCGGTGGGGGGCAGGACGACGATCCGCGTTCGCGCCGCGCCGGCCGTACCCGGATCGGGCCCGGACGCGGCGGACCCGGCGTCGGGTCCGCCCCGCGGCGTGCCCCCGCTCCGCGACTGGCGCGGGACGCCGTCGAGCAGCGGTCGTCCGTCGGCCGGGGCGGCGCCCCGCGCATGGGCCCACTCCAGCACGTTCAGCAGCTGGACCGGGCTCTCTACGAACGCCAGGGTGGAGGCGGAACGGGGCACGGCGTACTCCTCGTCAGGGGGCGGAACCTCTTCGCGGCGGACCGGGCGGACCGGGCGGAGCGGAGTCAGACGGTGGCCAGGGCTCCCTGGACGCGGCGGAGCTTCTTCATGGGGCCGAGCTCGGACTCGTAGACGCGCTTGACGCCGTCGCCGAGGGCGGTCTCGATGGTGCGGATGTCGCGGACCAGGCGGGTGAGGCCGCCGGGCTCCACGGAGGCGGCCTGGTCGGAGCCCCACATCGCGCGGTCGAGGGTGATGTGGCGCTCGACGAAGGTGGCGCCGAGGGCGACGGCGGCGAGGGTGGTCTGCAGGCCCGTCTCGTGGCCGGAGTAGCCGATCGGGACGTTGGGGTACTCCTCGCGCAGGGTGTTGATCACCCGCAGGTTGAGCTCCTCGGCCTTGGCCGGGTAGGTGGAAGTGGCGTGGCAGAGCAGGATGTTGTCGCTGCCGAGCACCTCGACCGCGTGACGGATCTGCCTCGGGGTGGACATGCCGGTGGAGAGGACGACGGTGCGGCCGGTCGCGCGCAGGGCGCGCAGCAGTTCGTCGTCGGTGAGGGAGGCGGAGGCCACCTTGTGGGCGGGTACGTCGAACTTCTCCAGGAAGGCGACGGCCTCGGTGTCCCACGGGGAGGCGAACCAGTCGATACCGCGCTTGGCACAGTGTTCGTCGATGGCTCGGTACTCGGTCTCGCCGAACTCGACCTTGTGGCGGTAGTCGATGTACGTCATCCGGCCCCAGGGAGTGTCGCGCTCGATGTCCCACTGGTCGCGCGGGGTGCAGATCTCCGGGGTGCGCTTCTGGAACTTGACGGCGTCGCAGCCGGCTTCGGCGGCGGCGTCGATGAGGGCGAAGGCGTTGCCGAGGTCGCCGTTGTGGTTGATGCCGATCTCACCGACGACGTAGACGGGGCGGCCGGGGCCGGCGGTGCGCGGGCCGAAGCTGCGGTGGCGGGGGTCGGCGAGGGTGGAGGTCATGGCAGGGGGCGTCCTTCGGTGCGGGGGTGTCGGGTGGTGCGGGGGTGTCGGGTGGTGCGGGGTTCGGGGTGCGGGCTGCGGGTCGGGTCGTGCTGCGCCGTCGCCCGCGGGTACGCCTTCGTCGAAGAGGGGCGCGAGGAGGCGGGCGCGGGCCAGGTCGTGCGGATCGTCGATCTCCAGGACCCGGGCGGGGTCGGTGGCGACGGGCAGGGTCCGGCCGAAGAAACGGTGGCGGGCGGCGCGGAAGCCGGCGGCGTCCATCGCGTAGGCGGCTCCGGTCTCCAGCAGGTCCTGGGGGCGGTCCTGGCGGCGGGGGCGGTACGCCTCGTCGTGGTTGACGCCGACCACGGAGCCGTCGGCGGCCGCGCGCCACAGGAAGCCGTGGAAGGGGGCCGCGGTCAGGGCCGAGTCGGCGGCGCCCGCGGCCACGGCGGCGGCGACGGACTCCACCTCGGCGGGGGTCAGGAAGGGGCTGGTGCACTGGACGAGGAGGACCACGTCCACGGTGAGGGAGTGCAGTTCCTCGAAGGCGTCGAGGGCGTGCAGGACGGCGGCCTCGCTGCTCGCGGTGTCGCCGGAGATCGCGGTGGGGCGGGCGATGACGTCGGCGCCGGCCGCGCGGGCGGCGGCGGCGATCGCCGCGGAGTCGGTGGAGACGACCACGTCGGTGACGCTGGGGGCGGAGCGGCAGGCGCGCACGGCGCGGGCCACGAGCGGCACCCCGCCGACGGGGGCGGTGTTCTTCCCGGGGACTCCCTTGGAGCCGCCGCGTGCCGGGATCACCGCGAGGACCCTCACAGCTCGCCCAGCCGGCGGATCACCGGCGCCACGCGCTGCACCCCGTGGCGGTACGCCCCGCGGGCGGCCTCGCGCAGGTGCGAGCGGGCCCACCGGCGCAGCCGAGACTCCCCCGCCGCCTCCCGCACGGCGCCGGGAAGCGGGGTGCCGTCGGGCCCGAGGTGCTGGCGCGCGAGGATCCCGGGCAGGTAGCCGGGGGCGGTTTCCAGCGTGTAGTACGGCGCGGGCGCGGGCAGCAGCGGCTCGGCGAGCAGCGCGCCGAGCCGCTCCCGCGCGGCGGCGTACGCGTCGTACGGCTCGCCTCCGGCGAAGTCGGCCGGGGCGCGGACGCCCTGGGCCCGGAGCCAGGCCGGGTCGCCCTGCGGGAGCAGGCCGGCGTCGAGCTGGTCCCAGGAGGCCAGGCAGCCCGAGCCGAGGAAGTGGTGGTTGCCGAGGGCCTCGCGGATGCCGAGGTCGGTGAGGACGGCCGTCGGGATGCCGCGGTGGAGGGATTCGAGGGCGGCGGTGGAGGAGACGGTGACCAGCAGGTCGGTGCCGTCCAGGACCTCGCCCATGTTCCCGTAGACCAGGCGGCAGTTGGCCGGCAGTCCGCCGGGGATCCGCTCCGCGAGCCGCTGGTAGGGCTGCTCCTCCAGATGTGTGGTGTGCTCCCCGGGCTTGCTGCGCAGCTTGATCAGCACCTCGCGCCCCGGGTGTTTGCGCGCGTGCCGGGCGGCGCGTTCCAGCAGGTACACGCGGTCGGCGCGGCTGTCGGGGACGGAGGGCTGCACGGCGAAGACCACCGTGCGGGCCCGGCTCCCGGCCCGCTCGTACGGGGCTCCGCCGAGGAACGGCAGCGCGGTCTCGGTGACGGCGGCGGCGTCCGCGCCGACCCCCTCGTACACGGCGCGGAACCGCTCCGCGTCATGGCGGGAGTTGGCCAGTACGAGGTCCGCACCGTGCCGCAGCAGCAGCCCGTCGGCGAGCTTCTCGTACACGACGCCCACGTAGCCGGTGACGAACACGGGCCGCCGCGACGGGTCCGGCCACAGGGCGCGGGCCCCGTGCAGGACGGCCTGGACGGCCCCGCCGACCAGGGCGAGGACGACCACGTCGTACCGTTCGCGCCCGGTCTCCGCGAGGAACTCGGCGCAGGTCACCTCGGACAGCCGGTCGGCCCGTACCCCCACCTCACCGAGCTGGCGCGCGGTGGGCGTGGCCCGGCCGCGCAGCAGGTATCCGGTGAGGTCGTGGTCCTCGGGTACGAGACGGCGGGCGGTGAGCGCGCCCCATTTCCATCGCGTATCGGAATCGGCGAGTACGGCGACGCGTTTGCGGATCGACACGCCGCAGAAGCTATTCCGCGAATTGAGTGATCGGCCCAACGAACGCACAACAGCGGGTTAACAACGCCTCGACTGAATGCGAAACCGGACGGGTTAACACGCCTGCCGTGCGTCGTTCACATGGAATACGCGTCCGGGCCATGATGAATGCGGGGCGCCGCCCTAATGTCTCGGAGGTGCCCAAGCTCTCTGTTGTCGTGCCGTTCTACAACGTGCAGACATACGCCCCGGACGCCCTGCGGAGCCTCGCCCTCAACGCCCGGGACGATTTCGAGTTCGTCCTGGTCGACGACTGCTCCACGGACGGCACCCCCGCCCTGCTGGAGCGGGCGGCGCGCGAGCTGCCCGGTGCGGTGCACCTCAGACACGAGCGGAACGGCGGCCTGGCCACCGCGCGCAACACCGGGCTGGACGCGGCGCGCGGCGAGTACCTCGCGTTCCTGGACGGGGACGACTGGCTGGCCCCCGGTCACCTGGCCCGGACGCTGGCCGCCATCGAGGCTCTGAGCTGCGACTTCATCCGCACGGACCATGTGAAGTGCACCGGCAGGGCGCGCAGCGTGCAGCGGGTTCCCTACGGGCCGCAGGGGGTGGTCGCCGACCCCCGTACCGCGATCCTGCCCGCCGACCGCGCCACGTCGGTGGACTATCCCTTCGCCTGGGCCGGGATGTACCACCGGCGGCTGCTGGACAGCGGCCTGCTGCGGTTCACCGACGGGCTGCGGACGGCGGAGGACCGGCCGTGGATCTGGCGGCTGCACCGGGAGGCGGAGTCGTTCGCCGCGGTGGGACTCCCGGGGATCTTCTACCGGCGCGGAGTTTCCACCTCGTTGACACAGATCGGCGACGAACGGCAGCTCGATTTCATCAAGGCATTCGACGAAGTCCTGTCGAACGTGCGGGACGACCGGGAATCCGGGCTTCTTCTCCCGAAAGCCGTACGAACATATTGCGCCATTATCGCGCACCATTTCGGTTCCATCGGGAGGTTCGAACCGGCCGTGGCCAGGAAACTCCGTTCGATGAGCGCGGCCGCGCTCGGACGCATGCCCCAGGACGTGCTCGACCTGGTCCTGGACTCGATGGACGCCGAACGCGCCGCCGTCCTGCGCCGCGTCCGCGGCGGAGGCCGCCGCCGCGCCCTGGCGGGGGCGGCCGCCTGATGCCCACGCAGATCTTCCTGGCCTCCACCCTCTACGGCACCGCCACGCTCGCCGCGGGCGTCGACGCCGGCTCCTTCCCGCCCGCCGGCCGGCGGATCCTGCTGACCAGCAACCACGCCGTGGCCGCCGAGGTCACCCCCGGGGTGGCCGGCATGCCGGGCTTCACCGCCCTGCGCTCCCGCTTCGACGAGGTGCTCGACTGGAACGAGGTCGTCGCACCGCAGCACCCGAGCACCTGGGCCCCGCGCCCGGAGGACGTCCCGCTGTGGGAGCGGCAGCTGCGGGCGCTGTGGGGGCTGGGCGAGGAGCGCGTCGAGCTGATCGTGGAGTCCCTCCAGGTGCCGCCCGCGCAGAGCCTGTGCCGGCTCTTCCCCGGCGCGGCCGTCGACGTCTACGCCGACGGGCTGATGAGTTACGGGCCCACGCGTTTCCGGCTCGACCCGCAGCTCGGGATGCGCGTACGGCGGGTGCTGCATCTGGACCTCGTACCGGGGCTGGCGCCGCTGCTGCTGACGGAGTTCGGGGTGCGGGCGGAGCTGGTGCCGGCGGAGGCCTTCCACAAGGTGCTGGCCGAACTGGCCGAGTCGGCCGAGCCGGCAGCGGCATCGCCGTCGGCGCCGCCGGGAGCCCCGCCCGCCCTGCTCCTGGGCCAGTACCTCTCCGCGCTCGACCTGATGAGCCCGGACGAGGAGGAGGAGCTGCACGTCTCGATGGTCCGGGGCGCCTACGCCCTGGGCCACACGGAGCTGGTCTTCAAGCCGCATCCCAGCGCCCCGGCCGCCTACGCGCGCCGCGCCGAGGCGGAGGCCGGGCGGCTGGGCGCCCGGATCACCGTGGTCGACACCCCGGTCCTGGCCGAGACCCTCTACCAGCGGCTGCGCCCGGCGCTGGTCGTCGGCTGCTTCTCCACCGGGCTGCTGTCCGCCGCCACGCTGTACGGGCTGCCGGTGGCCCGCACCGGCACGGACGCCGTACTGGCCCGGCTGACCCCGTACCCGAACAGCAACCGCGTCCCGCTCGCGCTCGTGGACGCCCTGCTGCCGGACCTCGCGGACGCCGACGCGGTGCGCTCCTGGACCTTCCCGGCGCCCGAGCGGGTGCGGGAGGAGACGGCCGGGCTGCTCACGGCCGTCGGCTTCACGATGCAGCCGCAGATGCTGGCCGGGCGCCGGGCCGACGCGGAGGCCTACCTGGCCCGGCACCTGACCCCCCGCACCCGGCGCTACTTCACCCGCCGCCGGCTGACCGGCCTGGGCCTGCCCGGCGGCATCCCCGCCCGGCTGGCGTTCCTGCCGCGGAGCCGGGCGGTGCGCCGGGTGGCCCGGAGGGTGAGGCGCGCGCTGGGCTGACGGCCTCAGCCGGTCGCGAGCTTGGCTGCGAAACCGAGGAACAGCACGCCCGCCGCCGAGGTGGCCCCGGCCGACAGCCGCTTGCGGCGGCGGAAGGCGTCCGAGAGACGGGTGCCGCCGAATATCAGCAGCGTCAGGTAGAGGAGGCTGCCGGTCTGCAGCAGGCCGCCGAGCAGCAGGAACGACAGGGCCGGGTAGGCGTAGGACGGGTCCACGAACTGCACGAAGAAGGACATCAGGAAGAGGATGGCCTTCGGGTTGAGCAGGCTGATCAGCAGCGCCCGCCGGTAGGGCCGCTCGTGCTCGCCCGCCTCGGCGGGGGTCTCCTCCAGCGCCTCGGCCCGCTCCGCGCGGGAGCGCCACAGCGCCCACGCGCCGCGCATCATGCCCGCGGCCAGCCACGCCAGGTACCCGGCGCCGAGGAACTTCACCACGGTGAACACCAGCGGGCTCGCCTTGAGCAGCGCCCCCGCACCCAGGGCCGTCAGCAGCATCAGCACGGCGTCGCCGGTGAACACGCCGGCGGCGGCCTTGTAGCCGGTGCGCACCCCGCGGCGGGCGGCCACGGAGAGCACGTAGAGCGAGTTCGGGCCCGGCAGCAGAATGATCAGTACCAGGCCGGCGAGATAAGTCGGAAGATCTGTCACACCCAGCATGTGCAGGAGTGTCCCATAGGAACGCACCTGTCGGTCCACCCTGTTTCACCACGTGGAATCGACCGGTTCGTACGTGCCCCAGACGTCCCTCAGCGCCCCGCACACCTCACCCACCGTGGCCCGCGCCCGCAGCGCCTCCTTCATCGGGGGGAGCACGTTCGCCGTCCCGGCCGCCGCCTCCCGCAGGGCGGCGAGCGCCGCCTCCACCGCCGCCCCGTCCCGCTCCGCGCGCAACCGGGCGAGGGCCTCGCACTGCCGCGCCTCGATCGCCGGGTCCACGCGCAACGGCTCGTACGGCTCCTCCCGCTCCAGCGCGAAGCGGTTGACCCCGACGACCACGCGCTCGCCGTGCTCGGTCTCCTGCGCGATGCGGTAGGCGTTCTTCTCGATCTCGGCCTTCTGGAAACCGTTCTCGATCGCGGCCACCGCCCCGCCCTGGTCCTCGACCCGTCGCATCAGCGCGAGCGCCGCCGCCTCCAGTTCGTCCGTCATCCGCTCCACCGCGTACGACCCGGCGAAGGGGTCCACGGTGTGCGGCACGTCCGTCTCGTACGCGAGGACCTGCTGGGTGCGCAGCGCGAGGCGGGCGGACTTCTCGGTGGGCAGCGCGATCGCCTCGTCGAAGGAGTTGGTGTGCAGCGACTGGGTGCCGCCGAGGACCGCGGCCAGTGCCTGCACGGCCACCCGTACGAGGTTCAGTTCGGGCTGCTGCGCCGTCAGCTGGACCCCGGCCGTCTGGGTGTGGAAGCGCAGCATGAGCGACTTGGGGTCCCGGGCCCCGAACTCCTCGCGCATGACGCGCGCCCAGATCCGCCGGGCCGCGCGGAACTTCGCGACCTCCTCCAGGAGGGTGGTGCGGGCGACGAAGAAGAAGGAGAGCCGGGGCGCGAACTCGTCCACGGCCATCCCGGCGGCCAGGGCCGTACGGACGTACGCGATCCCGTCCGCGAGGGTGAAGGCCACTTCCTGCGCGGGCGAGGCCCCCGCTTCGGCCATGTGGTAGCCGGAGATGGAGATGGTGTTCCACTTGGGGATCTCGGTCCGGCAGTAGCGGAAGGTGTCGGCGGTCAGCCGCAGCGAGGGACCGGGCGGGAAGATGTACGTTCCGCGTGCGATGTACTCCTTGAGCACATCGTTCTGGACGGTCCCCGTCAGCTGCGCGCCCGAGATGCCCTGTTCCTCCGCGACCAGCTGGTAGAGCAGCAGGAGCAGTGCGGCGGGCGCGTTGATGGTCATCGAGGTGGAGACCCGGTCGAGCGGGATCCCGTCGAACAGGACCCGCATGTCGTCGAGGGAGTCGACGGCGACGCCGACCTTGCCCACCTCGCCGTGCGCGAGCGGGGCGTCGGAGTCGTGCCCCATCTGCGTCGGCAGGTCGAAGGCGACGGACAGCCCGGTGCCGCCGCCCGCGATGAGCTGCCGGTACCGGGCGTTGGACTCGGCGGCCGTGCCGAAGCCGGCGTACTGCCGCATCGTCCAGGGCCGGCCGGTGTACATGTTCGGGTAGACCCCGCGCGTGTAGGGGAACCCGCCGGGCTCCCCCAGGGCCTGCGCCGGGTCCCACCCCGTCAGGTCGCCGGGACCGTAGACGGGTTCGATGGGGATTCCGCTCTCGGTGTGCGCCGCCACGACGATCCTCCTTGAAGTGCTCCCCGTCGGAGCAGGGAGATTCCTGCTTACCTCGCGGTAGCGGGCTCGACGCGCTCGGCGCGCCTGACGACTGCCCTTCCGGCAGCCGGAATGAGCGCGGTGCACGAACTGGCGCATTTCCCGGCACGCGTTCGCCGCTCAAGCGCTCAACACTCAAGCGCTCAATGAAGCGCAAATACTCGTATATGCATATTGCTCACCTGGTGCGGTGACGCACAACGCAGGACCAGAGGTAGAACCGCCGTCGACGGGACTGGTACAACCGTCCCGCACATGTCCTCGAAAGGCTGCGGACGGCTCCTGGTCACAATGGCGCAACATCCCCCGGCCCAGTGCAACTCTCCACGCGCGCGAGGCATCACCTAGATACACGACGTAGAAACCGGGGGACCGCTTCATGCACCGCCAGAGAGTCATAATCCGCACGCTCGGGATCGCCACCGCCGTCGCGCTCGCCGCGACCGCCTGCGGACCGCAGAAGTCGGAGTCGGCAGGCTCCTCTTCTTCCGTTTCGTCCACGCCCACGGCGGGCGCGACCCCTGAAACCTCTCCTTCCACGGACAACAAGCCGGGCGATGCCTCGCCGTCGGCGTCCGCTTCCGCCTCTCCCTCGCCGTCCGCCACGCCCTCCGTGAAGGCGATCATGGCCAACGGTGACGAGAGCGAGCAGGTGCGCGAGCTCCAGGCGCGGCTGAAGCAGCTCAAGCTGATGTCGGTCGCACCGACCGGCTTCTACGGCTCGAAGACGACCGCCGCGGTCAAGTCCTTCCAGTCGAAGAACGCCCTGACCGCGAGCGGTTCGGTCGACGAGGAGACCTGGAAGAAGATCCAGAAGCTGACGAAGAAGCCCACCGACGACGAGCTGCGCCCGCCGACCGTCAACGAGGTCGACGCTCCGGACCCGCGCTGCATGACCGGCCGTGTGATGTGCATCAGCAAGGAGAGCCGCACCCTCGCCTGGATGATCGACGGCAAGATCATCTCCACCATGGACGTGCGCTTCGGCTCGGAGAACACTCCGACCCGCGAGGGCGAGTTCAAGGTGGACCGCAAGGAGAAGGACTGGGTGTCGACGCTCTACCACACGCCCATGCCGTACGCGATGTTCTTCAGCGGCGGCCAGGCGGTGCACTACTCGGCCGACTTCGCGGCCCGCGGCTACGCCGGCGCCTCGCACGGATGTGTGAACGTCCGGGACAAGGGCAAGCTGTCGGCGCTCTTCGCCCAGGTGCAGACCGGCGACAAGGTCGTCGTCTACTGGTGAGTCCCGGGGGCGTCCGGTGGTCCGGACGCCCGGACGTCTGCCTGACGCCGACCGTTCGACTCCGACGCGGCCCGGCCGGGTGATCCCGGCCGGGTCTTCGCGTGTGCGCCGGGCCGGAAGGCCGGGCGTGACGGTCGGAAGCAGAGGGCGCGGGCGGGGCCGGGGGAACGTGCCCCGCCCGCGCCGGTTGCGCAGAGCCCAGGGGTACGGGGGGAACCCCGGCTCATGCGCGGCCGATGACCAGTCGGCTCGTTATGTACTGCGCCGCCGCCTCGAAAAGTGTTACAGCGGGACGGTACGAGTTTCAGCCGATGCCGCGGGAGCCACCGGCGGGGCGTGCGGGGGCCGGGGTCCGGGGCTGCGCCGGGGTGTCCTGGGCGGGCGCCTCACCGCGCGGGCCGCCCACGGTGACCCCGCTCAGCAGCGACTCGCAGTAGGCCGGGATGCGGGAGACCCCGCGGGCCAGCAGCGAGAGCCGGTCGCGGCGCTCGATGGTGAGGCGGCCCGCCCGGTACTCCTTGCACAGGTCGGCGGCCTTGAGGCGGATGTCGTCCTGCCCCTGGCCTTCCCCGCTCTTGTCCCGGTCCTTGGCACCGGCCTCGGGGCCCCGCGTCTCCCGGCCTCCGGTCGTGCCACCGATCTCGCCGTCCCGGGTGCCCCGGGTCTCCCGGGAGTCGCGTCCCGAGCCTCCGGCCGTGGATCCGTCCGACGAATTTCCGCCAATCGCGGAGCCGCCCCAGAAAGTGCTTCCGTCCGTTCCCGGGAGCTGCGTTTCGTCCGGGTCGGGCCCCGGGACCGCGCCGTCGCCCCGGTGCGGGGTGGTCCGGCTCTGCGGGGAGCGGGTCGGCGCGCCGGTGCCGGCGCCCTTCGCCGGGTCCTCGTCGAGGCTGACGGACACGGCCGGTCCCGGCCCCGCCACGTCGTACCGGTCCTGGCCCAGCAGTCCCGCGGCCGCCGCGGCGGCCAGTCCGCCGACGGTGACGCTCGCCAGGGCCGCCGCCAGGCCGAAGCGCACGGCCCTGCCGCGCCGTACGCCCTGAGGGCCCGCGTGCCGGCCGAGCTCGACGAGCGGTTCGACGGTGATCGGCCGCACCGCGGCGGACCCGATCGTGCCGACGGCACCCGCGGCGCGCGCGGCGCGCGCCGCGCGGAAGGCGGCCATCGCCGCGGCTTCGCCGGAGTGGGCGCCCTGCGGGGCCTGCGGCCGGGAGAGCGAGTCGAGCGCGGCCCGCAGCCGGGCGGCTTCGGCCCGGGCGCGGGGGTCGACGGCCTCTCCGACGGGTTCCAGCGGTTCACCGCGCAGCAGTTTTTCGGCCGCGGCTTCGTCGAGCCACCGCCTGTCGCGCTCGTCGGCCATCACATGTCCTTCTGCGTCCGCCAACGTGAATGCGTCACACCGGTTTGCTCCACGAGGCCCCCACTGTGGCCGCGTTGCGCGGGAACGGCGTCGAGATCCCTCCTGCCCCCGCCGCCCCGTGGCCGGCCACCGGCATTATGGCCGACGGGGATCCCGAGGTCGCCGTCGGGAGGGCCCCCGCCCTCGCCGTCCTGGGCGCCGAGCAGCTCGGCGAGCTTCTTGAGCCCCCGGTGCGCCGCGGTGCGCACGGCGCCAGGACGCTTGCCCAGGGTCTCGGCGGCGCTCTTGGCGTCGAGTCCGACCACGACCCGCAGGACGACGGCCTCGGCCTGGTCCTGGGGGAGCTGCGCGATCAGGGCCATGGTCGAGCCGGTGGAGAGGGACTCCATGGCGGCCGAGGCGGTGTCGCACTCGGCGGCCCAGCCGGTCAGCTCGGTCTCGTCGCCGCCGATGGCGGGGCGGCGGCCGCGCATGCGGATGTGGTCGAGGGCCCGGTTGCGCGCGATGCGCGCGGCCCAGCCGCGGAAGCGGTCGGCGTCGCCGGTGAAGGAGTCGAGGTCGCGGGCTATCTGCAGCCATGCCTCGGAGGTCACGTCCTCCGCATCGCCGTCCCCGACGAGCGTGCGTACGTATCCGAGCAGGCGCGGGTGCACGGCGCGGTACACAGCACGGAACGCGTTCTCGTCGCCGTCCTGTGCCGCGAGCACCGCGGCGGTCAGCTCCGCGTCGTCCCCCAGCAAAGTCCCCAACCCGTTCAACGTCCTGTCCGTGTGGCGCAAATCAGCACGTTACGGCTTTCCGCACCCCTCGTCCATGTGTTGTACAAGCTGCAACCATCCCTGCGCGGAGCGAGGTGTGACACAAAACGCACTCGGGGCGCTGACAGGAGTACGGGCTTGTCGCACGAGCCCGTGACGGATGGCGACCGGGGCCTCTCCTGTGGGGGGTGGCGGCCTCGGTCGTCCTCCACCTCTCGGGCTCCCTGAATCACCCGCGTCATCCTTTCGGCTCACTTCCGGGTGAAAACACCCCATGGGTACGACACTCCTGGCCCCACGTCGATAGCGTGGCGGTACACCCGCGCCGCGCCCCGAGGAGCCCCCCGCTGTCCAGCCACCTTCCGGCACAGGCCCGCGGCTGCTCCGACCCTTCCCACGGCTCCGGGCTGGCGCGGTTCAACGCCCTCTCCCCCGACGCCGCCCGCGCCGTCCTGCTGCAGTGCTGCGGCAGCCGGCGCTGGGCCCACCGGGTGGCCGCCCACCGCCCGTACCCCGACGTCGGTGCCCTGCTCGCCGCCGCGGACGAGGCCTCGTACGACCTCTCCCAGGCGGACCTGGCGGAGGCGCTGGCCGTCGAATGCCCGGCGGAACTGGGGCACGGCTCACCGTACGCGGCCCTGCTGGCGCTCGACGCGGCCAACGCGGAGTACGAGCGCAAGTTCGGGCACGCCTTCGTGATCAGCCTCGACGAGCACCCGCCGGAGGAGCAGGCGAACCAGCTGCTGGCCGCGATCCGGCACCGGATGGCTCACGAGGTGGACGAGGAGCGCTCCGTCTCCGCCGACGAGCTGCGCCGGCTCGCGCGGAACCGGCTGGCCGGACTGACACGCCGACTGACCTCGCCGGATGGGGTGGCTGCGGCCGAATTCGGGCTATTTGCTCCTGTGGGATAGCCCGTCCGTGCCTGTTTGATCACACCGGCGGACCCCGGGCGAGGGAACCGACGAAGCGTCGCTACGATGTCCGGGGCCGGTGGACCGTACCCGGCCGGGCCCGACCGACAAAGAAGCCGGCTGGCCCCCGCCCCGCTTCCGGAGGGTTTTCCGTGCCGGCTGGAACGTTGTACCGCGGCCGGGAAGGAATGTGGTCCTGGGTGGCTCATCGAGTCACCGGCGTCCTCATTTTCTTCTTCCTGTTCGTACACGTCCTCGACACCGCTCTCGTCCGCGTCTCCCCCGAGGCGTACGACGATGTCGTGGCTACCTACAAGACTCCGATCGTCGCGCTGCTGGAGTACGGCCTCGTCGCCGCCATCCTGTTCCACGCGCTCAACGGTCTCCGTGTCATCGCCGTGGACTTCTGGTCCAAGGGCCCGCGCTACCAGAAGCAGATGCTCTGGACCGTGGTGAGCGTCTGGATCGTGCTGATGGCCGGGGCCGTGTACCCCGTCCTGAGCCACGCCTACCTCGAACTGTTCGGGAAGTGACACGCATGAGCTCTGACACTTCTTTCGAAAAGGTCGGTTCCGTGGAGGGCGTCTCCCTCTACGACGTCGACAACCCGGCCCCGTACATCGAGGCCCCGCGCAAGCGCACGGGCAAGACCCCGCGCTCGACCCGCGGCAACTTCGAGATGGCCGCGTGGCTCTTCATGCGCCTCTCGGGCATCGTCCTCGTCGTCCTGGTCATCGGTCACCTGCTGATCCAGCTGGTGCTCGACGGCGGCGTCTCCAAGATCGGCTTCGCCTTCGTGGCCGGCCGCTGGGCGTCCCCGTTCTGGCAGGTCTGGGACCTGCTGATGCTGTGGCTGGCGATGCTGCACGGCGCCAACGGTCTTCGTACCGTCATCAACGACTACGCGGAGCGCGCCAACACGCGGCTGTGGCTGAAGGGCCTGCTCTACACCGCCACGGTGTTCACCATCCTTCTGGGCACGCTGGTGATCTTCACCTTCGACCCGAACATCCGCTAGGCAACGGGGCTGAGGCGAAACAGATGAAGATCCACAAGTACGACACCGTGATCGTCGGCGCCGGTGGCGCGGGCATGCGCGCCGCCATCGAGGCGACGAAGCGCAGCCGCACCGCCGTGCTGACGAAGCTCTACCCCACCCGCTCCCACACGGGCGCCGCGCAGGGCGGCATGGCCGCCGCGCTGGCCAACGTGGAGGACGACAACTGGGAGTGGCACACCTTCGACACGGTCAAGGGCGGTGACTACCTGGTCGACCAGGACGCCGCCGAGATCCTGGCGAAGGAGGCCATCGACGCGGTCCTCGACCTCGAGAAGATGGGCCTGCCGTTCAACCGCACCCCGGACGGCACCATCGACCAGCGCCGCTTCGGCGGCCACTCCCGCAACCACGGCGAGGCGCCGGTCCGCCGGTCCTGCTACGCCGCGGACCGCACGGGCCACATGATCCTCCAGACGCTGTACCAGAACTGCGTCAAGGAGGGCGTTGAGTTCTTCAACGAGTTCTACGTCCTGGACCAGCTGCTGGTCGAGGAGGACGGCGTCAAGAAGTCGGCCGGTGTGGTCGCGTACGAGCTCGCCACCGGCGAGATCCACGTGTTCCAGGCGAAGGCCGTCATCTACGCCTCCGGCGGCACCGGCAAGTTCTTCAAGGTGACCTCCAACGCGCACACCCTGACGGGTGACGGCCAGGCGGCCTGCTACCGCCGCGGCCTGCCGCTGGAGGACATGGAGTTCTTCCAGTTCCACCCGACGGGCATCTGGCGCATGGGCATCCTGCTGACGGAGGGCGCCCGCGGTGAGGGCGGCATCCTGCGCAACAAGGACGGCGAGCGCTTCATGGAGAAGTACGCGCCGGTCATGAAGGACCTCGCGTCCCGTGACGTCGTCTCGCGCTCCATCTACACGGAGATCCGTGAGGGCCGCGGCTGCGGTCCCGCCGGTGACCACGTGTACCTGGACCTGACGCACCTGCCGCCGGAGCAGCTCGACGCGAAGCTCCCGGACATCACGGAGTTCGCGCGCACCTACCTGGGCATCGAGCCGTACACGGACCCGATCCCGATCCAGCCCACCGCGCACTACGCCATGGGCGGCATCCCGACCAACGTCGAGGGTGAGGTCCTGGCGGACAACACCACCGTCGTGCCGGGTCTGTACGCGGCCGGCGAGGTCGCGTGCGTGTCGGTGCACGGCGCGAACCGCCTGGGCACCAACTCGCTGCTGGACATCAACGTCTTCGGCAAGCGCTCGGGCATCGCGGCGGCGGCCTACGCCCACGCCAACGAGTACGTCGAGCTGCCGGAGAACCCGGCGAAGGACGTCGAGGAGCTCGTCGAGCGCCTGCGCAACTCCACGGGCAGCGAGCGGGTCGCGGACCTGCGCCTGGAGCTCCAGGAGACGATGGACGCCTGCGTGATGGTGTTCCGTACGGAGCAGACCATCAAGACCGCGGTCGAGAAGATCGCGGAGCTGCGCGAGCGCTACAAGAACGTGTCCGTCCAGGACAAGGGCAAGCGCTTCAACACGGACCTGCTGGAGGCCATCGAGCTGGGCAACCTGCTCGACCTGGCCGAGGTCATGGCCGTGTCCGCCCTCGCGCGCAAGGAGTCCCGCGGCGGTCACTACCGCGAGGACTACCCGAACCGCGACGACGTCAACTTCATGCGCCACACCATGGCGTACCGCGAGGTCGGCGCCGACGGCAAGGACTCCGTCCGGCTGGACTACAAGCCCGTCGTCGTCACCCGCTACCAGCCGATGGAGCGTAAGTACTGATGGCCACCCCCACCCTGGACAAGGTCGAGTCCGAGGCCGCGGCCTCGAACAACATCACGGTCACCTTCCGGATCCGCCGCTTCAACCCGGAGGTCTCGGAGGAGTCCACCTGGCAGGACTTCCAGATCGAGATCGACCCGAAGGAGCGCGTGCTCGACGGTCTCCACAAGATCAAGTGGGACCTCGACGGCACGCTCACCTTCCGTCGCTCGTGCGCGCACGGCATCTGCGGCTCCGACGCGATGCGGATCAACGGCAAGAACAGGCTCGCCTGCAAGACGCTGATCAAGGACATCAACCCGGAGAAGCCGATCACCGTCGAGGCCATCAAGGGCCTCACGGTGATGAAGGACCTCGTCGTCGACATGGAGCCCTTCTTCCAGGCGTACCGGGACGTCATGCCGTTCCTGGTCACCAAGGGCAACGAGCCGACGCGCGAGCGCCTGCAGTCCGCCGAGGACCGCGAGCGCTTCGACGACACCACCAAGTGCATCCTGTGCGCCGCGTGCACGTCCTCGTGCCCGGTGTTCTGGAACGACGGCCAGTACTTCGGCCCGGCGGCGATCGTCAACGCGCACCGCTTCATCTTCGACTCGCGTGACGAGGCCGGCGAGCAGCGGCTGGAGATCCTGAACGACAAGGACGGCGTGTGGCGCTGCCGCACGACCTTCAACTGCACCGACGCGTGCCCCCGCGGCATCGAGGTCACCAAGGCGATCCAGGAAGTCAAGCGTGCGCTGATCACGCGCCGTTTCTGATCCCCTGACGTGCCGAGGCCCGTACCCCTTCCCGGGGTACGGGCCTTACGCGTTCTCAGGGGTGCCTCCGGGTCGGATGGGGGCCGTCACCGATGGGCGGTGGATCCTCCTCGCGGCAGGCTGACAGCCATGACGAACTCGAAGAGCGCCGCCGACTCCCGCAGCCGCAGGACCCGTTGGATCACCCTGGTCGCCGCCGGCGCGGCCGTCGCATCGCTCGCCGTCGGCGCCGTGCCGGCCTCGGCCCAGCAGCGGAACCAGGCACCGGCACCGGTGACCGCCCGGATCGGGGACCAGCGGCACCCGCTCGACGAGGAGGCGCTGGCGAAGCTCATGACCCCCGACGCCGTCGCGACCGGGACGATGGTGCGGGTGTCCGGCGCCGGGGTCCCCGGGCACGTCTGGACGAAGGCGACGGGCCCGCTCTCCCAGGACCCGGCGGCCTCGTTCAGGATCGGCAGCATGACCAAGCTGTTCACCTCGGCCATGGTGCTGCAGCTGGTGGCGGAGGGCCGGTTCACCCTCGACACCCCGATCCGCGAGGTCCTGCCCGAGACCGTCCCCGCGCACTGGAAGCCGATCACCATCGGCCAGCTGCTCAGTCACACCAGCGGCCTCGGCAGGCCCTGCGCGCCGCTCGGGGACGGGCTGGGCCTGACCCCGGAGAAGGTGATCGCCGCCTGGACCGCGGACGGCTGCCCCGCGCCCCGGTACCCCGTCACCGAGCAGCAGTACAACGGCGGCAACTACTTCCTCCTCGGTCTGGCCGTCGAGAAGGTCACCGGCCGCCCGTACGCCGACGAACTCCACCGGCGCATCACCCGCCCACTGGGGCTGCGCCACACCTACCTCCCGCGCACCGGGGACGCGTCCATGCCGGCCCCGTCGCTGGCCGCGCCCACCCCCAAGGAGCCGTGGGCCTGGGCGGAAGGCGGCATGATCTCCAACGGCCCCGACATGGAACGCTTCATGAAGGCCCTGCTGGGCGGCCGGCTGCTGCCTCCGGCCCAGCAGGAGCAGCTGTTCGTCAAGCCGGAGCTCTCCAAGGACGAGGAGGTCCCCTACAGCCAGGGCGGGCTGATGTTCTTCACGGTGGACGGCACCGAGGTGTGGGGGAAGACCGGCAGCATGGCCCAGTACTCCAGCGGCGTCTTCGGTACGCCCGACGGCCGACGGACCGTCACCTGGTCCTTCCTGCCCGCCCCGACGGCGGCCAGGCCGGAAGTCGTCGAACGCGTCGGCAAGATCGTTCAAGCGGCTCTCTGAGCGGGGTACGGGACGCGCGGTCGCTGTGGAAGGATCGGCCACATGAGCGAGCAGCAGCCGAATCCGTATGCCAGCGACCCCTCCCAGGGCGGGGACGCCTACAAGTGGGGCCCGGGCGAGGCCAGTTACGGCTACCCGCAGCCGTACCCGGCGGCCCCCGGCCACCAGCCGACCATCGGCGGCGAGGGCTTCGCGGCCGCCCCTCAGCCCGCCGCCGCCCCCGCAGGGGGCGTCGGCATGTCGATCGGCGACATCACCATCGCCGGGGACCAGATCATCACCCCGTCGGGTCCGATGCCGCTCAAGGGCGCGATGTGGAACGCGACCGACTTCTCGCGCACCGAGGAGAAGATCCCGACCCACGCGATCGTCCTCGCGATCGTCTTCTTCATCTTCTGCCTGCTCGGGCTGCTGTTCCTGCTGATGAAGGAGAAGACGACCACGGGCTACATCCAGGTCACCGTCACCAGCGGCGGACGCCACCACTCGACGATGATCCCGGCCCAGGACGCGACTACGTACCCCTGGGTGATGTCCCAGCTGAACATCGCCCGCTCACTGAGCTTCTGACCTCCGGGGGCCACGAGGACCGCGACCGGCTCAGGGCGGTCCCCGGCCCTCCCCCCACGCCCGCGCACCGGACCGGTGCGCGGGTTTTCGTCTTTCCTCCCCGCAGGCGTCGTCACCGGGTCGCGAGCCCCTCTCCCGTTCGCTTGAACTTGTTCAAAAAAGGTCCTACAGTCATGCCTGTTAGCAGTTGAACACGTTCAAAGGGGCTGGGGCTGTGGACCTCAACGTCGTCGCATACGTCATCTACCTGGGCATCAGCATCGGGCTCACCGTCTGGGTCGCCCGCACGCTCAGCCGCAACGGCCGCGTCTTCATCGGCGACGTGCTCGCCGGCAACGAGAAGCTCGCCGATGCCGTCAACCAGCTGCTCGTGGTCGGCTTCTACCTCGTGAACATCGGGTTCGTGACCCTGTTCCTGCGCTCGGACGTCGCCATCGAGTCGACCCGCGAGCTCTTCGAGGCACTGTCGTTCAAGCTCGGCATCGTCCTGCTCGTCCTCGGCGTCATGCACCTGGGCAACGTGTACGTGCTCAACAAGATGCGCCGCCGCGGGCTCATGGAGCGCCAGCAGACCCCGCCGGTCGCCCCCCAGGGGTGGACCGCGCCGGCCGGGGCCTGACCGGTGGCCGCGCCCGGGGCGCCGGTCCGCCACCTGACCGTGCTCTACGACGCCGACTGCCCGCTCTGCGTGCACATCCGGCACTGGCTGCTCGGGCAGCGCTGGCTGGTACCGCTCCGGCTCGTCCCCGCCGCGTCCGTCGCGGCGCGGCAGCGGTACCCGGAGCTCGACCACGCCTCCACGCTCCGCGAGATCACCGTCATCGGGGACTCGGGCCAGATGTGGACCGGCACGGACGCCTTCATCGTCTGCCTGTGGGCGCTGTCCGAACACCGGCCCCGGGCCAACTGGCTGGCCACCCCGGCCGGCCGGCCCTTCGCCCGGGCGGCCATGTACACGGCCTCCGCATGGCGGCAGGCGGTACGGACCGGGGGCGGTACGGACGCGGAGGGACCGGCCTGTGACGACCACTGCCCCGTCCCCCGATAGGCTCATCCACCGTGACTGATCAGAAGGCTCCCAAGAGCGAGCAGACCCGCACGCTCATCCTCGAGACCGCGCTCCGGCTCTTCCAGGAGCGCGGCTTCGACAAGACGACGATGCGGGGTATCGCCAAGGAGGCCGGTGTCTCGGTCGGCAACGCCTACTACTACTTCGAATCGAAGGAACACCTGGTCCAGGGGTTCTACGACCGGATCAGCGCCGCGCACCAGGCGGCGGTCCGGCCGATCCTGGACAGCGAGACGGACCTACAGAAGCGTCTCGCGGGCGTACTGACGGCCTGGCTGGACATCGCGGCCCCCTATCACGAGTTCGCCTCGCAGTTCTTCAAGAACGCGGCGGACCCCGAGAGTCCGCTCAGCCCCTTCTCTCCGGAGTCCGAGCCCGCGCGGCAGGCTGCGATCAACATCCACCGCGAGGTGCTGGCGGGCGCGAAGACCAAGGTGCCGGCCGAACTGGCCGACCTGCTGCCCGAGCTGATGTGGCTCTCGCAGATGGGGCTGGTCCTCTACTGGGTCTTCGACCGTTCGCCGGACAGCGAGAAGACCCGGCGGCTCGCCGAGCGCGGGGCGCACCTGACCACGCGGGGCATCGTCCTGGCCCGGTTCCGGGTACTGCGGCCGCTCGTGAGGGAACTGCACGAGCTGTTCGCCGACTTCCTGCCCGGCATGGCCGAGACGGCGACGGCGAAGGCCCGGAAGAAGTCCCCGGCCCCGTCCCCGTCCCGGGACACGTCATCGGGCGCGGATGCGGAGCCGTCGGACGCCTGACGCACGCACGGGCCGGTGAAGGCGGCCTACAGCCAGTTCAGCTCCCACAGGCGCCAGACTCCGGTGCCGTCGGAGAGGTTCTGGGCGCCGGTGACGGCGTCGCGGGACATCACGTAGTCCTTCTTCTGCCAGATCGGCACCAGCGGCGCCTGCTGGGCGACGAGCCGCTGCAGCTCGCGGAAGTCGCCCGCGGCCGCGGCCCGTTCCGAGTAGGACTGCGTACGGGTGATCAGCTCGTCGACGCGCTTGTCGGCGAAGCCGCTGTTCATGGAGGAGTCGGCGCCGACCAGCGGGGCGAGGAAGTTGTCCGCGTCCGGGAAGTCGGCGATCCAGCCGATGGTGTAGGCGTCGAACTCCCCCGCCGCGTAGCCCTTCTGGAAGTCGGCCCACTTCTCGACGGGCCTGACCGTCAGCCGGAAGAGGCCGGTGGCCTCCAGCTGACGCTTGAGCTCCTCGGCCTCGGGGACGTTCGAGCCCTTCACGTTGACGCCGAGGGTGAGGGAGACGGGCGTGGTGATCCCTGCCTCCTTGAGGATCTTCTTCGAGGCCGCGCCGTTGGGCGTCGGGTACTGGTCGAAGAACGGGGTGCTGTGGCTCGCGACGCCCGCCGGGACGAGGGAGTACAGCGGCGTGACGGTGCCCGAGTAGACCTCGGCGGCCAGCTTCGGCCGGTCGACGGCGGCGGCGAAGGCCTGGCGGACGGCGGCCGGGGCGGCGGCCGAGCCCGGACGGACGTTGAAGACCACGGAGCGGGTCTCGGTGCCGCCCGAGGCCTCGTAACGGGTGTCCTTCAGACCGGGGTTGAGGGCGGCGAGCACGGCGGGCGGCATCTCCCGGTGGGCCACCTCGATCTCACGGTCGTTCCAGGCCTTGTCGAGCTGCGCGGAGCCCTCGTAGTACCGGACGGTGACGGCGGCCCGGGCCGGCTTGGCCTGGCCCGCGTACGACTCGTTGGGCCGCAGCTCGGCGCTGGTGCCGGCCTCGTACGCGCCGAGCTTGTACGGGCCCGAGCCGTCGACCTTGCCGTCCTCGCGCAGCGCCTTCGCCGGGTACTTGTCCTTGTCGACGATCGAGGCGGCACCCGTCGCGATCTTGAAGGGGAAGGTGGCGTCCCGGGTGGAGAGGTTGAAGGTGACCGTGCGGCCCTCGGCCTTGACCGATTCCAGGGTGTTGAACAGCGGGGCCGGGCCCTGGTCGGAGTTGATCGCCTTGATGCGGTCGAAGGAGTGCTTGACGTCCTCGGCGGTGATCTGGCGCCCGCTGGAGAACTTCACGTCGGAGCGCAGCTCGCACTGGTAGGTGGTGAGCTTCTGTCCGACGAACTGGCAGGAGGAGGCCGCGTCCGGCACGGGGGCATCGGAGCCGGGCTTGATGGTGAGCAGCGACTGGTAGACGTTGCTGAACAGGGCCCAGGAGCCGGCGTCGTACGCCCCGGCGGGGTCGAGGGAGGAGACCACGTCGCTGGTCCCGACGCGGATGGCGCCCCGGTCCTCGCCGTCCCAGGGCACCAGCTGCCAGGCCCCCACGCCGGCGGCGGCGAGAACCACCCCGACAATGATGATCTTCGAGCCGAAAGACGGCATGCCGCGACCCCACCCCCGTACCGGTGACAGCACCCCACTGTCCGATTACCGGATACCGGCCATCCCATCACGGAATTTCGGCCACCGGAAGATCGCTCTGTGGCCGATCGGACGCGCGTCGCTGCCGGTTGGGGCGGGTCAGGCCTGGTATGAGGCGAGTTCGACGACTGTGATGTCGGACGGCGCACCGACCCGCACCGGCGGCCCCCAGGCCCCTGCCCCGCGGGACACGTAGAGCTGGGTGTCCCCGTAGCGCTCCAGGCCCGCGACGGTGGGGTTAGCGAGCTCCGCCAGGTAGTTGCCGGGCCAGAGCTGACCGCCGTGGGTGTGGCCGGAGAGCTGGAGGTCGACGCCGTGCCGGACGGCGTCGTGGACGACCACGGGCTGGTGGGCGAGGAGCACGGCGGCCCGCGCCCGGTCGCGGTCACCGAGGGCGGCGCCGAAGTCGGGGCCCTCGCCCTCGCTCTCGCCCGCGATGTCGTTCACGCCGGCGAGGTCGAAGTACGGCAGGGCGCGGCGGGCGTTCTCCAGGGGGGTGAGGCCGAGCTCCCGGACGTGGTCGACCCACTGGCGGGCGCCGGAGAAGTACTCGTGGTTGCCGGTGACGAAGTACGAGCCGTGACGCGCGACGAGCCCGCGCAGCGGCTCGGCGGCGGGCCCGAGGTCGGAGACGTCGCCGTCGACGAGGTCGCCGACGATGGCGATCAGGTCGGGCTGGGTGCGGTTGACGGTGTCGACGATGCGCTGGGTGTGGGCGCGGCCGAGGATCGGCCCGAGGTGGATGTCGCTGACGACGGCGATCCGGAAGCCGTGCGCGGCGCGGGGCAGTTTGGCCAAGGGGACCCGGACCCGTTTGACGGCCGGTCCGCGCAGCACCCCGTACGCCCCGTTCGCGACCGTCCCGACGGCCACGGCGGCGGCCGCCCCGCCGATCACCCGCGCGACGAACCGCCGCCGCGTCTGCAGCTCGGCCCCGGGGCCGTCCCCGGCGTCCGGGGCGACGCCCGTTTCGGGGGCCGAGCCGCCGGCCTCCGGGGCGACGCCGGTTTCGGGGGCCGAGTCGCCGGCAGCGGGCACGGCCACCGGGACCGAGTCCTGCGCATCGCCCGCGTCGGGGCCGGCCGCCGAAGCGGCGGCGCCGCCGGCCGACGCCGTGCGCGCGGTGGCGACCGCCGCCCGGGTCGCGGCCGCGGCCGCGGCGGGGCTCGCCGCAGGGGCGGCCGGCCGCGCGTCCTCGGCCGTGCGCGCAGGGCGGTCTTCCGCCCCCGACCCGGCATCGGCGGGGGCCGCAGGGGCACCATCCGGCCCCGCCGGCATTTGAGGCGCGGGGTCCGGGGCGGAGCCCCGTGCCTCCCCGGTGGGAGGCCGCTGGGCCACACGGCGGAGCAACAGCGCGCGGATCGGCTCCGCGACCAGCATCGTCAGGGTCAGGTACAGGAGCACCGCGAGCCACAGGAACCCCGGCCAGGCCACCGCCTGCTGGAGCGGGAACGGGGCTCCGCCGCGGCCCGTGGTCAGGGCGGCCACAGAGAGGAGGGGCAGGGCGATGAACAGGACCGTACCGACCCGCCGGGGCGGACCTCCGGGGACGGTGGTGTCGCGCACCAGCCGGATCCACAGCCAGCGGTGGACCAGCACCAGCAGCGCGAGGACCGCCAGCGCGATCAGCGCGAAGAGCACGATCTTCATGCGGAGTGGTCCCCGTCCGTTCCCGTGCGTGATGCGCGCCGCAGTGCCAGTACCCCGCGCAACCCGATCACACCGACGGCCGTCCCCAGGAGAAAGGACGTCACCGCGAGCGTCAGGTGGACCCAGAAGTAGGCCGTGGGGTCACCCGCCGCATCGAATGCCAGCCCACTGCCGTTCTTCCACAGGTTCCGGACGAAAGACACCCAGATGAACCAGCTCCACACGCCGAAGGAGAGCAGGAACCAGGACGCGGTGCGGCTGAGTTTCATGCCCTCAGTATCGGATTCGTCCCCAGGACGGACGCGCCGGGGTGGGCTGTCCCGGGGGAGGTTGCGGCGACTTGGCCGGTCCGTGACGGTGATGAGCTCATCGGGATGTACTTTCACCTGCGTGTCCGCCAAGAAGACCGCACTGACGGTCATTGTCCCCGCGTTGCTCGTCCCCTCGATGCTGATGGCCCCCGCGCACGCCGCGCCGTCGCCGCCGGCCGACGGGAAGGGCGGGACCGGCAAGGCGCCGCAGGCCGCGGCCCCGCCCGCGTCGATGTCCACGGTCGGCGGGACGCTGCTCGGCCAGCCGGGGGTCCAGGTCAACCTGCTCCCCGGGGCGCCCGCGCTGCCCACGAGCCTCACCGGCCGGTCCTGGATCGTGGCGGACGCCGAGTCCGGGGAGGTCCTCGCGGCGAACAACGCGCACTGGCGGCTCCCCCCGGCCTCCACGATGAAGATGCTCTTCGCGGACACCCTGCTGCCCGGTCTGCCCAAGGACCAGGTCCACAAGGTCACCGACAAGGACATGGACGGCGTGGGCCCCGGCAGCAGCCTGGTCGGGGTGAAGGAGGACCACAAGTACAGCGTCCACGACCTGTGGCTCGGGGTGTTCCTGCGCTCGGGCAACGACGCCGTGCACGTGCTCTCGGCGATGAACGGCGGCATCGAGAAGACCGTCAAGGACATGCAGGCGCATGCCGAGGAACTGCAGGCGCTGGACACCCACGTCGTGTCCCCCGACGGTTACGACGCCCCCGACCAGGTGTCGAGCGCGTACGACCTCACGCTCATCGCCCGCTCCGGGCTGCAGAAGCAGGACTTCCGCGAGTACTGCGGCACGGCCGAGGCCAAGTTCCCCGGCAGGCAGGAGCCCGGGAAGCCGCGCGAGTACTTCGAGATCCAGAACACCAACCGCCTGATGACGGGCGCGGGCGGCATCTCCCCCTACAAGGGCATCGCCGGGGTGAAGAACGGCAACACCACGATGGCGGGCGCCACCTTCACCGGAGCCGCCCAGCAGGGCTCGCGCAAGCTGCTCGTCACGGTGATGAACCCGGGCGCCGGCGGGGCGAACTCGGTGTACGAGGAGACGGCCGCGCTCTTCGACTGGGGTTTCGCGGCGGCGGGGAAGGTCAAGCCGGTGGGCGAGCTGGTGCCGCCGAAGAGCGCGGACACCTCACCGCACGGGTCCCCGGCCCAGTCGCACGATCGCGACCCGTCGGCGGCCGGCGGTGACTCCGCGGGCGGCGTCGGCACCGCACTGGGCGTGGCGGGCGGGGTGATCGCCCTCCTGGCGGGCGGTGCGTACGCCGTCAACCGGCGCTGGCCGCGCGGTCGTCGCGGGAGCGGCGAGGATCTGGTGTAGCGGCGCCGTCGGCGTCGCCGCCGGCGGTGTCACCGTCGCCCTCGTCGTCCCGGGTGGCGGTCCAGGCGGAGCAGTACAGCAGCAGTTTCGCCGTGAAGTTGATCCAGAGCAGCAGGGCGATCGGCGTGCCGAAGGCCCCGTACATGCTCTTCGCCGCGACCCCTCGCATATAGCCGCTGAGCAGCAGTTTCAGCAGCTCGAAGCCGACCGCGCCGATCAGGGCCGCCTGGACCAGGCGGCGGCGCGACGGCTCCACCCCGGGCAGCAGCGTGAGGACGTAGAGCAGCAGCAGGAAGGCGGCCACGACGCCCACCCCGAACGCGGCGCCCCGCAGCAGCCCGCCGCCCGCGCCGTGCTGCGGGATGCCGAGCCACGCGGCGGACTTGCCGACCGCGCTGGCCCCGAAGATCGAGGCCGCGGCGGAGGCCAGGCCCACGGCGCCGAGGCCGAGGAGGACGAGCCCGTCCTTGCCCTTGCGCAGGACGGGGTTGCCCTCGTCCTCGTCGTCCTTCTCCCACACCGCGCGCAGGCAGTCCCGCATCGCCCCCACCCAGCCGATGCCGGTGAGGAGGAGGATCAGGCCGGCGACGAGACCGACCGTGCCGGCGTTCGCGACGAGCCCCTCGATGTCGAGCTGGTCCGAGATCCCGGGGACCTGCTGGGCGAGGTTCTTTTCCAGCCGGTCCAGCTGGTCCTCGCTGAGCAGCGCCGCGCCGATCGCGGCGGCCACGGTGATCAGCGGGAAGAGCGCGAGGAAGCTGAGGAAGGTGATCGCCGCGGCGAGCCGGGTCCAGTGGACGCGGTCGAGCCGATCGTACGAACGCCAGGCGTGCGTCCGCGTCAGACGGACCGCAAGCGGCCCGATCACCGGGAGTTTCGTCAGCCAGTCCATGAAGTCACCGTAATTGGCCTGCCGGAAATAATCGGGATTGCCGGTTCCGGGGACTACGGTCGTCGATTGTGACTTTTCGCCCCACGACTCATCCGTTCCACACCCTGGTCCTACGGAAGATCCGGTTCCGGGCCCGGCTCACCGTCCGGCTGGGCCGCCGGCCGCTCGGTCAGGAAGGACGTACGGTCTCCCGGGCCGCTTCGGCGGGCGCGCCCGGCTGCGCCGGGACTCCCGTCGGGCCCGTGCCGAAAGGGTATTCACGCAGCTTGCGCCAGACTCCGTCGGAGCCCTGCTCGTAGAGGGCGAAGCCCTCGCAGAGCCACTCCGCCGCGTAGTCGGCGAGCGTGCTGAACGCGAGGTCCATCGCCTCCTCGGAGATCCCGTGGGCGACGGTGACGTGCGGGTGGTACGGGAAGGCCAGCTCGCGGCTGAGCGGGCCCCCGGGGTCGCGGACCTCCCCCTGGAGGCGGGTGCAGCCCGCAGCGCCCTCCACGACCTGGACGAAGACGACCGGCGAGAGGGGCCGGAAGGTCCCCGTCCCGGCCAGCCTCATCCGGAAGCCCCGGAAGGCCTGGGCGACCTCAGCCAGGTGGGCCCGGATCGCGGGCAGCCGGTCGGCCTCCACCTCGGTGGGCGGCACGAGGGTGACATGCGTGGGAATACCGTGCGCGGCGGCGTCCCCGAAGCCGGCGCGCAGCTCCTGGAGCTGGCTGCCGTACGGCTCCGGGACCGCGATCGAAACGCCGAGCGTTACGGTCCCCACGTATGTCTCCTCCGTCGTCGAATGCGTGCTGTCGCCCCAGTGTGCGGCCAGCACCCCCTGTACCGCCAGGCCCGTCTTCCGGGCGTGCCCGTCAGTGCTTGGCGGGCAGGAAACCGATGCGGTCGTAGGCCTGCGCGAGGGTCTCGGCGGCGACCGCCCGGGCCTTCTCCGCGCCCTTCGCCAGGATGGAGTCCAGCGTCTCCGGGTCGTCCAGGTACTCCTGCGTGCGCTGCTTGAACGGCGTGACGAAGTCCACCATCACGCCGGCCAGGTCGGTCTTCAGCGCGCCGTAGCCCTTGCCCTCGTACTTCGCCTCCAGCTCGGAGACGGTCTCGCCCGTGAGGGTGGAGTAGATCGTGAGCAGGTTGCTGACGCCGGGCTTCTTCTCGGTGTCGTAGCGGATCTCGGTCTCGGTGTCCGTGACCGCGCTCTTGACCTTCTTCTCGGTGACCTTGGGCTCGTCGAGGAGGTTGATCAGGCCCTTGGGCGAGGACGCCGACTTCGACATCTTGATCGACGGGTCCTGGAGGTCGTAGATCTTCGCGGTCTCCTTGACGATGTGCGCGGCGGGGAGCGTGAAGGTCTGGCCGAAGCGCTGGTTGAAGCGCTCCGCGAGGTCGCGGGTCAGCTCGACGTGCTGGCGCTGGTCCTCGCCCACGGGGACGGAGTTCGCCTGGTAGAGCAGGATGTCGGCGACCTGGAGGATCGGGTACGTGAACAGGCCGACGCTGGCGCTGCCGACCCCGCCCTTGGCGGACTTGTCCTTGAACTGGGTCATCCGGCTGGCCTCGCCGAAGCCGGTGATGCAGTTCATGACCCAGGCGAGCTGCGCGTGCTCGGGCACGTGGCTCTGGACGAAGAGCGTGCAGCGCTCGGGGTCCAGGCCGGCGGCGAGGAGCTGCGCGGCGGAGAGGCGGGTGTTCGCGCGCAGGGCCGCCGGGTCCTGCGGCATGGTGATCGCGTGCAGGTCGACGACCATGTAGAAGGCGTCGTGCGTCTCCTGCAGGGCGACGTACTGGCGGATGGCTCCGAGGTAGTTCCCGAGGTGGAACGAACCGGAGGTGGGCTGGATGCCGGAGAGCGCGCGAGGACGATCAGAAGCCATGGCTTCATTCTCTCAGGTGCGGGGGCGGGCTCGGGCCCGCCGGTGTCCGGAACCTTCCGCGGCCGCCGGGCCGCGACCGGCCCGGCCCCCGCGGGAGGCCGGTCCCGCTGCCGGTACCGGGCCGTAGCGCGGTGGCCGAATCCCACCCCTGCCGAGCGACCGCTTTCCCTTGGCGGGACCACAGCCGGCCAGACCGCCTCCGCTGCGCGGAGCCCCCGGGGCTCCGCCCCGGACCCCGCGCCTCAATCGCCGGCGAGGCTGGATCCGCCGGGGTTGACCCAGCCTCGCCGGCGTTTGAGGCGCGGGCGCGGAGCGCCGTGTTCTGGCGGCAGCCAACGGCCCGGGCAGCCGAATCCAGCCCCGCCGGGGAACCCCAGCCCCTCCGGCGTTTGAGGAGCGGGGTCCGGGGCGGAGCCCCGTTCCTTCAGCCCGGGCGAACAGAGGCGGCCCGGTCAGGACAGGGGAAGGCCCGGGGCCGGGTACGCGGACATGAGGGAGGTGACCTCCGCACGGACGACGGCCAGCGCCGCCTCATCCCCCTTGGCCGCCGCGTCGACCGACCGCGCGATCCAGTCCGCGACCACCGGCATGTGCTCGGCCCCCAGCCCCCGGGACGTCAGCGACGGGGTGCCGATCCGGATCCCCGAGGGATCGAACGGCTTGCGCGTGTCGAAGGGGACGGTGTTGTAGTTGACCACGATCCCCGCCCGGTCCAGCGCCTTCGCCGCCACCTTCCCCGGCACCTCCCGGGAGGTGAGGTCCATCAGGATCAGGTGGTTGTCGGTGCCGCCCGACACCAGGTCGAAGCCCCGCTCCAGCAGCGCCGCCGCCAGCGCCTTCGCGTTGGCGACGACCGCGTGGGCGTACGCCGTGAAGGACGGCTGCGCCGCCTCGTGGAGGGCGACCGCGATGCCGGCCGTCGTCTGGTTGTGCGGCCCGCCCTGCAGGCCCGGGAAGACCGCCTTGTCGATGGCCTTCGCGTGCTCCTCCCGGCACATCAGCATCGCGCCGCGCGGACCCCGCAGCGTCTTGTGCGTGGTAGTGGAGATCACGTCGACGTGCCCCGCCGGGGACGGGTGCGCGCCGCCCGCGATCAGGCCCGCGATGTGCGCCACGTCGGCGACCAGGACCGAGCCCGCCTCCTCGGCGATCGACGCGAAGGCCTCGAAGTCGATCGTGCGCGGCAGCGCGGTGCCGCCGCAGAAGAGGATCTTCGGCCGCTCGGCGAGGGCCAGCTCGCGCACCGCGTCGTAGTCGATGCGCCCGTCGTCCGCCCGCACCCCGTACTGCACGCCGCGGAACCACGAGCCCGTCGCCGAGACGCCCCAGCCGTGCGTCAGGTGCCCGCCCATCGGCAGGGCCATGCCCATCACCGTGTCGCCGGGCTTCGCGAAGGCGAGGTACACGGCCAGGTTCGCCGGCGAGCCGGAGTACGGCTGCACGTTCGCGTGGTCCACGCCGAACAGGCCCTTGGCGCGCTCGACCGCCAGCGCCTCGACGCGGTCGATGTTCTGCTGGCCCTCGTAGTAGCGGCGGCCCGGGTAGCCCTCGCTGTACTTGTTCTGCAGGACGGTGCCGGAGGCTTCCAGGACGGCCGCCGAGACGTAGTTCTCGCTCGGGATCAGGCGCAGCGTCTCGGCCTGCAGGGTCTCCTCCGCCGCGACGAAGGACGCCAGTTCGGGGTCGGTCGCGAGAAGGGCGGGATGACGGTGGTTCGCGCTCATGGCGGCTCCTCCGGGGTCGATTTCGTGTCTCGTCCCCGCGAGGCCCAGGCGAGCGGCCCTGATTGCGGTCGTGCGCGCACGACTCCCCCGGAGTTGGTTCTCCGTACGCCAGTCGCCGTGCGTGCCGCCCAGCTTAGCGGGCGCGCCACGAGAAAGGTTTCTCCGCCCGCCGTACGAGCGAGGATGGAAAGTGACGCCACCCTCGTCACAGGCCTGACGGACGATCGGAGACCCCGTGTCGACAACTGCTGATGCCATCCGTTCCGCCGACGCGCACAGCGCGCACAACTACCATCCGCTGCCCGTCGTCGTCGCCTCCGCGGAAGGCGCGTGGATGACCGACGTGGAGGGCCGCCGCTACCTCGACATGCTCGCCGGCTACTCGGCGCTCAACTTCGGGCACGGCCACCGCCGGCTGCTCGACGCCGCCCACGCGCAGCTGGAGCGGGTCACGCTCACCTCGCGCGCCTTCCACCACGCCCGGTTCGCCGATTTCTGCACCGAACTCGCCGACCTGTGCGGCAAGGACATGGTGCTGCCCATGAACACGGGCGCCGAGGCGGTGGAGACGGCCGTGAAGACCGCGCGCAAGTGGGGTTACGAGGTCAAGGGCGTTCCGGACGGGCACGCCAAGATCGTGGTCGCGGCCGACAACTTCCACGGCCGCACCACCACCATCGTCTCCTTCTCCACGGACCACGAAGCCCGGGACCACTTCGGCCCGTACACCCCCGGCTTCGAGATCGTCCCGTACGGGGACCTCACCGCGCTCGCGCACGCCGTCACCGAGAACACCGTCGCCGTGCTGCTGGAGCCGATCCAGGGCGAGGCGGGGGTCCTGGTGCCTCCCGCCGGTTACCTCCGGGGCGTACGGGACCTGACGCGCGAGCGGAACGTCCTGTTCATGGCGGACGAGATCCAGTCGGGCCTCGGCCGGACCGGGAAGACCTTCGCCTGCGAGCACGAGGGCGTCGTCCCGGACGTCTACGTCCTCGGCAAGGCGCTCGGGGGCGGCGTGGTGCCGGTCTCGGCCGTCGTCGCCGACCGGGAGGTGCTCGGGGTGTTCAAGCCGGGCGAGCACGGTTCGACCTTCGGCGGGAACCCGCTCGCCTGCGCCGTCGCCCTGGAGGTGATCGCGATGCTGCGCACCGGCGAGTACCAGCAGCGCGCCGCCGAGCTCGGCGACCACCTGCACCGGGAGCTGAACCTGCTGGTCGGCGGGGGCGCGGTGACCGCCGTGCGCGGCCGCGGGCTGTGGGCGGGCGTCGACATCGAGCCCTCGCGCGGGACGGGCCGGGACATCTCCGAGAAGCTGATGGAGCTGGGGGTGCTGGTGAAGGACACGCACGGGTCGACGATCCGCATCGCACCTCCGCTGGTGATCAGCAAGGAGGACCTGGACTGGGGCCTCGACCAGCTCAGGTCGGTGCTCTCGGCCTGACGCCCCGCCCTACAGGATGACGTGGGGCAGGAAGCGGGCGTACTCGTCCGTGACCGGCCCCGCGGATTCGCGGATGCCGAGCCCCGCCGCCTCGTCCTCGACGACCCACGCGCCGAGCACCACCCGGTTGCCGTCGAAGTCCGGGAGCGGGGCCAGGCCCTGGAAGCAGTACCGCTCGTCCGGTTCCGGTGCGAACGGCTCGCCGCCGGCCTCGTGGAGGGTGACGCCGGCGCCCTCGCGGCCCAGCAGCGGCTTCGCGGCGTAGCCGGTGGTGCCGGCGAGTTCGCGGGGGCCGTCGAGGTAGGCGGGCAGCAGGTTCGGGTGCTCCGGGAAGAGCTCCCAGAGGATCGCGAGCAGCGCCTTGTTGGAGAGCAGCATCTTCCACAGCGGCTCGATCCAGCAGGTGGTGCCGCTGCCGCCGCCGAGGTCGTACGTGCCGAGGACCTGCGGGCCGAACTCGTCCGTGGCCAGCCACTCCCACGGGTAGAGCTTGAAGCAGCCTCGGATGAAGCGGAGCTTGTCGTCCACGAACCGGCCGGTGAGGCTGTCCCAGCCGATCTGCTCGACGGACAGGGCGTGGGTGTCTATGCCGGCCTGCTCGGCGGTCTCCTGGAGGTAGGCGACCGTCATCAGGTCCTCGCCGAGCTCGTCGGTCTCGGAGTGCGCGAAGTGCAGCACGCCGGGCGGCAGCAGCTCGGCCTGCCGGCGCCAGGCGTCGACGAGGCGCTCGTGGAGGGAGTTCCACTGGTCGGCGCCGGGGAAGCGTTCCTCCATCCAGAACCACTGCGGGCTCGCCGCCTCCACGAGGGAGGTGGGGGTGTCGGCGTTGTACTCCAGCAGCTTGGCGGGGCTGCCGGAGCCGTCGTAGCGCAGGTCGAAGCGGCCGTAGAGGGAGGGCTGTTCGGCGCGGCGCCGCCAGGAGTCGGCGATGAGCGCGGCGAGCTTCGGGTCGGTGATGCCGAGGTCGGCGAAGCGGTCGTGGTCGACGATGTGGGCGGCCGCCGCCAGGCACATGGCGTGCAGCTCCTCGACGACGTTCTCCAGCGCCTCCACCTCGGGGAGGGAGAAGGAGTAGTACGCGCTCTCGTCCCAGTAGGGGCGCAGCGAGTCGTCGGGGTAGCGGGTGAGGGGGTAGATCAGCCCCTGCTCCTCGACGGTCTTCTGCCAGTCGGGGCGGGGCTCGATGGTGTGCCGCTTCATGTGCCTGGTCCTGCCTGGTCCCGTGTTCGTCAGCCGCCGCTGGAGCCGGAGCTGCTGTGCCCGCCGATGCCGCCACGGGTGACGGCGGACTTGTCGAAGCTGCCGCCCGTGACCTTGCCGGCGGAGACGCGGCCGCCGTAGTAGTACGAGCCGCGGCCGCCGCTCTTGCACTCCTTGCTGTTGAGGTGCTCCAGCGTGGAACGGGACGCGCAGCGCTTGTCCGGCTCGTCGCTGCTGCCGCAGGCCACGAGGGTCGCCGCGAGCAGACCCATACCGCCGAGGGCGACCGCGCCGGAGCGCATGCGGCGCCGGTTGGTGTTGCTGCTGTCCATGTCTGCTGCTCCCCCTGGGACCCTGCGTTCGTCGGGACAGCGTAGAGCGGTGCCCCCGGGGGATGGAATCCGGCCGTCGCAGAAACTGTGACCTAGAGTCAGTTCGTGCTGATTGGGATGGTTTGTGCGCTCGGTGCGGCGGTCTGCTTCGGTACGGCGTCCGTGCTGCAGGCGATGGCGGCGCGGGCCGTGGAGCCCGGGACGGGCTCCGGGGTGGACCCCGGGCTGCTGCTGCGGGCGGTCCGCCAGTGGCGCTACCTGGCCGGCCTCGGACTGGACGCGGCCGGGTTCGTCCTGCAGATCATCGCGCTGCGGCACATCCCCATCTACACGGTGGGGGCCGCGCTGGCGGCGAGCCTCGCCGTGACGGCGGTGGTCGCCTCGCGGCTGCTGAAGGTGCGGCTGTCGCGGACGGAGTGGCTGGCGGTGGGGGTGGTGTGCGCGGGGCTGCTGATGCTGGGGCTCGCCTCCGGGGAGGAGGGCTCCGGGGAGGGGACGCCGGCCCTGAAGCTGGGGCTGCTGGGGGTGTCGGTGACGGTGCTGGCCGTGGGCGCGGCGGCCGGGCGGCTCCCGGACGGGCCGCGGGCGCTCGTCCTGGGACTGGCCTCGGGGACGGGCTTCGGGGTGGTGGAGGTGTCGGTGCGGCTGATCGACTCCTTCTCCCTGCGGGAGCTGCTCAACCCGGCGCTGTACGCCCTCCTGCTGGGCGGCGGCGCGGCGTTCCTCCTCCTCACCTCGGCGCTGGCACGCGGCTCGGTGACGGCGGCGACGGCCGGGATGGTGCTGGGCGAGACGATCGGCCCGGCGGTGGTGGGGGTGGCCTGGCTCGGCGACCGTACCCGCGAGGGGCTGACGTGGCTCGCGGTGGCCGGCTTCGCCGTCGCCCTCGCGGGCTCCCTGGCCCTGGCCCGCTTCGGGGAACCCCCGGCCAAAACCAGCCCCGCCGGCGTTTGAGGCGCGGGGGTTCGGGAGCAGCGCCCCCGACAGCGGCGCCGCACCCGTGCACGAGCCCTACGGCAGCACCGCCGACAGCGCGGCCAGCGCAGGGGCCCACGCACTGTCCGACGGAGTCCCGTAGCCGACGACCACCGCCGGCCGCGGCGGAAGGTCCGCCTCCGGGTGGCGGTGGCGGGACAGGCCGGCCAGCGCGAGGTCGTGCCAGGCCGCCGACTGGAGAACCGAGCGTTCCGTCACCCCCTCCGGGAGGTCCAGCACCGCGTGCAGCCCCGCCGCGATCCCCGACACGCCGACCCGGTCGGCCACCGCCGCCACCAGCTCGTCCCGCCGCCGCCGGTACCGCAGCCGCATCCCCCGCACGTGCCGGTCGTACGCCCCGGAGGTGATGAACTCCGCGAGCGTGAGCTGCTCCAGCGCGCTGGAGGTCCAGTCGGTCACGCCCTTGACGGCCAGGACCTCGTCCACCAGGCCGGATGGGAGCACCAGCCAGCCGATCCGCAGCCCCGGGGCGAGGGACTTGCTGGCCGTGCCCAGGTAGACGACCCGGTCGGGGTCGAGTCCCTGCAGCGCCCCGACCGGCTGGCGGTCGTACCGGAACTCCCCGTCGTAGTCGTCCTCCAGGATCAGCCCGCCCGTGGTCCGGGCCCAGTCCACGGCGGCCGCCCGCCGGGCCGGGGTCAGCGCGACGCCGGTCGGGAACTGGTGCGCGGGGGTCAGCAGCACCGCGCCCACCCCGGTCCCTCCCGCGCCGAGTTCACCCGTACGGGCCCCTTCCGCGTCCACGCCCAGCGGACGCGTCCGCAGGCCCGCCCGCACCAGGAGGTCCCGGTGGACGTCCAGCCCGTACCCCTCCACCGCCACCTCCCGGACCCGCCGCGCCCGTAACGCGCCGGCCAGCAGCGACAGTCCGTGCACGAACCCGGCGCACAGCACGATCCGTTCCGGGTCCGCGTACACCCCGCGCGCCCTCGCCAGGTACCCGGCGAGGGCCTCGCGCAGTTCGATGCGTCCGCGCGTCTCGACCGCGTACCCGAAGGCCGCGTTCGGCGCGTCCGTCAGCGCGCGCCGGGCCGCCGAGAGCCAGGCGGCGCGCGGGAAGCCGCTCAGGTCCGGGGAGCCGGGCTGGAGGTCGTACGAGGGCCCGCCGCGCGCGGGACGCCTGGCCCGGCCGGTGCCCGCGGCCTGGGTCCGGCGGGGCCTGGCCCGCTCGGCGACCCTGGTCCCGGAGCCCTGGCGGGCCGTCAGCCAGCCCTCGGCGACGAGCTCGGCGTACGCTTCCGCGACCGTGTTCCGCGCGATGCCCAGGTCGACGGCGAGCGACCGCGAGGACGGCAGCCGCGTCCCGGCCGCCAGCCGCCCGCTGCGCGCGGCCTCGCGCAGCGCCTCGGTGAGACCGGCCCGCAGGCCGCGCCCGGCGGAGAGGTCCAGATGCAGGTCGGCGCCGAAAGTGGCCCACGAATCCGTCATGGACATGGACCATATCTCCGGGCCGCCCGGCCCCTAGTGTCGATCACATGACGGAGACACGGAACGCACACGAGCACACCCCCCGCATGCAGATGGCCAAGGCCGCCCCCGAGGTCTACAAGGCCGTCCTGGCCCTGGAGACCGCCTCCAAGAAGGGCCTCGACCCGGCCCTGGTCGAACTCGTCAAGATCCGGGCCTCGCAGCTCAACCACTGCGCCTTCTGCCTCGACATGCACACGAAGGACGCCGTCGCCGCCGGTGAGAGCATCGAGCGGATCGTGCTGCTGGCCGCCTGGGAGGAGTCGCGGCACTTCTACACCGAGAAGGAGCTCGCCGCGATCGAGCTCACCGAGGCCGTCACCGTGCTGACCGACGGGTTCGTGCCCGACGAGGTCTACGAGAAGGCCGCCAAGCACTTCGAGGAGAAGGAGCTGGCCCAGCTGATCGCCGTCATCGCGACGATCAACGTCTGGAACCGCATCGGCGTCACCACCCGCCTGGCACCGGGCCACTACCGGCCGGGCATGTACGACGCCAAGGCCTGACGAGCCGCCGGCGGGCGCGGTACGGGGGTCCGCGCCACGCCGGCTCCGCGCCTCAGCCGCCCAGCAGCTGGGTGACCGACCCCAGGACGGTGCCCGCAGAGGCCAGCAGCTCGACGATCCCGCCCGCCGAGGCCAGCGCGTCCCGCACCCGGGTCAGCCGGGCGGGGGCCGCACTGCCCGAGGCCTCCAGCTCGTTCTCCGCCTCCACCAGCTCGGCGTCCAGTACCTCGATCTCGGCGCGCGGGGTGAGCCGGGCGAGGTCGGCGCGCAGTTCGCCGATGGCGGTGCGCAGTTCCTCGTAGGCGTCCGCGCCTTCGTGGTTGGTCACGCTGTTGCGGTTGCCGCTGCCGCCGATGCTGAAGCTGCTGCGGTCGATGCGGCCGATCCGCACGGCCGGGGTGTGCTGCTGTTCGTCAGGCGCCATGGCCTGCCCCCTTGTCCCCTTGTTGGTTGACAGTGGCGTTGTAGCTGGTTCCGCCGATGCCGAAGGAACTGTTGCTGACGGACTGGATGAACACCGCCTGCTCCACCCGGACGGTCTGCCGGTCGAACTCCTGCGTCTGCCAGCCGGCTTCGTGCAGCGCCCGGCTGACGCCGCCGACCACCCGTTCCTGGATGGCCTTCAGGAAACGGTCGACGTCCATGTCGTGGAAGATCGAGGACTTCGTCTCGGAGCCGAGTTCGCGTACGGACACCTCGGGGCCGATCGGTCTCTCCAGTTCCTCCGGATCCGCGGTGACGAGTCGCCAGGTGCTCCCCTGCGCCCGCAGGAGCAGCGCCAGCGCGTCGCCGAGGGAGAGCGGTGCCCGCGCCAGCGTGTGCAGGATGCGGGTGATCACGGGTGTGTTCCCGCGCCGCGCGGGGATCCCGTCGGCGGACTGGAAGAGGCTGCGGACCGGCAGCAGCACGTGCGGTGCCACCTCCACCATCAGCATGCCGCCATGGGTGTGGACGCGTACGAAGACGGTGAGGACCAGGTCCTCGTCCCATGCGCCCACCCGTATGCGCAGGTAGTGCCGCCGCCTCTCGCCGCCCTCCTCCATCGCCACGCGGCGGTGCTCGGCGAACTCCAACGGCCCGCGCGGCGACGCCGAGCGGTGGGACAATCCGAGTGCGGGCAGGAAGACGCACTCCTCGACCACCAGCTCGCGCAGCCGGTCCAGGACCGCGTCCTCGGCCTGCGGGGTGTCCTTGGGGCCGGGGACACGCAGCTCCACCAGTCCCGCCACGATCGATTCCAGCACCTGGCGGTTGTCCAGCGGTACGGGCCGCCGGCCGGCGGGCAGATCGGTGCGCGGCCGCAGTTCCAGGCCGGACAGGCTCCAGGGGCGGAACGGCTGACCCGCCCCGCACATCGGGTTCGTGACGCTGTAGAGGATGAGCGGATCGTGCTGCTCCGCGCGGATGAGATCCCGGATCCGGGCGAAGCGCGGCCCGACGAAGTGCTCGGCCGGGTCTTCCCCGACCTGTCCGTAGTGCCGTCGGGAGAGCTCCCTCGTGAGGATCCTCGCCACGTGGGCGTGCCTGCGCTCGGCGGCGTACCCGATCACGGCGAGGGCCACCCCGACCGGGAGCAGTTCCCCGGCCCCGGCGTACGTGCCGGTCCCGGCGGCGGGCAGCCACGGCACGAGCCCGGGGGCGGCGAGGGCCACCAGCACCAGGAAGAGGACCAGCCGGGCGGCGAAGCGCAGCAGGAGCGCGGGCCCGTACCAGGTGGCGCTGCCGGCCGCCTTGCCGACGAGCCACCCGGACAGGCTCAGGGCCAGGCACGGGACGACGAGGACGATCATCGGGTCGACCAGCGGGAGCGCGAGCGTCCACAGGGCGAGTACGAGGGTGGACCATCCCAGTTCGAGGCGGCGGGCGCGCAGCGCGTGGGCCAGGACGCGGGCGGCGTCGAAACCGTAGGACGGCGCGACGACGCGTTCGGAGTGGACGTACAGCTCGTCGATGACCCGGTCGCGGAAGCCCCGGTCGAGGTAGGTTCCCGCGCACAGCAGCCGCCCCGCCTCGCTGGCGGCCGGGTCAACGGGTGGCCTGGCGGGCAGGGCGGGCGGGGTCACCGGCCCAAATTAGGCCACCTGCGGTGCCGGGAACAGGCGTGATCACGCCAGAACGCCCCGGCGGGCGGGCCCGCCGGGGCGTTCTGGTGAAGCAGGTGGATCAGATCAGGCCGAGCTCGCGCACCGCGTCGCGCTCCTCGACGAGCTCCGCCACGGACGCGTCGATGCGCGCACGGGAGAACTCGTTGATGTCCAGGCCCTGGACGATCTCGTACTTGCCGTCCTTGGTGGTGACGGGGAAGGAGGAGATGATGCCCTCCGGAACGCCGTAGGAGCCGTCGGACGGGATGCCCATCGAGGTCCAGTCGCCCGCGGCGGTGCCGTTGACCCAGGTGTGGACGTGGTCGATGGCGGCGTTGGCGGCCGAGGCGGCCGAGGAGGCGCCACGGGCGTCGATGATCGCGGCGCCGCGCTTGGCGACGGTCGGGATGAAGGTGTCGGCCAGCCACGCCTGGTCGTTCACGACCTCGGCGGCGTTCTTGCCGGCGATCTCCGCGTGGAAGATGTCGGGGTACTGCGTCGCCGAGTGGTTGCCCCAGATGGTGAGGCGCTTGATGTCGGTGACGTCGGAGCCGGTCTTCTGGGCCAGCTGCGTGATCGCGCGGTTGTGGTCCAGGCGGGTCATCGCGGTGAAGCGCTCGGCCGGGACGTCCGGGGCGGCGGCCTGCGCGATGAGCGCGTTGGTGTTGGCCGGGTTGCCGACGACGAGGACCTTGATGTCGTCCGCCGCGTTGTCGTTGATGGCCTTGCCCTGCGGCTTGAAGATGCCGCCGTTGGCGGAGAGCAGGTCACCGCGCTCCATGCCCTTGGTGCGCGGGCGGGCGCCCACGAGGAGGGCGACGTTGGCGCCGGCGAAGCCCTGGTTCGGGTCGTCGAAGATGTCGATGCCCTTGAGGAGCGGGAAGGCGCAGTCGTCGAGCTCCATGGCGGTGCCCTCGGCGGCCTTCATGCCCTGGGGGATCTCCAGGAGGCGGAGCTTGACCGGCACGTCCGCGCCGAGCAGGTGGCCGGACGCGATGCGGAAGAGCAGCGCGTAGCCGATCTGGCCGGCGGCGCCGGTGACGGTGACATTCACGGGAGTGCGGGTCATGGCCTTCTCCGTTAGACAGCTGGCGGTTGGGGCGTCCCGCCCCATGTGCTGGAGGACGCCGCTTCCCAGTGAATCTTGATGTGAAGAGACATCCGCCGTCAGGCTATCCGACCTTGGAGCGGCTCGATCCCCCGGTCCCTGTGGTGCACGGCACACGGACCGGAGGGTTCGAAGGCGGGAGGGCGGTTTCCGCCCTGCATCTCGACCCTTTCGGGCTATTGCCGCACCTCCCTTCCGGGGGTGTCAGCGCACGGTGAAGCGGACCGCGTCCTCCAGGAACGGCACGTCCAGCCACGGTTTGGGCTCTATGACCAGCGCGAGCAGCGTGATCGCCACGCCCAGCAGCCCGTACGTGACCATGTCCGTGAACCGGGAGCGCACCGCGAGCATCCCCACCGAGGGCAGCAGCCGCCGCAGGGCCGAGGCCGCGATCAGGGCGATGCCGATCACCAGGGTGCCGAAGCGCGGATGCCCCAGCGCCGTGGCCAGCAGGCCCACCGCGGTCGCGGTGAGCACGCTGAGCATCGGCCACTGGCGGGCGGGCGTGGACACCGCGCCGGGCACGGCGCGGCCGCTCCCCTCGGGGCGGGCGGTGTCCCGGGTGACGGACGGGAAGCGGCGGGAGCCCGCCGGCCGTGCCCCGGCCGCCTGCTCCGCGTCGGGTTCAGCCTGCACTGGTGCCCCGTTCCGCCGCCTCGACGACGTTGACCAGCAGCTGGGCGCGGGTCATGGGGCCGACTCCGCCCGGGTTCGGGGAGATCCATGCCGCCACCTCGGCGACGCCCGGGTGCACGTCACCGACGATCTTCCCGTTCTCGTCGCGGCTGACGCCCACGTCGAGCACGGCCGCACCCGGCTTCACGTCCTCCGGCTTGACCAGGTGCGGGACGCCGGCCGCCGCGACGATGATGTCGGCCTGGCGCAGCAGCCCGGACAGGTCGCGCGTACCGGTGTGGCAGAGCGTCACGGTGGCGTTCTCGGACTTGCGGGTCAGCAGCAGGCCGATGGAACGCCCGACGGTGATGCCGCGGCCGAGGACCACCACGTGGGCGCCGTTGATCTCGACGTCGTGGTGGCGCAGCAGCTCGACGATGCCGTACGGGGTGCAGGGCAGCGGCCCCGGCTCGTTGAGCACCAGCCGGCCCAGCGACATGGGGTGCAGGCCGTCGGCGTCCTTGAGCGGATCCATCAGCTCCAGGACCCGGTTGGTGTCGATGCCCTTGGGGAGCGGGAGTTGGACGATGTAGCCCGTGCACTCCGGGTTGTCGTTGAGCTCCCGTACGACCGCCTCGATGTCCTCCTGGGAGGCCGTCTCGGGCAGTTCGCGCTGGATGGAGGCGATGCCGACCTCGGCGCAGTCCCGGTGCTTGCCGTTGACGTACCAGCGGCTGCCCGGATCGTCGCCGACCAGCAGGGTGCCGAGGCCGGGGGTGGTGCCCCGGGCCTTCAGGGCCGCCACGCGGGCGGTCAGTTCGGACTTGATCGCGGCCGCGGTGGCCTTGCCATCGAGAATCTGGGCGGTCATGCTCCCATCCTCCCGGATGGAGTGCCCCCGGTTCCAGTCACGGTGCCCGCGGGGCGTTCCCCGCTGCACGCCGTTCATTGCACTTGCACAACAAGTGACAGGGCTCATTGCAACCAACTGGACAAGTACTTGCGTGTCCCACGACGATGCATGGAAAGAGTGCCGCGGGCAGGGCCGGGGGGCGGACCGCAAAGATGCAGAATTCCTCCGCGCGTTTGCCGTGCGTCCCCGCACTTCCACGGAGGAACACCCCAAATGAGCTTCGGCGACCCGAACAACCCGTACGGACAGCAGCCCCCGCAGGGCCAGCCCGGCTACGGCTACCCGCAGCAGGCCCCTCAGGGCGTCCCGCCGCAGGGTGGTTACGCCTACCCGCAGCAGCAGGCGCCCATGGGCTACCCGGCCGGCCCCGGCGGCTACCCCGGCATGCCGATGCAGATGCCGGGTCTGCTGAAGACCTCGCGCGTGCTGCTCTTCATCGTCGGCGGCCTGCAGATCATCGGCGGCCTCGTCATGGGCCTCGGCGGCGCGGCGGTTTCGGGCTCCACCTCGAGCAGCAGCGGTGACGCCGTCGGCGCCATCCTCGTGGTCGTCGCCCTGCTCTTCTTCGCTCTGGGCGGCCTGGCCATCTTCCTCGGCGCCAAGTTCGCCAAGGGCGGCAACGGCATCCGCATCACGACGATCATCTACGCCTCGCTGTCCATCCTGGGCGGTCTCAGCAACTTCGCCAACTCCTCCGCCGCCGGCGGCGGCGGTGTCGCGGGTGGCCTGGTGGGCCTCGCCCTCGGCGGCATCATCCTCGCCTCGGTGGTCACCGCCGACGGCGCCGCCTGGTTCAAGCGCCCGCGCTACTGAGCCCGGCCGGCACGTCCCACGTCACGGCGAAGGCCGCGACCCGCACTGCGGGTCGCGGCCTTCGCCGTTGTGGGGCCGGAGCCCCGGGTCTCAGTGGAAGAAGTGGCGGGTGCCGGTGAAGTACATCGTCACGCCGGCCTTCTTCGCAGCCTCGATCACCTGCTCGTCACGGACCGAACCGCCCGGCTGGACCACGGCCTTGATGCCCGCGGCCGTGAGGATCTCCAGCCCGTCCGGGAAGGGGAAGAAAGCGTCGGAGGCGGCGTACGAGCCCTGCGCGCGCTCGGCGCCCGCCCGCTCGACGGCCAGCTTCGCCGAGTCGACGCGGTTGACCTGGCCCATGCCGACACCGACCGAGGCGCCGTCCTTGGCGAGCAGGATGGCGTTGGACTTGACGGCCCGGCAGGCCTTCCACGCGAAGGCCAGCTCGGCGAGCTCCTCGGCGGACAGGGCGTCGCCGGTGGCGAGGGTCCAGTTGGCCGGGTCGTCACCTTCCGCCTGGAAGACGTCGGACTGCTGGAGCAGCGCCCCGCCGGAGATCGGCTTCAGGTCGCCCGGCTGGTGCGGGGTGCCGTCGACCTTGAGCACGCGGATGTTCTTCTTCCTGGCCAGGATCTCGACCGCGCCGTCCTCGTAGGCGGGGGCGGCGATGACCTCGGTGAAGATCTCCGCGACCTGCTCGGCGAGCTCGACGGTCACCGGGCGGTTGACGGCGATGACGCCGCCGAACGCCGACAGCGGGTCGCAGGCGTGCGCCTTGCGGTGGGCCGCGGCGACGTCCGCCCGGTCCACGGCGATGCCGCACGGGTTGGCGTGCTTGATGATCGCGACGCAGGGCTCTTCGTGGTCGTAGGCGGCGCGGCGGGCGGCCTCGGTGTCCACGTAGTTGTTGAAGGACATCTCCTTGCCGTGCAGCTGCTCGGCGTTGGCGAGGCCGCCCGGCTGACCGTCCGTGTAGAGGGCGGCCGCCTGGTGCGGGTTCTCGCCGTAGCGGAGGGTCGACTTGCGCTCCCAGGCTCCCGCGAGGAACTCGGGCAGGACGGCGTCCTCCTCCGGCGCGTACGCGTTCGTGAACCAGGAGGCCACGGCCACGTCGTAGGCGGCGGTGTGCTGGAAGGCCTCGGCCGCGAGCCGCTTGCGGGCGGTGAGGTCGAAGCCGCCGCCCTGGGCGGCCGCGATCACGTCGGCGTAGCGGGCCGGGCTGGTGACGACCGCGACCGACGGGTGGTTCTTGGCGGCGGCGCGGACCATCGACGGACCGCCGATGTCGATCTGCTCCACGCACTCGTCCGGGGTGGCACCCGACTGGACGGTGGCCAGGAAGGGGTACAGGTTGACGACGACCAGGTCGAAGGGCTCCACGCCCAGCTCGGCGAGCTGGTTGCGGTGATCCTCCAGGCGCAGGTCGGCGAGGATGCCGGCGTGCACGCGCGGGTGCAGGGTCTTGACGCGGCCGTCCAGGCACTCGGGGAAGCCGGTGAGCTCCTCGACCTTGGTGACGGGCACTCCGGCGGCGGCGATCTTCGAGGCGGTCGAGCCGGTGGAGACGAGCGCGACGCCCGCCTCGTGCAGGCCGCGGGCCAGGTCTTCCAGTCCCGTCTTGTCGTAGACGCTGATGAGCGCACGCCTGATCGGCCGCTGGTTCGTGGTCGGGTCGTTGCTCGCTGCGGTGTCTGCGGCGGTCACTGGATCGTTACCTTTCGTCCCTCAATGCGGTAGCCGTGCCGGGCCAGGCGCCCCACGACATCGACGAGCAGCTGGCGCTCGACTTCCTTGATGCGCTCATGGAGAGCGGCTTCGTCGTCCTCGTCCCGCACCTCGACCACACCCTGGGCGATGATCGGACCGGTGTCCACGCCGCTGTCCACGAAGTGGACCGTGCAGCCGGTGACCTTCGCGCCGTAGGCGAGCGCGTCCCGTACGCCGTGCGCACCGGGGAAGGCGGGGAGGAGGGCGGGGTGGGTGTTGATGAACCGGCCGCCGAAGCGGTCGAGGAACGCCTTGCCCACGATCTTCATGAACCCGGCGGACACCACGAGGTCCGGGGCGTACGCGTCGGTCGCCTCGGTGAGCGCGGCGTCCCACTCCTCGCGGCTCCCGTGGGCCTTGACCGGGCACACGAAGGTGGGGATCCCGGCCTTCTCGGCCCGTTCCAGGCCCACGATGTTCTCTCGGTCGGCCCCCACGGCGACGACTTCGGCACCGAAGCCCTCGGGTCCGCCGGGGTGGGCGTCGATGGCGTCGAGCAGGGCCTGGAGGTTGGTGCCGGAACCGGAGACCAGCACGACCAGGCGGGAGGCGGCCATGGGAGGCCCTTTCTCGCGGAATTGCGGTGTTCGTCTTGTGCGGTCATACGAAACTTCGGGGTACCGATATACGGGGAACCATACGAAGCCACCGACCGCCTGCAACGATACCGGCACACCGGACGGCCCCCGAGGGACGGGGGGACGGCCGGGCGGTAGCGTCAGGCGTACACGCCTCGACGTCGCCCTGACGTCCTTGACACAGGGGAAGAAACGCACCCGATGCCGGACCGCCGCCAGCCCGACTCCTCCACCCCCTCCACCCCTTCCTCGCCGCCCTCCCCCTCCGCCGACGACAACCCGTTCGCGGCTCCGCCGGAGGGCCGCCCGGACCAGCCGTGGCAGCCGCGCGCCGGTGCCGGCGGCGGGCCGGGCCAGGGGCCGGGCGAGGACCCGGGGAACGCGGACGGTCAGGGAGGACCGGTCCGCTGGGACCCTACGGACCCGATCCAGCGGCGGGCGCGGTACGCGCTGCTGGCCGGTATGTGGGGCTTCTTCTTCGGCATCTTCGGCATCCCCTCGGTCGGCCTGCTGCTGGGCGCGCTGGCCGTCTACTGGGGCATCAGCGCCCTGCGCGGCCGCCCGGCCGCCCCGACGACGGCCGACCCGGACCGGCCCCAGGAGCCCGGCGGCCTGGCGGCCCTCGGCCCGGCGGCCCGCCCGCAGCGCACGGCGGCGGTGAGCGGCCTGGTCACGGCCTCCCTGGCGATCCTGCTGGCGATGAGCTCGTACGCGGTGCAGCTGGCGTACAAGGACTTCTACGTCTGCCGCGACGACGCCCTCACCCAGTCCGCGGAACTCCAGTGCAACACCCTCCTCCCGGACAACGTGGTGGGCGACGTCCTGAAGGTCCGCCAGTAGCCACCCGGCGGCGCGTTCAGCCCCGCCGGCGTTTGAGGCGCGGGGGTCCGGGGGCGGAGCCCCGGGAGTGGCGCTACGGCGACGGCTTGCGCCGGGCCAGCACCCGGGCACCGGCCACCGGCGGCACCAACGGCGGCTCCGGCGCAGCCACAGGCGCAGCCACAGGCGCAGCCACCGGCACGGTGAGCTCCGGCCCGACCGCCGACACCACGGTCAACGCCCGGACCGGGGCAGCGGCCGGGTCCGCAACAGGAGCCGGCGCCGGAGCCGCGGCAGGAGGCACCGGCGGCGCCGAGATGTCCGGGATCAGACCACCGGCGGCGGTCCTCAAGGCCTCCCACCGCAGCTCCCGCACCCCGCTGTCGTGCCAGGCGTCGGCCGCCACGGGAACCGGCCGGTTCCGCCACGCGTGCACCGCCACGGCCACTCCCACCCCCGGCAGGGTCCAGGCGACGGCCGCCGCCCCCACCGCCCACCACACCGGCCCGAACTCCGCGAGCTGCCGCGACCCCATCGGCCCGGCCGCGGCGGCCGCCAGACCGGCCATGACCAGTCCGCACACCACCGCCCCCAGGCCCGCCGTGAACGCCGTCTCCCCGTACGAGACGTCGCGCGCCCGGCGTACCGCGAACCACCCCACCGCCAGCCCGGCCGCCACCGGCACCCCGACGGCCGCCCAGGTCAGCGGGGTCCCGGGTCCTTCGGGCGGGAGCGCGGCCAGCAGCGGGAACCGCGGCAGCGAGGGCGACCCGGCGAAGCCGAGCGGGGTGGCGTTCGCACCGGCGCCGAGGGCGAAGCCGGGCCCGAGCGCGTAGGCCGCCGCCCAGACCACCGCGTTCGGGATCAGCGCGACCGCCAGCAGCAGCACCGCGAACCGCCCCGACCACACCCCGGTCAGCGCCAGGAACGACCCCTGCGCCTCGGCCCCGTGCCACGCGAGCGAGACGCCGACCAGCAGTGCCCCACCGCCCAGCAGCACCAGTGCCCCGCCCGCCCCGGCACGGAGCGCCAGCGCGTACCGGGGGCGCGCGACGGCCCTCCGTACGCCCCCGGGCACCCAGGATGGCAGCGACCCGTCCGGGCGCCCCCGCGCGGCCCAGACCCCGCCGGCCGCCGCGAGCACGGCGACCAGTGGCACGTGCCAGGCCGCGCTGAGCGGGTCGGCGGGCATCGGCCCTCCGGCGGCGTACACCGTGGCGAGGGCGCCGACCGCGAGGTACCCGCAGAGCACGGCGGAGAACACGGCGGCGGCGGGCAGCACCTCCTCGCCGCCCTCCTCGGAGGCGCTCCCCAGCCGGGCGGCGCGCCGCATCAGCAGCACGGGCAGCGCGACGAGCAGCAGCGGAGTCACCCCGACGGGCGCGGGCACGCCGGACAGGGTGTCGTACCGGACCAGCTCCGTACCGTGCGCGAGCAGCCACAGGCCGGCGGCGAGGTGAAGCGCGCCGCCGGGGCCGCTGTCGGGGTAGGGGGAGCTGATCCACAGGACGATGACGAGCACGGCGAGGAAGCCGAGCCCGAGCCCGGCGGCCACGGCGCCGCCGATCACGCATGCGGCGGCGGCCGGTGAACGGCGACGCCGGCCGGTTCGCGGGGCCGTCGGCAACGGGGTCCCGCGTTCGGTCACTTGGGTCACCCCGCCATGGTGCCTTCGACACGCGCTATGAGTGCGTAACAGGCGAATGCCCGTTGTGTCGCTCAATATACGTTTATGTACTTTTTCGCCCAGAGCGGTCAGGTCGCGGGGAGTGTGGCATGACACAAAGCGTCGATATGACCTCCGCATCCGACGCGGAGCGGAGCCTCCCGTCCCCGAAGGAGCGCCGCAGACTGCGCGAAGCGGCGGAGCTGACGCACGATGAGGTCGCGGCGGCGGTGGGCGTCACTCCGACCACGGTCCGCTCCTGGGAGACCGGCCGCACGGCCCCGCGGGGCCGCAAACTGGAGGTGTACGCCCGCTTTCTGACCCGCCTCCGGACCCGTTCGCCCGAAACGGCTTCCGCGGCGGCTTCCGCGCGCGCGGACACGCCCGCGGCGCCTGAGGCGGCCCTGCCGGGCCCTGACACCGGGTCACCCGCGCCCCCCGTCGCCGCGGCACGCACCCCGGAGGAGCCCGTACGGCCCTCCGCCAGTGCCGATGACGGCGGCCGGGCGAAGGTGGCGGCCGACCGAACCGCCGTCCACCCGGCACGGCCGGACCGAGGACCGGCCTCCGCGCCGACGGAGGACTCCGCGGGCCCGTCAGGCGCCGCCCCGGATGCGGCCGACGCGCCGTCACCCGCCCCCGTGTCCCCGGCCGGTGCGCCGGCACCTCCGGCGGCCGCATCCTCCGAGCCTGCGGCCGCGGGCGCCCCGCGGACGGACGGGACCACCGCTGCCGGCCTTGCGGCCGCGCCGCACCCAACCGTCCCGCCGCCACCCGCGGCAGCGCCGGGGCCCGGGCCCGGGCCCGACGCACCCGTCCGGCCGGCTCCCGCCGAGGCGCCGCAGGCAGCGGCCGAACCCGATCACCCGCCCGCACCGGCCACGCCGCCCTCACCGCCCACGCCGCCCTCACCGCCCGAGGCGGCGTCACCCGGCCCCGCGGCAGCGTCGGCACCGGCGGACGGCGGCGACGAACCCACGGCGGCGGGCACCACGCAGGCAGCCGACGAGAGCGACCCGCACCCCGTGGGGCAACGCCTGCCCGTCGACGACTTCGACGCCCTCCACGCCCACGCCGCCGCCGCCCTCGCCCGGCAGGCCTACCTCCTCACCGGCCGCCGGGGCCTCGCCCTGGAGGCCGTCGACCGGGCCTTCCAGCTGGCCTGGGACCGCTGGCCCGAGGTCGCGACCGACCCGGACCCGGTGGGCTGGTTGCGCGCGGCCACCTACGAGTACGCGCTCTCCCCCTGGCACCAGCTCCGCCGCGCCCACCGGCATCCCGACAAGCCGCCCGCCGAGCCCGCCGACCGGATCCTCCTCGACGCCATGCTCGCGCTGCCCCCCAACCACCGCCGTACGGTGCTGCTCTACGACGGCGTGGGACTCGACCTGCCCGACACCGCCGCCGAGACGGAGGCCAGCACCCCCACCGCCGGCAACCGGCTGCTGCACGCGCACGCCACGCTCGCCTCGCGGATCCCCGCGCTGGCCGCGGCGGCACCCGAGAAGCAGTCCGCGCTGCTGCGCGACAGGTTCACCGCGCTGAAGCCGGCCGTGGCGCTCGACCCGCGCCCGGCCGCCGCCGTACGGAAGTCGGGCGAGCGGCGCACCCGGCTGCGGACGCGCGCCGTGTACGCGGTGGCCGTGGTGATCGCCGCGGCCACCGCGTACACGACCGCGACCGCGCCCACCAAGTACGAGCCGCCGAACGCCCCCGGGGCGAACGTCTCCGGCGTGCCCCCGCACAGCGGGCCCCAGCAGCTCACGGACGAGAGCAAGGCCCTCCACGACAAGCTGCGCTCCGACCCGGCGGCCGGCCCGGCCAGGATCACCCCGAAGACGGAATGAGGCCCCCGTGAGCGTCCCACGGCCCTGACGGCCGCACGGAAACGGGCGTGGGGGGGGGGGGCCGGGGGGGGGGGGGGGGGGGGCGGGAAGCCGTGTGCGTAGAGATCCCCTTTCTGAATTCCATACCTCCTCCCCCCAACTT